>JBHELF010000001.1:0-42181 GCA_046263155.1 Actinomycetota bacterium
TCAATATTCAGTTCCCCGACCCTGATGGCTGGATGCGGGATTCCGCGCACTCCTCTCGGTCCACCGGTGATGTTGTCGAGGTTGTTCGCAGTAATTCGAAGGATCTCGCCGAACCCGAGCGTCACGATTGCGAGGTAGTCCCCGCGCAGACGCAACGTGGGAGAGCCCAAGACGACGCCCGCGATGACGGCTGCCATCAGCGCGGCCAGAATGATCAGCCACATCCACATCGACCAGGTCGGCTCAACCGCCACTCCCTCACCCGCGATCGCCTGGGTGTAGGAGTGGGCACCTGTCAGGATTCCGGCCGTATACGAACCGATCAACCAGAAGGCGACATAACCAAGATCCAGCAGCCCGGCAAACCCCACCACGACGTTCAACCCGAGAGCGAACAAAGTGAAGAGCGCCACTCGGGCGAGGGCGCTTCCGCTCGTGGCCCGTCGAGCCCAATCCGGCAGATCGAACCATTCGGTAAGGAAGGGCAGCATCGCCGCGGCAGCGATCACAAGGATGCCTATAAGCGGGTAGGCCCACCTGCGGTTCGCCTCGACGTTTTCTCGAAAGACGCCCCACGGTTTGGTGACGGGTTCGAGCCGGCGGCCCGCCATTTGCTGCGCGCGGCCGTAGGCGGACACCCGCGCGTCGCGGAACGCACCCCGACGTTGGGCGAACTCTCTGCGGCGATCCTTCAATCGGCGGCCGAGGCTGCGGGCGTCGGTCTCGGCTGGCTCCTGCGCCTGGCTGCTGCCGGAAGGCTTGCCGTCGGCCATCTAGTGCCCAACCTCCTCTCCGAGAATCCCACTCGGGCGGAACAGCAGGACTAGCACCAGCACGACGAAGGAGGTCACGTTGATCCACTGAGTGCCCAGGCATGGGACGGAATAAGCCTCAACCAATCCCAGCAGGAGACCGCCGAGCATCGCTCCGCGGATGTTGCCGATGCCTCCGAGGACCGCGGCGGTGAATGCCTTGATGCCCGGAAGGAACCCGATAAACCAGAAGGCCGGCGCCCCGAGGACCTGTACGAACAGCATCCCGGCGGCCCCCGCCATGACTCCACCGACCAGGAAGGTCGTCACGATGACGGCATCGATGTTGACGCCCATCATGGAGGCCGCCTCTGCATCCTGAGCGACGGCCCGAATCCCTCGTCCCAAACGTGTCTGACGAACGAAGCGATCGAGAATGAACAACATCAGCGCGGCGGCCACGATGACGAGCACTCGCTTGTTCGAGAAGGAGGTTCCAAAGAGCGAGAAGACCTGCTGGGTATCCATCACCTCTGGGATCGACTGCGGGTTCGGACCCGCGATCGCCGGAAGCTTGAAGAACAGGAGGTAGTGCTGGCCGTCCATCAGCACGAATAAGTACTGAATGAAAAGCGACGCGCCGATCGCACTGATCAGGAAGGAGAGACGCGGCGCACCGCGGCGACGAAGCGGCCGATAAGCGAAGCGCTCGACCAGCACGGCCAGCCCGCCCGAGGCCACCATCGACGCCAGGAGCGCAACGAGAAGTATCAGTATCAGCATGAAGCCCGTCGCGGGCTCCGTGACGTCGAACCAGTCTCGGATTGCGTAGAGAGTCGCGAAGGTGGCGACCATGAAGACTTCGGAGTGGGCGAAATTGATGAGCTGCAAGACGCCGTAGACCATCGTGTAGCCCAGGGCGATCATGGCGTAGATCGAGCCGAGCGTTAGACCGTTGCGGGTCTGGTCCCAGAATTGCCCGCCGACTGCCGAGAAGCAATCTCCGATTACTTCCACTGGTCTCCTAGGGCCCCATGGAAAAAGTCGTCAGATTGTAAACAGGGGCAGGCCTTGCGGCCTGCCCCTGGTCATACGACGATCTATTTGCTTAGGCGGTGCCCAGCAGGTCTGCAGCGCTGCCCAACGGTTTGAGGTCGCCGGCCGTCACCTCGTACAGATAGAACAGCTGGCTTACGTCCTCCGCAACGACCTCGTGCGTCTCGTCGAAGGCGTACGGCTTCGCCACACCCTGGAACTCGCTACCCGGCTGGAGTCCGTCAAGGTATTCCTTGATGCCCGCACGGATCGCCTCAGGATCCTCGGCGCCGCCGTCGATAGCCGAACGGATGCCCTCGCCGAGCAGACTGGCAACGTCGTAGCCCTCAGCCGCATAGACCGGGACCGACGAGGCCTCGCCGCCGTACTCGCCCTGGTACTTCGAGACGAAGTCGCCCGACAGGTTCGTGGGAGCGATCAACACGACGTTGTCCGCACCCCTACCGGCCAGGTCCAGGAAGGTCGACGACAGCGATCCGTCACCCGACATCATCGTGATGTCGAGACCGGCGTCGCGCGACTGCTTGACTATCTTGCCGAAGTCCGCGTCGTAGCCGCCGAAGAACAACGCATCGGCGCC
The DNA here is from genome assembly GCA_046263155.1 of Actinomycetota bacterium. Lineage (GTDB taxonomy): Bacteria > Actinomycetota > CADDZG01 > CADDZG01 > WHSQ01 > DATADF01. Next base: position 2,389 of record JBHELF010000001.1, read on the forward strand.
CGACGCCTCGACTGCGGAGACAAACGCGGAGAAGTCCTCGGCTCCCGACTCAACCCCCTCGAAGCCGGCGATCTCCAGACCGGCTTCCTCCGCCGTGTCGCGCACCGTTTCGGCAAGAGGTTGGCCGTACTCGGACTTGTCGTGGGACACGAAGAGGCTCGAGGGCTTCAAGGTCTCGGCGATGTACTGACCGGCCAATCCACCTTGCGCGGCGTCATTGCCGCAGGCGCGGTACCAGAAGTCCCAACCCTCTTCCGCCAGAGCGGTGTTCGTTGCCGATGGAGTTACGAACGGGATTCCGGCCTCGTCGTAGCTGTCGCCCGAGGCGGTCGACTCACCGGAGAAGGCGGGACCGACGATGGCGACTGTGTCGGGGTTGGAGACGGCCTCCTCCACAACCGGAGGTGCATTGTCGCCGCTGCCCTGAGTGTCGCCCCGCTCCAGCGTGATCTCCGCGGGGAAAGTGTCATCGGCGTTCAACTCGTTGAAGCGCAACTGGGCACCCTGGAACGCGGGAATCACCAGATAATTGAAGGGCCCCGTCAACGCGCCCTGGAATGTGATGGAGACGGGAATCTTTTCTACATCTCCGTCACCAGCCGTGGTCCCGTCGCCGTCGTCGCCGTCGCCACCGCACGCGGCACCGACCAACATCAGGGCCGCCAACAGCGCGCCGAGCCTCAGCCATTTGGATCTCTTCATGCAATTCCCCCTTACTGCTCCATGACCCCAGGCGCCGATCGCCGTTGAAAGGGGCCTCCCGACCTACGAGGGCTGTAGTTTAGCGACCGTCCGGCAAAAGTCCACATACCGCGGCGGGCCCTTCTCTCAGATCAGATCGTCGACCTTCCCCACCTCACGCCAGCCTGAGCTGGACACCTGATAGACGAAAACGGGGGCTTCCTCCAGCTCTCCCTGAGAATCGAACGCGTAGGTCTTCGACAGGCCCGGATAGGCGTTGGCGTGCGCCCAGGCCGCAATCCCTTCTCGAATCTCAGCGGGAGGGGAGTCGCGCGTGAATCCCGAGCCGGCCAGGGCGGCAGCCACCATTTGGACCCCTTCGTAGGCCTCCAGGGAGAAGGGGCCCGGGGCTTCGCCCATCTCCCTCTGAAAATCGGTCGCCCAGCCGCGCATCTCGGAGTCGGAGGAGGCCGCGGGATCGGCGCAGCTACAGAAGATGAGCGCTCCGCGTGCTTCGGAGAGGCCGAGTAGGCCCGGGTCCTTTCCCGTGGAGGGGGCTGTGAACAGAACGTCGAGCCCCGCTCCCTCGGCAGAACTGATCAGCTGGGCGAGGGTGGCTCCCGTACCGGAGAAGAAGATCGCGTCGGGCGCCGCCTTCTTCGCCGCGCCGACGACCTCCTCCAACTCCGCGGGATCTTCGAGTTCGTCCGCGTCCACCACGATCGAGCCGAGGGACCGGGATAGGGCCTCGGCCACCGCTTGGGCGTAGTCGGACTGCTCGCTCACCAGCACCACGCGTCGAGCGCCCGCGACCTCGGTGAGGAAGCGACCGGCCGCCTCACCTTCGACATCGTCGTGCGCTATCAACCGAAAGAAGCGAGTCCTGTCGGCGATATTCAAGTCTGCGCGGGCCGCCGAAGGTACGAACAAGGGCACCCCAGACTCGGCGAAGGCAGCGCTCGCGCCGTCAACCGCGCTGGAGGAGTAGGGACCGATCACCGCGACGAGTCTGTCGGCCGCGCCCATCTCGTGGGCGGCGGTCTCGAGTTGCCGCCCGGCCGGTGGTGCGGATCGTTCGACGAGTTCGAGGCGACAGGCGAACTTTTCCTCGCGATTGGCCGCGACGATTCCAAATCGGATTCCCCGAAGGACCGGTCCCCCTTCGAAACCCGGCTCCGCTCGATCCGAGGAGATCGTCCCGAGCTGCCATACACATGGCTCGGCGCGTGGAGGCTCATCCGTCCCGGGACAGGCGCTCAGGGTGAGGACGAGCGCGATGCCGAGTGTCGACCGAAGGGCTCGGCGGCATTCGATGGAGGTGGACCTGCTCGCTTCAGCCGTCCTTTTCAGATTCAAGCCCGAGGATGTCCTCCGCCACGGCTCGCATAGAACGACGCTCATCCATGGCTCGCTTCTGAATGTGCCGAAAGGCATCGGCTTCCGACAGTTTCTGATCGTCCATCAGCTTGCCCTTCGCTCGATCGACTACCTTGCGCGTGACCAGCTGATCGGACAGCTCGGCCGACTCCTTCTTGACCGCGGCCAGCTCCGCGTAGCGCGCCATCGCAATGTCGATCGCCGGCATGAGGTCCGACTTTTGAAAAGGTTTGACCAGGTATCCCATCGCGCCCGCCTCGGCCGCTCGTTGAACCAGATCCCGCTGTGAGAAGGCCGTAAGGATGAGGACCGCGGCCAGGTCGTCGCGCACGATCGTCTCGGCGGCACTGAGACCATCGATGCCCGGCATCTTGATGTCCATGATCACGAGATCGGGATCGCGCTCCCGCGCCAGGCGGATCGCGGCGTCTCCGTCCGCCGCCTCCCCGACGACCTCAAGGCCCTCCTCCTCGAGCATTTCCTTCAGATCCAACCGGATGATCGCCTCGTCTTCGGCGATCAGGATTTTGGGACGCGTGTCGGCTTGAGGCACGTCGATCTACGCGCGGGAGCCGAGCATACGATCGAGAAGTCGGTCCTGGTCGCGCTGCAGTTCCTCGATCTCGCGCAGGGCCTCGTCCCTCTGGCGCACGAGACGTTCGTGGTCGTCGCGAGCGATACGGAACTCGCGCTCGGCCAGAGGTGTCTCCGCAACGAGCATGCGCGTTTTCGCCTCCTCCAGCACGTCCATCTGGAAGAGCAATTGCTCCTCGACGATGCGCAGATCCTCCTGCGCCCTGGTGAGGCGGTCGCTTATCTGAGTGAGGCTTTTGTGGATATCCATCGCTCCAGGGCGGGCGGGTGGCCGCCAGAATTGCCTAGGGAATGTTGATAGGGCCGCAAATTATAGGTGTCCCGCCCGCCCATGAGAAGTATCCGAAGTCGGCTCACAACCAGCCCTGCCGCTTGGCCCAGATCGCGAGAGCCACACTGGCCGCGACGATGACCGAGAGTATCCACACGAGAGTGAGCGCCTCGCTCTGACCAGGCAACCCCACGATATTCATCCCGTAGATGCCCGTCGCGATGGTTGTGGGGGCAAGGAGCACGACGATGAGGGCCAGTCGCTCCATCGCGATGTTCATCTTCGCCGTCAGGACGGACCCATAGAAGTCGAGCAGATCCTGCAGGAATTCCCGCTCTCCATCGCAGAGGCTGCCGAGCCGGTCGAGGCGTACCGCGAGCTCCTGGAAGGGGTCCACCGATCCGGGAACGATGTCGCCCGCGACTTCCGCCGTGCGCGCGCAGGCTGCCTTGTTTTGCGCCGCCCTGTTCCTGACGGTGATCAGCTCGTGGCGCACCCGGTAGACCTCTTCCAGGAAGTCTTGCTGTTTGCCGGTCTTGCCCTCGCGCATTCTGCGGTCGAGCGAGCCCGCGGCCGCGGCGATGTCGCCCAGAAACTCCTCCAGTCGCCGGGCGATACCGGTGACGATCGCGACCGAGAGCTCGACCGGTGATTTCGGAAGGAAGTGGCCCTGCTCAATACGCTCGCGAACATGCTTCGTCTCCCTGAGCATTTCATCCTGCGACATGCTGCGATCTCGGACCGCATGAGTCGTCACCAGAAATCGAGGCCCGACAAACTGCCCGATCTCGATCAGGTGGCGGTCGGAATCGAGCGAATGAAGGGAAAGGAAGATGTGGTCTGTGGCGCGTCGAAGTCTCGGCACGAGGCTGAGCTCGCGCGCCTGTTGCAGGGTGACGGCGTCCAAGCCGAGGGTCTCGTGGAGCAACCGGGCCTCTTCGTCTCCGATCGCGGGGAGGTCGACCCACAGGAACCCTTGCCTTCGCCGGAGGAGGACTCGGATCTCCTCGACGCTGTGCTCGTGAATCCCCGTCCGCGAAATCCAATGAATGCTCGGGCCGGTCTTCACGCCGCAACCGTATCCACAGGCCCAGGTTCGAGCCCGGCTATCCCGGCTCCATCCGATTTGCGGAGATCCGCAGGGCGCTCGCCCGCCGGCCAGAACTTCACCCGCATGAGCCACAAACTGCCCGTCGGTAGACATGCCGCCCGCACCATCGTCGCCGGCCTGGGGCTGGTCGCGCTCGTGGCGTCGGCCGGGTCCGTGGGGGCCCAGGAGCCGGAATCCCCCTGCCCCAACATCCACGCGGCCCAGCCGTATCCGTTTGATCAGCCCGCGGTAAGCATTGGGGGGCGACCGGTCGCCTTCGCCACCGGCGCGGCCTTCGACAAGAGGGACACCAACCACGCGCTCGACGTCTACGTCTGGTCTCGCGGCGGGACGAGACGCATCTCGCTCGATGAACGCGGCAGACAGCGCCAAGGTCCTTCGCGCTATCCCTCGATTACGCCCGACGGTCGCTTCATCGCGTTTCAGAGCGATGCCCAATTGATGGGCGGCGATCGCGACGGCCCGTCGACCGACATTTTCGTCTACGACACGCGGCGAAAAAAGATCGAACAGGCGTCTGTCGGCTTGCGTGGATCGACGACGCTGGGCGAATCCAGCCGGCCCAGCATCAGCGCGAACGGTCGCTTCGTTGCTTTCAGGAGCACCGAGGATGACCTGGTCGAGAACGACGAGAATGCAACGGTCGACGTGTTTGTGCGCGACCTGAAGAAACGAAAGACCGTGCGCGTTTCTGTGTCGTCGGATGGGGACGAGGGCGACGACCGCTCTGCAGGACGCAGCCGGGGCGGTCTGGACATCAGCGGCGACGGTCGCTATGTGGTGTTCGAGAGTGCCGCCTCCAACCTCGCGCCCGGAGACACCGACTCCGATAGCGACATCTTCATTCACGATCTCAACACGCGTAAGACCGAACTGGTTTCGGTTGCACTCGACGGCGGCGACACGGCCGGCTCCCCCTTGAACATCGAAGGAGGCGACTCTCTCTCGCCCTCCATCAGTGCCGACGGACGCGTCGTCGCATTTGCGAGCAGCGCGGTCAACCTCGTCGAGGACGATGAGAACAATCAGGGCCCGGACGGGGGCTATCTGACCGATGTCTTCGTCCGCGATCTGGAAGCCGGCGAGAACGAACGCGTCTCGGTGGGGACCGGCGGCGCCGAGGCCGATGGCCCCTCGCACTTCCCCTCGCTAAGTGCCAATGGCCGGATCGTTAGTTTCGAATCCGCGGCAACGAACCTGGCGTCTGGGGATGACAACGGTGAATACGACGTGTTCGTCCGCGATAGGGACTCAGATACGACGGTGCCGGCCTCGATAATGGACGCAACGGCCGACGTAAACCCGCAGCCGCGACGCTTTCCTCTGGGCTCGGTTTCTTCCGCGCTTAGTCCGGACGGAAACACGGTCGCCTTTGTCAGCGACGATTCCGACTTGATCGCGGAAGATGAAAACGGAGTGTTCGACGTCTACACGCGCAATTCGTTGAAACCCTCACGTCTGCGTCGCCTTGAGACGCCATGCGCCGGAGAGGACAAAGAGGGTCGGACGCGCAAGAAGAAGCAGTCATCATTGATCCAGGCGGGCGCTTCGTCGCTCGACTCTGGCTTGTTAGTGATGGCGCTGGCCCTGGGAACCGTATTGCTCGTTCGCTACCGACCTGCCGGAGTCATCGCGTTGGCCGTCGGACTCGCTGCTTCGGGTGGGGGCGGCTTCGCCGGTCAGGCGACGGCACATCACTATGCCCCCATCCAACCTGGAGGCCAGCTGCTGGAAGAGGAGCTGCCCTGCAGCATGAACTTCGTGTTCCGCGACGGCCGTGGTGGCATGTACATCGGAACCGCGGCGCATTGCTTGCGTGATTTCGGGACCGACGGGGTCGTGGGGGCCCGGCCGAAGATCGAGGGCGTCGGCGAATTCGGCACCACGGTCTACGGCCGTTACGACCTGTGGAGCTCGCGCGCTATGGATTTCGCCCTGATAAGGATCGACCCGGATAAGGAAAAGCTTGTTAGCCCCGCGGTCCGAGCCTGGGGTGGGCCCACCAGAATCGAGAACACGTTCACAGAAGGCAGCCCCACGATGTACTACGGGTTCGGAACCTATCTCCGAAACACCGAATTCACGCGCGCCAAGGCCGGCGTCCTCGAATACACCAATGAGGATTCGGCGCCCTACGAGGGTTGGTACGTCGACGATCGCGTAGCGACGGGCGGCGACAGCGGTTCTCCGGGCCTGATCGGAGACGACGGCGAGGCTCTCGGTATAACCGTCGGCATCGCGGTGGGATTTGGCGAGCCGGGGGCCGAGTTTGGACCGACTGCACGCTTGATCCTGGATGAGTTGCGATTGGCGGGGTTTGACGTTGCCCTGCTAACGGCGCCGTTCCCCGCGAGCCCTCTCGATATCGCTCAACACTGCGCCGCGATGCCGGTCGACAACAGCGGCCGCGGCGACGGCTGCATCCGCTCCAATCCCGGGCCCTGATACCCCGGTTTTTGTCACACCCTCGCAGGACAATCGAATCGAGGAGGGGACGCACGACGACAGGAGCGGAAGATGCGTCCTCAAGCGGAGTTCGACCTTGTTCAATCGCTGATCGCGAATGGCCTGAATGATTGTCGCATCGCCCGCCAGACTGGCATCCCCCGCACGACGGTGCGTACCTGGCGCGTTCGTGGGCGGCCCGGCACGCCAGGAAAAAGAGATCATGATTGTCCGATCTGCGGCAAGGCGGAGCTCAATCGGCCTTGGTATGCATATCTCCTGGGGCTTTACCTAGGTGATGGTGAACTCGCCACACACCATCGCGGAGTCTTCCGCCTTCGGATAACGCTCGATCAGCGTTACCCTAAGATCATTGACGAGTGCGCGTACGCCATTGAGCAAGTACGTCCGGTATCTCGGTGCGCAGCTGGGCGAGCCACTGCCGAAGGATGCATCATCGTGAACAGCTATTGGAAGCATTGGCCTTGCTTGTTCCCGCAGCATGGCCCTGGACGGAAACACGAGCGACCAATTCGATTAGATCCGTGGCAGCAAGAAATTGCGGATCAATATCCGAAGCGCCTTCTGAGAGGATTAATTCAGTCCGACGGTTGTCGAGGGTCGAATTTCGTTAAAGGAAAAAGCTATCCACGATACCAATTTACGAACCACTCCTCCGACATAAGACAGATCTTCTGTGAAGCCTGCGATGCCCTGGGCATCTCGTGGAGACGGATGAACTGGAAGACGATTTCGGTAGCTCGTCGACAGCATGTTGTATACATGGATAGCTTCATCGGCCCGAAGCTCTAGCCCGCCCTGGGAATTTTCTACCGGCGGAACGCCTTCTAAACTGGGGCTACGCCGGGGTGGCGAAATCTGGTTTACGCGATGGTCTCAAACACCATTGGGCGCAAGCCCGTGCGGGTTCGAATCCCGCCCCCGGCACAAATCGTTTCTAGCAACTCAAGCGATCACGCTGACGAGTTTCAGGCCCGATCGACGACTCCCGATTCGCCCGCTTCTCCCGCGCAGTGAGCGCAGCAGTACATCCCGGCCTCGGTCTCCACTCCGTGCCCGACGACCTTGCACCCACAGTGCGCGCAGGTCGGGGCCAGGGCGTGGATCGCACATTCGAAACTGTCGAACGTGTGCGGGTTGGAGTCTCCCGGGAGCGTGATCTGAAATGCCTTGTCGTAGTCGTTGCCGCAGGTCTCGCAGCGGGCCATGACTCCTCCTCACGGTTGGTCACAGCTTGCCTACCCCCGCCGAGTTGCAACCAACCGCGCGCCGGCGATCCCACGGCCCACCGATAAAGAAAAGGGCCCCGAAGAGGCCCTGCGAGACTCGAAACCTACTGACTAATCGACGTCAGCGGAGAAGGCCGCGGATGCCGCGGGGCATGTCGCCCTTGGTGTTCTTCAACGGCCCAGCCGGCGGCGGATGCGGCTCAGAGTGTCACCTTTGAGACTGCTCATGAATGGATTGTCGGCAACTTGCCCGATTTCCTGAAGCCCGCCGATTCGAGGCACGAATTCCGAGGGCCGCAGCTATCCCAAATCGCTCAATCGGAGCCCTGCCCGGCCACGACGGCGGACTCGATCTTCTCGAGTCGCTCCTCAACCGTTCCGGTGATCGTCGTGTAGGTGATCCCGTAGCGATTGAGAAGGGCCACGATCCGTCCCTCGATCTCTCTTTGGAACACAGGGTCGTCCGGGCGCAGGCCGTCGAGCACGATAGGGAACTCGATCGGCAGATAGAACACGTGCGAGTAGTTCGATCGCAGGTTGCGCTCCGCGAGGCGCTCGCACTCCTCCCACAGGGCCATCTCCTTGCGGGCAGGCTGGTTCTCGAGCACCCAGCCCGCGTAAGCCATCACGTCGAGCAAGGAGCGATCCCCCACGAACTCGTCGATCGCGACCTCGTTGTTGTATTGCTTTAGAAAGATCAGCGCCTCGGTTTCCGGAGTGGCATCCCTGTCGAGTTTGAAGCCAAGCGCGGCAACCTCTCGGGCCGCCTCGGGCAAGAGCGGAAGATCCAGGAGCTGGGCCAGGAGTTCCGCCAGCGTGGTCTTTCCGGTCGAGAAGCTACCGACTATGGCGATGCGACGCTTGGGCATAGAGCGCGGATTCTATGGGTGCGACGCTCCGGCACCCGGCCCCGAAAAGGCTCCGCGCTACGGGGAAGTTCGTCTGATTCGGACCCTGACCCGCCTCATCGATGCCCCCGCTCTAGTCGGTCTGCCTGACGTATCTATCGGGGCTTTTGGAGGCGCCGATAACGGTCTAGAAGGACTATTTCGCGAATAGTCACAGAGAAGACAGTGCGACCCCCGGCCTCGTACGCGGGGGTGGGAGCGCAAGTCTGAGTCGCTAAGGCCGCCCGCGACCCTTGAGAACTCTGATCCGCTTCATCCCCCGCCTTCCCCGCGACGCCCCCTCGGGAAGAACTCAACCACCCCGGGTGGGCGGGACGTGGGATTTAGAGGGCCTCCGATGGCGCCCTCAGGCGCTTCGAGGCGCCGACCGGCTCTCGGCCAAGCCGTCGAGGCCGCGCCGGACCCCGGTGAGGAATTCCCCCGCGGCCGCGATGCCCTCCTCGATGAGCAGCCTGACCACAGCGGTCCCCACCACGACGCCATCGGCCCAGGCACAAGCCTCGACGGCCTGTTCCGGAGTGGAGACCCCGATGCCGACCAGGACGGGGAGATCGGTATAGGCCCGGCAGGCTCCGACGACTCTCTCGGCCCGCTCCGACAACGTGGCCCGCACACCCGTGACCCCCAGCGTCGAGACTGCGTAAACAAAGCCCGTCGCGGTCTCCGTAAGGGCGCGAACTCGATCGTCCGGAGACGTAGGAGCCACGAGCGGGATCCACGCGATGCCGTAATCCGCGCAGGCCCGCCGGAGCGAGGTGGACTCCTCGAAGGGCAGGTCGGGAACTATCAGGCCGGCGAATCCGGATCCGGTTAGCCGGAGGCAGAACTCCGCCTCGCCGAGTCGATGGATCGGGTTGTAGTAAGTCATTGCGACGCGCGGGATCCCGGCGTCCTCGCCCAGACTCAAAGCGTCAAGTGGACCCACGCCCCCGGCGATCGCCCGCTGGGCCGCGGCCGCGATGAGCGGTCCGTCCATAACCGGATCCGAGTAGGGAAGGCCGATCTCGATCGCGTCGCCGGTATCCGCCAGGGAGCGAAGCACATCTCGCATCAGGTCGCGGCTGGGTATGCCGGCGACAACGTAAGGCACCAGCAGTTTCGAGCCGGCCTCGAGTCTGCGACGCAGGTGGCCCTCGAGTTGGGTCACGGGCTCGACGCTTCGGAGATCGTCGCGACATCCTTGTCGCCTCTGCCCGAAAGCCCCACGAGGATCAGATCGCCGTCGCGAGCCGTTCGCCGCACGTAGGCGAGCGCGTGTGCCGGCTCGAGCGCGGGAAGGATGCCTTCGCTCGACGCGAGAGCCGCAAAGGCCTCCAATGCCTCTTGATCGGTGGCCACCTCGTAACGCGCGCGCCCGCTCGACGACAGCCAGGCGTGCTCGGGACCGACGCCCGGATAGTCGAGACCGGCCGAGATCGAATGCGCATGCTCGATTAATCCCTGCTCGGTCTGAAGAACCAAACTACGCGCCCCATGAAGGATGCCCGGTTCCCCTTTGGTGATCGAGGCTCCGTGGCGACCTTCGAGGCCCGCGCCCGCGGCCTCGACTCCGACCAAGCGGACCTGCTCGTCGCGATAGAAGGCGCGAAACAGACCCACGGCGTTCGATCCACCGCCCACGCAGGCGACGACCTCGTCCGGCAGACGACCGGTCGCCTCCAGTATCTGCGCGCGGGCCTCGCCCCCGATGACTGATTGGAGGCTGGCAACCAGCTCCGGATAGGGGTGAGGCCCCACTACCGAGCCGATTACGTAATGCGTGGTCTCTACGTTTGTGACCCAGTCGCGCAACGCCTCGTTAATGGCGTCCTTCAGGGTCGCGGATCCGGCCTCCACCGGGATCACCTCCGCGCCGAGCATCTCCATCCGAACCACGTTCAGATGCTGCCGCCGCACGTCGACCGCCCCCATGTACACCACGCACGGCAAACCGAAGTACGCGGCGGCGGTCGCCGTCGCAACGCCGTGTTGACCGGCCCCCGTCTCCGCGATGATCCGGCTCTTGCCCATCTTCTTTGCGAGCAGCACTTGGCCCAGCGTGTTGTTGATCTTGTGCGCGCCAGTGTGGGCGAGGTCCTCCCGTTTCAGCCACACACTCGCTCCGACCATTTCCGAGAAGCGCTCGGCTGCGTACAGCGGGGTGGGGCGACCGGCGACCGAACGCAACAGATCTTCCAGCTCGTGCATGAACTCGGCGTCCGCAGCCAGCGACTCCCATGCACGTTCCAGTTCGATCAAGGCGGGCATCAGGGCTTCGGGCACGTAACGTCCACCGAATTCGCCGAAACGGCCCCCGGCATCCACGACTGCGGCCATGGCTCAGGCCCCCAGCAGCTCGCGTAGCTTGTCTTCGAGATTCGCCGCGGTGACGAGAGCCTCGCCGACGAGTACCGCGCGGGCCCCCGCTTGCTCCAACCGCTTGACGTCGGCGCGAGTAGACACGCCGGAGAGACCGACCAGCAAGGCGTCGGACGGCACGAACGAGCTCAGTTTGGCCGTGCGCTGTGGATCGACGTCGCCGGTCTCGAGATTGCGATGATTGACACCGATCAGGCTGGCCCCGGCGTCGACGGCCCGCCTTAGCTCGGGCTCGTCGTGGACCTCCACGAGCGCGTCCATGCCCAGAGCCTCCGTGGTCTTGATCAGATCCGCCACATTGTCGTCGAGGATGCGAACGATCAGAAGTACGGCATCCGCCCCCGCGGCGCGTGACTCCAAGACCTGATAAGGGTCGAGAATGAAATCCTTGCGGAGAGTGGGGAGGCCCGCGGCGCGTGCGGCTTCCAGATCCGCTATCGAGCCCTTAAACAGTGTTGGTTCCGTCAAAACTGAGATCGCAGCCGCACCTCCGGTTGCATATCTCTGAGCAATATCCCCGGCGTCGAGATCCGCGTGCAAGACACCCTTGAAGGGAGTCGCTCGCTTGATCTCTGCAATAAGAGCCACGTGCGATCGGTCGAGAGCGCGCGCGAAGCCCCGCGGAAGCTCGGCTCTCTCTAGCCGTTCCTCGAGGAGGTCCTCCGGGGTGTCGGCCCGCGCCTGTGCAACACGACGTCGCGTGCTGTCGATCAGTTCGGTGAGATGCGACATGCGAGCGACCCTAACTGTCCTCGGTAGCCAGAAACCGAAGTAGCAGAGCGCCGACTTCGTGCACCCGACCCTCGACGCGCGTGTGCTCGAACCCGGCGACCGACCAGAGGTCATCGGCATCCAGCTCGACAACACGCGCGTCGATCCCCATATCGGCCGCGATGCCCATCAAGGCGCGAGCGGAATTCCCGCTCGCGGTCACTTCGAGCGCCTCGGGAATAACCGCCAACGTGAGCACCTCGGGATCCTCTTCCCCATCCTTCAGGACTCGGATGAGACGGCGAGTTCCTCCTCGACCCGGATCGCCGTCCTCGGCCCCCAACGCGACCAGCTGCACGTGGTGGTCCGCTCGGCCGACTCGCAGGGCGCGCGCCAGCTCGAGCCACAAACCGATCGTCTCTCCACGCGCGCTGTCGTCATACGGCACCACCACGAGGACGGAAGCGTCGGCGCCGGGTGCGAGAGCTATGACGTTGCTCGACTCGACCAGATTCGCCACGGGCACTGGATCGAGCCGCGCGACGTAGCCCGCTTGTTGCAGATGCCCCACGATGTAGGCGGCGGCCGCGAACTCTTGCTGCGACCCGGGCCCCCTGGGGCTCAATTCGGAATCGAATTGCCGGGCATGCTGCTGGACCGCGGCCGGCTCCACTTCGGCGCTCCCGAGGGGGGCGGCCGGCTCGCTTGCGCGCTCGTTTGCGCAGCCGGTTCCCGCGACGGCCATGGCTACTATCAAGGCCATGGCCGACGCCGAGCGACCGATCGGATGGACCGCCCTGGCCGAGGGGACTCGCGTCCTCTCTCTCGAGGGAGAGGAGATAGGTCGAGTGGCCGAAGTGATCGGCGACGAAGAGACCAACATCTTCTCGGGACTGGTTATCCGAATGGGCTTGCTGGAGAGCGATCGCTTCTTGCCCGCGGACCAGATTGCCGAGCTGACACCGGAAGAGGTTCGCCTCACGATTAGCGCCGCCGCCGCGGAAAAGCTACGTCCCTACGCGGAGTGAGCCGAGTCGTCGAGGGCCGCCCCAGCCGCGACCGCCCGTAGTAGGGCCTCAGCTTTACGGCGAGTCTCATCGGCCTCCGCCATGGGATCGGAGTCGGCGACGATCCCGGCACCTGCCTGCACGTAGGCCTTTCCACCGGTAGCGATGATGGTGCGGATTGTTATGCACGTGTCGAGATTCCCCGAGAGATCGAAGTAGCCGACCGCACCGGCATAAGGCCCCCGCCGCGTTCGCTCCATCGAATCGATCAGTTCCATCGCCCGAACCTTTGGAGCTCCACTCACCGTGCCCGCCGGAAAACAAGCGGTGAAGGCATCGAACGGCCGATGGCGACCATCCAACTTGCCACTGACGCTCGAGACGATGTGCATGACATGCGAATAGCGTTCAATCGTCATCAAGTCGTCTACCTTCACCTCGCCGTATTCAGAGACGCGTCCCACATCGTTGCGCGCCAGATCGACAAGCATGACGTGCTCGGCGCGTTCTTTCTCGTCGTCGAGTAGCTCCCGTGCGAGCTCTGCATCTTCCTCTGGAGTCGCTCCTCGTCTCCTCGTCCCCGCGATGGGGCGACTCAGGATCTCGTCGCCCGCAACGCGGACCATGGGTTCCGGGGACGACCCGGAGATCTCGAAAGACGGATGCAGCTCGCTGGGAGAAAACCGAAGGTGGTACATGTAGGGGCTCGGGTTAAGGGTTCTGAGCGCGCGATAGGCCCCAAACGATGAACCACTCAACGGCATCTCGAATCTACGCGACAGAACGACCTGGAACGCATCGCCGGCGAAGATGTGCTCGCGGGTCTTCTCGACCCATGAGGCAAATTCCTGATCTCCGACGTTGCTCTCGAAACTTGGCACCTCGCGCCAATCGAGATCGACTCTCGAGGCGGGAAGGGGCGCGGCGAGGTCGTCGATCACCGACTCGCAGCTCGCGATCGCCTGATCGTAGGCGGAGCGCGGGTCGTCACCGCTCGGCACATTCGCAAAAACTCGCGCCTGCTGCGCAAGGTGGTCGAAGACGACCATTGTGCGCGTCAGCAAGAGGGCAAGGTCCGGAAGGCCGAGATCGTCCTCTGGAGCATTCGGCAGGTCCTCCAACTCCCTAACGGTGTCGTACCCGATAAAGCCGACCGCGCCGCCGTGCATCGGCGGCACACCTTCGATCTCGGGGCCTCTCAGCGTCGCGAGCAAGCGACTGACAAAGGCGAGCGGAGGCTCGTTCTCCGCCGGCCGAACCGGGAGAGCACCCTCTACCTCGACCTCCCGGCCGAAGGCTTTCACGGCGCCGAACGCCTCTCCGCCCAGAAATGAATAACGCGCCCAGCGCTCGCCCCCTTCGACGCTTTCGAGCAAGAACGCGTTCGACTCTTTCCCGGCGGCGAGCCGGAGATAGGCGGAGACAGGCGTCTGGGTGTCCGCCACCACCGTCCGCCAAACCGGAACGACCGGATAGCGGGCCGCAAGTTGTTCGAAGGTCCGGCGGTCGGGCCGGTACTCGCTCACTCCGAAGAGGGCGGATCGGTGATGGACCTAAAGAAGCACGAGGTCTCACCGGTATGACACGCCGGGCCCGCGGGATCGACGAGTATCAAAAGGGCATCGGCATCGCAGTCGTAACGGACTTCCACAATTCTTTGCGTGTTACCCGACGTCGCCCCCTTGTTCCAGTACTCGGATCGGGACCGGCTCCAGAACCATGTAGTGCCGGACTCGAGCGTCCGTCGCAGCGCCTCCGAGTTCACCCACGCCAGCATCAGCACCTCGCGGGTGCGCGCGTCCTGTACCACTGCGGGCGCGAGTCCCCGCTCGTCGTAGACGAGATCGGGAAGGCCCACTACGGTTCGAGCTCATAGGGGTAGGGGTCGGTGAAGTGCTCGGGACCCTCGGGGGTGACGAGCACCGTGTCCTCGAGGCGCACGCCCCCCACGCCGCGAAAGTACAGGCCGGGCTCGATGGCGATGACGTCGCCCTCTTGCAAGACGTCCGGCCGGCGCCCCACCCACGGTTTCTCATGCACCTGGAGCCCCACCCCATGGCCCAGTGAATGACTGAACCCTTCCTTTAGCGGCCCGGCTCCCGCGTGATGTTCGCGCGTGGGCAGACCTTGCTCGTGAAAGTAATTGACGACACTCTGATGTGCGTCGTCTCGCCCGGGTCGTATCACCTCCAACGCGATCGTGAGCGCAGTCCGGCAGTGCTGGTGCAGCGCTCGAAGCTCCTCTGAGGGTTTCCCGGGGACGAACGTGCGGCTCATGTCGGTGTACGTACCGGTTCGGCGATCGCGCGGAAAGCAATCGATGATGCAGCTGGCGTTGGGGAGGATGGGTCCCGTGCCCGGATCGTGCCCGGCCAGACAGGCATCTCCGGAATGAACCAGGATCTCCTCCGAGTCGCAACCCTGCGAGAGAAGCTCTTGAACCATCGCCTCGCGGATCATCTCCGCGGTAAGGATCTCCCCTTCGAAACGGAGGTCGCGCGTGGCGGTTCCCTCTGTTTCTCGAAGCATGCGTGCCGCGGTCAGCATGGCGGTTTCCGCCGCTCTCTGAGCCCGCTCCATCCCCTCTATCTCCCATGGCGTCTTCTTGCGTCGCCGCAGGGACCAGGCTTCTTCGTCAACCACGACTTCAACGCCTCGCTCTCGGAGGTAGTCGGCAACCTGCAGGTGAAACGTCTCGGGAACGACGACCTTGTGGGCGCCCAAGCGCTCCAGCGCCCTGCGGAGGATCTCGGATCCAATCAGGGGCTCGGGAAACGTCTGATCTCGAGTGAGGTCTTCGAAGCCGAAGTCGAAGATGTTCCAGAACTCGTCCACTACATCTTCGCGTTTGGCAAAGATGTCCTTCTCAAACTCGCTGCCTACGACGAGACGCTTCCCGTCGTGCTCGATAAAGGTAATCGGATCCATGACCATTTCCCCGATCTCGTGACGCATCTCGGGGCTTCGAAGGCTGTCGTCGTAGATCAAGAAGGTCGTCATGAGCGGGCGATCCTAACGGGGAGACCGCGCACCTCGAACTCGCGTTTCACGTCATCGATCGAAAAATCCCGGTAGTGAAAGACCGACGCCGCGAGGGCTGCTTCCGCTCCGCCCGACGCCGGATCCACGGCGTCCGCCATGTGACGCGGGTTTCCCGCTCCACCCGACGCGATGACGGGCACCGACACGGCATTCACAACAGAGCGCGTGAGATCCAGGTCGTAGCCATCTCTGGTCCCGTCGAAATCCATCGAGGTGAGGAGGACCTCCCCCGCGCCGAGAGCGCATCCCCGTTCCGCCCACTCGACCGCGTCGAGCTCCGTCGGACGGCCGCCTCCCTCCACGAATACCCGCCACCGGTCCGAACCAGGATCCCTGCGAGCATCTATCGCCAGCACGATCGCCTGCGATCCAAACTCATCGGTCGCAGCACGTATGAGGTCTGGTTCTCGAACCGCGGCCGTATTGACCGCTACTTTGTCGGCTCCGTGACGCAACAATGTTCGAACGTGCTCGATCGCGTGAACGCCACCTCCTACGGTTAATGGAACGAAGACGCTCTCCGCTGTTGCGGCGGCAACGTCGAGCATTGTGGTGCGAGCCTCGCGCGAGGCCGATATGTCCAGGAAGACGAGTTCGTCGGCTCCCTCTTCGTCGTAAAGACGCGCGAGCTCTACGGGATCTCCCGCGTCTCTCAGGTCGGCGAAGCGGACGCCTTTGACGACCCGTCCCCGGTCCACGTCGAGACAGGCAATGACCCGCTTCGCCAGCACTATCTCGTTGGGGTCTCTTTGCCGGAGGCGGCGCCGTCCGCGGCGAAATTAGCCTCGCCGATCGAGAATTTGTGTTCGTACAAGGCGCGTCCAATAACGGCGCCGGCCACGCCCCGAGGCCGCAAGCGGGCGATGGTCCGCAAGTCCTCGAGGCTGGCGATACCTCCCGAGGCGACAACGGGGAGGCGCGTGCCCTCGGTGACACGCAACAGCCCCTCGACGTCGGGACCGGCCATCGTCCCGTCCCGCTCGACATCCGTATAAATAAAGGAGGAGACGCCGGCCTCCTCGAACCGGGCCACGGCCTCGGTTACCGGAGTGCCGGACGACACCGTCCATCCATGGGTCTCGAGGGCTCCGCCCCGCGCGTCGAGCGACACCGCGATGCGTTCGCCAAAGCGGTCACACGTACGGCGCATCGCCTCCGGCTCCTCGAGCGCGAGGGTGCCGAGCACCACACGATTGGCTCCCGCGGCAAGCACCTGCTCCACGTCGTCCTCCGTCCGGATCCCCCCACCGGCCTGTACCGGGCAAGATGCCCGGCGCACAACCTCCAGCACCAGATCGCGGTTAGCCGGATATCCCGTGCGAGCTCCATCGAGGTCGACGATGTGGAGCCAGCGCGCCCCCGCGGCGGCGAATCCCAGCGCCACCTTCACGGGATCGTCGGAGTAGACGGTTTCGGTGCCGAACCGTCCCTCGAGCAGGCGGACGCAGCGCCCCTCGGAGATGTCGATTGCCGGATAGACGGTGAAGCTCAAAGGTTTGCCAGCCAGCGCGTGAGCACTTTGAGACCTCCCCTGGAGCTCTTCTCGGGATGGAACTGCACTCCCGTGACGGATCCAGAGTCGATGCGAGCCGCGAAGCGCAGGCCGTGACTGCACCAGCCTGTGACCATGGACTCATCCGCAGGCACGACGGCATAGGAATGGTCGAAGTAGAAGTATTCGTCCTCTACCTGGTTCCAGCCGATATGAGGCACGGGCACGCCGGCGGGCAGCCTGAGCGCGCTTCCCTTGAAGATGCCGAGCCCGCGCGCACCCCCGTCCTCCTCGCTCCCTTCGAACAGGATCTGCATGCCGAGACAGATCCCGAGGTAGGGCCGCTCCTTCGCTATCCAGTCGCGCAGGCGATCCTCAAGACCGGCGCCTTCAATGTTGCGGACGCAGCGGCCGAATATCCCCTGGCCCGGCACACAGAGCGCGTCGACCGAACTGCTTCCGTCGAGCCTCTCGGACACCGTCACGTTCGCGCCGGCCGCCTCGAGAGCCTTGGCCACGCTGCGAAGATTGCCCATCCCGTGGTCCAACACGACAACCCGCGGGTGAATCATCTAGATAATGCCTTTGGTCGAAGGAACTCGATCGGTCCTGCGCGGATCCAACGAGACCGCCTCACCGAGGGCACGCGCAAACGCCTTGAAGATCGCTTCGACGGAATGGTGCGCGCTGCTGCCCGCCAGTAGTCGTACATGCATAGTGACCGCGGCCGCCCGGGACAGGGCCTGCAGGAACTCTTGAGTCAGACCGGTCTCGTATTGGCCGATCATCTCCGCGGCAATGTCCGCCTCGTAGACGAGAAGTGGTCGTCCCGAGATGTCGAGGGCGACTTGGGCCAGCGCCTCTTCCATGGGCACGACGGCATCGCCGTAGCGAGATATTCCGCTCTTGTCCCCCAAAGCCTGGGTAAAGGCCTCGCCAAGGGCGATCCCGACATCCTCAACAGTGTGGTGGGCATCGATCTGCAGATCGCCTCTGGCGTCGACCTCGAGACCCAGGGCGGCGTGAGCCGCGACCTGCTGCAGCATGTGATCGAAGAAGGGAACCCCTGTGTCGATCCCCGCTTCGCCCCCGTCGAGGTTGAGCGCGACACGTACCTTCGTTTCGCTAGTTTCTCGCTCCACCTCCGAGCGGCGCTCACGCATCGAGGACCTCCCGGAGCGCGCGCAAGAACGCCTGGCTCTCCTCCGGCAACCCGCAGGTGACTCGCAGACAGCGCTCGAGCTTGGGATCTGCCTCGTACTTCCTCACGAGCACCCCCCTATCCAGCAGCTTTTGCCAGGTCCCCGAGGGGTCGGGCACTTCGAACAACACGAAGTTCGCCTGCGAGGGGAAGACCTTTAGCCCCAACGTCTGAAGCTCCATCGCGATCAGATCCCTCTCCTCCACGAGAGCCGACACCAATTGAAGGGTCTCGTCGGTGTGCTTCAACGCGGCCTCCCCGATCAGCTGGGTCATCGCAGAAAGATGGTAGGGGAGCCGCACGCGTCGCAGATCTTCAACGATAGACGGATCGGCCATCATGTAGCCGAGACGCGCCCCCGCGAGCCGCCAGGCCTTCGAGAACGACCTGGTGACTACCAAATTGGAATACGCGCCGAGGAGAGGCTGCAGGCTCTTCTCGGGCGAGGTGAACTCGATGTATGCCTCGTCGACTACCACCAGCCCCGGCGCGTGCTCGAGCAGCACTTCGATCGATTCGATGGGCTCGACGTTTCCCGTCGGGTTGTTCGGCGAACAAACGATGATGATCTCGGGACGCTCGCTCTCGATCGCCTTGAGTGCCTGGTCGAGATCTATCAGCCAGTCCTGGTTGCGCCCGACCTGCACGGTTGCGGTTCCCGCGATCCTGGGGATCAGCGAATGGAGTGAGTAAGTCGGCTCGAACGTAAGCGACTTTCGTCCGTGACCGCCGAACGTCAGCAGCAGATGCATGAAGACCTCGTTCGACCCGTTGGCAACCCACAGTCCCTCCGAAGGCCAGGAGATGTGCTGCGAGATGGCATCGAAGAGGCTCGTCGCGTCTCGGTCCGGATAGCGATTCAACGTCAGGTGTTGCATGGCGGAGACGACCTCGTCGATCACCCCCTGTGGCGGTGCATAGGGAGACTCATTGGTGTTCAGCCGGTGGCGAGCGGGGACCTGCGGCGAGATATAGGGCTCGCTGGCGACGAGATCGGCCCGCACGGAGAGAGGACTCGTCTTTCTCATCGGCCCTCGTCCGGGTCGAGGGCCAGCCTTCTTCGAATCGCCTCCGCGTGTCCCGGCAAACCCTCGGCGGCGGCAAGTGCCTCAATGTGAGGACCAAGCCGTTCGAGAGAAGCCCGATCGAGCGAAGAGACATAGATCCTTTTGACGAAGTCGGGAACCCCGAGCCCTGAGGACCAGCGCGCCGCCCCTCCGGTCGGCAGAACGTGATTCGTCCCGCCGACGTAGTCCCCCACCGGGACCGCCGAGTAGGCGCCGAGAAACACCGACCCCGCCGAGCGCACCTGGGGCAGAGCGTCCTCCGCGCCGGCGAAGGCAAGCTGCAGATGCTCCGGCGCGAGCGCGTTCACCGTGTCGATGGCGTGCTCGAGGTCGCGGACGAGGACCGCGCGGCCCCCCTCTATGAATA
Organism: Actinomycetota bacterium; assembly: GCA_046263155.1. Lineage (GTDB taxonomy): Bacteria > Actinomycetota > CADDZG01 > CADDZG01 > WHSQ01 > DATADF01. The sequence continues at coordinate 22,271 of JBHELF010000001.1, forward strand.
CGTTCTCCAGGTCGCCGGATCGAGGATGGCCCGCGATCTGCTGTTCCAGCTCCTCGGCGACGCCGGCCGCCACTTCCGGAAGCCACGTAATGAGTGCATGCGTGCCGAGCGGGCCATGCTCGGCCTGGGCTATGAGGTCGGCCGCGAGCACGGACGTATCGAGGGTGTCGTCCGCGACGATGGCGAGCTCGGAGGGACCCGCGTGAAGGTCGGTTCCCGTCCAAGAGGACACGGCTCGCTTGGCTAGCGTCACGTAAATGTTGCCGGGCCCGACGATTTTCTCGACCGGCCTGACGGACCGGGTCCCGTAAGCCAGGGCGGCTATCGCCTGGGCACCACCGACCCTGTAAACCTCATCCACTCCACATAGAGAACAGGCCGCCAGAACCGGTTCCGGGATCTCCCCGTCGGGCCCGGGCGGCGAGCAGACGGCGATCTGCTCCACCCCCGCGACCGTGGCGGGCACCGCAGCCATCACGACGCTGGAGGGATAAGCCGCGCGACCGCCGGGCGCATAGATGCCGACGCGGCGCAGCGGACGGACGATCTCGCCCACCCATTCGCCTGCCCCCTCCTCCCTCCACTCGGCCACTTGCTGCCGCTCACACGTCCGACGCAACCGTTCGGCCATCACGGCAATCGCGTCCACGAGCGGCGGCGGGATAAGCGAGGGTGCCTTCGCCAAGACATCGGGCTCCACCCGGAGGCGATCGGGGGTCAGCCGGATTCCGTCAAATTTCTCTGTGTACTCCAGAAGGGCGTCGTCCCCTCGCAATCGCACGTCCTCCACTAGCGCCTCGACCGCCGCCGCGGAGGCGCGCCCGCTGACAGCGCGCGGGCGAGCGATGTGGACCAGGGTCTGTTGCTCGCGCCCATCGATGATCTCGAGCATGCAGGGAGACTAGTGGCCCGACTCCCAGCCGGGAAGCGATCGACCGGCTCCTAGGGCACCTCGATGGTCTTTCGGCGCGACCGACCGCCGAGGTGATCCGCATCCTGCTTAGGAGACCTGGCCTGGAACGTCGTGGTGCGACGGACATTTCTCTTAAAGAACGCCGAGCAGCGCGCGTTAGTGGATCTCGATGCGACCTTTGGCAACGTGCCTCCACGCCCCTGATAGAGGGCGACCCGATCACCGGCGTGCCGCCCGCAGGGTTTCACCTGAACCGTCACGCCCACATCGGTACCCGGAGGAACGGACCCGCGTGGGCTGAGTCGTAGGCGCACGAGCTTCCTCACGAGAACGGGCTCGACACCGGAGTTTGCCGCCGCGCAGGTGGTCGACGCCGAAACTGAAGCCGTATAGCCGGCGCTGCGATCGGCCCTCCGCAGGAACTTCGCAACGCCCGACGCATCGGTCGTCGCGGTTTCGACTTCTCGGGTGGTATCGCTACCCGAGATCCTGCGAGATAGCACCACCTCGACTCCCGCGGTGCAGCCGGGCCCGCTCGCGTCGTCGCTCGAAACGGTGGCGGACAACCTCACCCGTCTACCGAATGTAGTGCGATTTGTTGACGCCTCGAGATTTACATCGCGCTCCGCACGGATCGGTGTTGCTGCCGTTCCCGTCTGAGTCGGGGTTCTGGCCGTAGCCGTCTGAGTAGGGCCGGACGTGGGCGAGCCCCGGAAATCGCGAACCGGGCCGCAGGCTCGCCGACCCCCCGCGTCACCGGTGCGCAGCGTGGTGTCGGATGCCGGACCGGCCACGAAGTTGTTAACCGAGGGATCTGGTTTGTAGTAGTAGGCCCGCTGCGAGTAAGTCCCGTCGGGATTGGTGACGTCCTGGGCCGGGATGTTGGCGAAGTTATCGGGATTGGCGTGAACTACGACGGCGACGTCTGCCGCGAGCAACTCGGAGACCGAGAACCGGTCCGTGGTGAAGGTTGCGCTTGCGGTGCCGTCCTCTTTTGCGAACAGCACCGGCGTGTCACCGCGGTGGCTCGGGTGGTTGGCAGCCTCCGGGTTGTAGTGGCCTCCGGCCGACGCGAAGGATGGCGGCTCACAGGAGCCCACGTCGTGTACGTGGAAACCGTGGAACCCAGGAGCAAGACCGCTCGCGTTGACCTGAACTTCCACTGTGTTTCCCGTTTCCGCGAACGTCACGCGGCCGGCGCCGGTCCCTTGCTCATTGACGAGATCGACCTGCGCGCCCGGTAACGGTGGTGTCGGTTCGGGAAATGGGTGGGCGGCGGCTTGAACCCGGCCGCAGGCTCGCCGACCCCCCGCGTCACCGGTGCGTAGTGTGGTGTCCGGGGCAGCCCCCGCGACGAAGTTGTTGGCCGCGGGATCGGGTTTGTAGTAGTAGGCGCGTTGGGAGTAGCTGCCGTCGGCGCCGACTATGTCCTGGGTGGGGATGTTGGCGAGGTTATCGGGGCCGGCGTGGATCACAACCGCGACGTCCGCTGCCAGCAATTCGCCCACAGAAAACCGGTCGGTCGTAAAGGTTGCGCTCGCGGTTCCATTCTGCTGTGCGAACAGCGGCGGCATGTCCCCGGCATGGTTGGCGTGATTGGAATTGCCGGGGTTGTAGTGACCTCCCGCGGAGCCGAACGACGGCGGTTCGCAGGTGCCGACGTCGTGCACGTGAAAGCCGTGCCAACCGGGGCTCAGACCACTGACGCCGACTCTGAGACGCACATGAGTCCCGCCAAAGGATTGAAATTGGACTGACCCGACGGGTCTTCCGGTTTCGTCGATGAGATTCGCCACCGCGGTACTCGGTGGCGATGTGGTAGGGGTCGGCGTTTGAGTCGGGGTTTGGGTCGGGCTTCCGGTCGGGGTTTGGGCCGAGCTCTGCGTGGGGAGACCCGCCGCCGCCAATCCCAGGACCAGGAGCGTCACACCTATCGCGGGGCGGCTCGATACCGCTGTCCTAAAGTTGGCTCGACCGAAGAATTCCGCCATCTCGATCCCTCAAACGACGACTCCGTGGGATCGTTACCCCCGCTCTACTCCTCTAATACTCAGAAGACCGACCGGCCAGAAGCCTCGCTGCTTTCGTCGGGCACCCAGTCGGCGCCGCATTCCCGACAGACGACGGAGCCCATAACCAGCGACAGCCTCGTGCCCGAACACACGCGGCACCGATCCAAGCCTTTGACCAAGGAGTCGTCGCGAGCGAGACAGTCGGGACACACCAGGATCTGTTGTCCGTCCCTGACGCCGCGTAACCACGGCGAGCTGCCTTTTACGGGATCCGTTTGAACGCGGCCACAAGCGGCGCAGGGCATCGCCGAATCATGATGCAGGAAGCGTCCCGCGGCAATCGAGGCGCTGAGCTGTTAGCCGGAGATCAGTGCGGTGGGGCCCATCAGCACCTTGAGCTCGGCGTGAAGTCCGTTGCTTGCGTCGACCCGGAATTCGCTCCCCAACCGCAACACCGTGGTTTTCGAACCTCCATCGAGGTGCAGGAAGACCTGCTTATCGCCCGGATGGCTCGCCAGCACCTGCTTGAGATTCGTGACGAGGAGCGGGGTGCAGGTGCCGGCCGGAAGGTTGATGACGAGTGGCCGATCCTCACCGAGATCGGGCTTGTGAATCTCGCTGGCTATCAGTTTTATCGAGTCGTCGCGCGCGTCTCGATCGACCCTTCCTTTGACGAGGAGAATCGCGTCCGGGTGCAGATCGGCGGAATGCTGCTCGTAGACGCTCTGGAAAACAATGACCTCGGCACTCACCCCGGTCAGGTCCTCGAGGTCGGCCAGAACCATAATGTTGCCTTGCCGGGTGATCTTCTTGCTGAGCCCTCCGATCATGCCCCCAACCACCACGACATCACCGGCCGGACGTTCCGACAGCGACGCGATCGAGGCATCCGTCATCCGGCTGAGCAATCCCTGTATTCCCAACAGCGGATGATCGGAGACGAAGAGACCCAGGACCTCTTTCTCCTGCGCGAGAAGGATGTCCTTGGGATGCTCGTCGAGGGGGATCGGTCGCTCCCGGGGAGACTCTTGCTCACGCGGGTCCCCTCCGTTCGATGAGAAAAGGGAGAACTGACCGGCCTCTTCCTGCTTGCGTTCGAACATGATCTCCGCACAGGCGTTTTCAAATACCTCTAGCAAACCTTTGCGCGTATGACCCAATGATTCAAACGCGCCGGCCTTGATGAGGGACTCGATCGTTTTCTTGTTCAAGCACGTGTAATCGACCTTTCGACAGAAGTCGTCAAACGAGTTGAACGAGCCGTGCTTCGTCCGCGCCTCGATGATCCGCTCGACAACGCCCTCGCCCACGTGACGGATCGCCGACAGGCCAAATCTCACGGAATCGCCGGCGGGAGTGAATTCCATCTCCGACGTATTCACGTCCGGGATGAGCACCGGGATCCCCATCTTGCGGGCAATGTGCAGGTAGTAGGGCTTCTGGTCTTTGTTGTCCCGCACCGAGGTCAACAGCGCGGCCATGTATTCGACCGGGTGATGGGCCTTGAGCCACGCCGTCTGATAGGCGATGTAGGCGTAGGCGGCCGAATGTGCACGGTTGAACGAATAATCGGCAAAGGGCTGGATCAGCGACCAGAGCCTTTGGGCTTCGTCCTCGGCGAGACCGAGCTTGGTGCAACCCTCCATGAAGCGGGGTTCCTCGGCGGCCATGATGTCGCGCTTCTTCTTGCCGATGGCCTTGCGGACGAGGTCTGCCTCGCCCGGGGTGTATCCGGCAAGCTTTTGGAGGAGGAGCACGATCTGCTCCTGATAGACGAGGACGCCATAAGTCTCGCGCGTGATCTCTTCGAGAGCAGGGTGGAGATAAACGACTTTTGAGGGGTCGTTCTTTCGCTCGATATAGGCGGGGATCTGCTCCATGGGGCCCGGCCTGTACAGGGCGATCAGGGCCATGATCTGCTCGAAGCGATCCGGCTTCAGTTGAACCAGTAGGCGGCGCATCCCGTCCGACTCGAGCTGAAAGACCCCGTCGGAGTCGCCTCTCCGCAGCATTTCGTAAACCTTCGGATCGTTGAGATCGAGGCCATCGACGTCAACGTCGACCCCCTTGTTGCGTCGTATGTACTCGCGCGTTAACTCGATGACCGTGAGGTTGCGCAGGCCGAGGAAGTCCATCTTGAGAAGGCCGAGCTCCTCCACTCCGTTCATGTCGAACTGCGTGACGATCTCGCCGTGCTCGCCGCGTTTTAGCGGAACATGTTCGACAAGAGGATCCCGGCCGATGACGACGCCGGCGGCATGGATGCCCGCGGAACGCTTGAGGTTCTCGATCTTGAGCGCCGTGTCGATGATCTGTTTCGCGGCGCCACCCGCCGCGTACGCCTCTCGCAATTCGAAGCTCGTCTCCAGCGCGTTCGCCAGGCCCCCATCGCGCCCCATGATCAGGGCCGGATACATCTTGGTGAGCCGGTCTCCATCCGCGTAAGGAAAGCCCAGCACGCGGGCGGCGTCCTTTATTGCCTGCTTCCCCTTGATGGTTCCGTAGGTGACGATTTGGGCCACGTGGTCCGCCCCGTACTTTTCCGAGACGTAACGAATGACGTCGCCCCTCCGCCGCTCATCGAAATCTATGTCGATGTCCGGCATCGCAACTCGTTCCGGATTGAGGAAGCGCTCGAACATAAGGTCGTAGCGCAGCGGATCGAGTTCCGTGACTCCTAGGGCATAGGAAACGATCGAGCCTGCCGCGCTTCCCCGCCCGGGACCGACTCGGATCCCCTGCTGCTTGGCCCAGTTGACAAAGTCGGCAACGACCAGGAAGTAGCCGGGAAACTCCATGTCGCTGATGACTTTCAATTCGTACTCGGCTCGCTCGCGAACCTCAGGAGTTAGCTCGCCGTAGCGCGATCGGAGGCCGTCGAGGACGAGCTCGGCGAGGTATCCGTCCAAACTCTTGCCGGGAGGTGTTTCGAAGCGCGGCAACAGATGCTCGCCGAATTTGATCTCCACATCGCAGCGTTCGGCTACCTCGACAGTGGTCTCACAGGCTCCAGGCCAGCGGGCGAACGTGCGCGCCATCTCCTCCGGCGTCTTCAGATAGAACTCTTGTGAGTCGAATTTGAACCGGTTTGGATCGGCCAGCTCGGAGCCCGTGTTGATGCACAACAGGACCTCGTGCGCTCCCGCGTCTTCCTTGTGTGTGTAATGAGAGTCGTTCGTCGCGACCCATGAGACGCCGAGCTCTTTTCCTAATGCGACCAGTTCATCGTTGAGGGCCTGTTGCTCCCGGAGCCCGTGGTCCTGCAGCTCCAGATAGAAGCGATCTCCGAAGACCTCTCGGTAGCGGGCTGCGACGCGGCGTGCTCCGGCGCGATCGCCGGCGACGATCAGCTTGGGGATCTCGGCCGAGAGGCAGCCCGAGAGGCAGATCAGGCCCTCGGCATGTTCGGTCAGCAGCTCCCAGTCGCTTCTGGGGTTGTAGTGGAACCCCTCGAGCCAGGCCCCCGTCGACAGCTTGACGAGGTTGCGATAGCCGGTATTCGTGGCGGCCAACAGAGTGAGGTGAAAAGTCCGTTCGCTGTTTTCCCTTTGGGGCGGCTTCTCGCGCCGGTCGCCGGCAAACAGGTAACCCTCCATCCCCACGATCGGCTTGATCCCGGTTTTGATGCCCGTCTTGTAGAAATCGAGGGCCCCGTACATGACGCCGTGGTCGGTGATGGCACAGGCCGGCATGTCGCTCGCGGCGGCGGCCGCGAAGATGTCCGGGATCCGGCTCGCGCCGTCGAGCATGGAGTACTCGCTATGAGTGTGCAGATGCACAAAACTCACGGATTCACCCGTCTCGCGTCGTGGAATTACATCTGTGTTGTTTGTATCAAACCCGTCGGACACTTGCTCGTCGCGCGACCAAAAAGAGCTCTGAGCAGGTCATTCGCGGCCCTCACACAGTGCCGCGGAAGGCCTGTTGATCACAAGGACCACAGGCTGTGGCGAAGTTGTGGACGACGACCGGCTAGCCGGCTCCTTCCTCCGGCGCAGCGAGGCCGGCCCGGGCCAGAACCTCCGTGAGATCGGGCGGCAGGGATTCGGTGACCCGGAGGATCTCGCCCGAGGTGGGGTCGGGCCAGGCGAGCGACCAGGCGTGTAGGAAGGGCCGCTCGAGCCCGAGCGCGCGCGAAAGTTCCGAGACGCCTCCGTAGGTGCGGTCCCCCATCACCGGGTGGCCGACGTGGGCCAGGTGAACCCGGATCTGGTGGGTCCGGCCGGTCTCGAGTCGGACGTCCAAGAAGGACAGATCTCCCTTGGCCTGCAGGACCTCATAGTGCGTAACCGCGTTTCGCCCGACGGAGACCACCGCCATCAACCGCCGCCGGCGGGGGTCGCGTCCGACGGGCGCTTCGATGGTCCCGGTGGGCACCGTGAAGGCTCCCCTCACGAGCGCGTAGTAACGCCGTTCGACCGCACGTCTTTTTAGGGCCGCGGCCAGAAACGCCTGGGCGCCATCGTCTTTGGCGACGAGCAGCAAGCCGGAGGTGTCCTTGTCCAGCCGGTGCACTATGCCCGGCCGACCAGCGTCCACGCGCGACAACGGCTCGCCGCTGCCCAGCAGCGCGTTGACCAGCGTCCCTCCGGGATGCGCCGCGTCGGGGTGGACGACCAAGCCGGGGGGCTTTGACACGACCAGAACTCTGTCATCTGAATAGCGGATCGTGAGGGGTATGTCCTCGGGCGAGGGCTCCGAAGCCGAGGGCACGACTAGCTCGCCCCACGCCGATTGTCCTGCTTCTAAGCGGTGGCTCGGGCGCACGCTTTGGCCATCGATGGTGATCTCACCCGCACGGAGGGCCTTCTGCACCGCAGCTCGTGGCAACCCCGTGCGTGCCGCGATTACCACGTCGACGCGCGTTCCGGCCTCGCTCTCGGTGGCTTCGAAAGCGATCCTCACACAGCCTCGCTAGTCGGCCTCTTCGACCGCGGTGCCCGTCGAACCCAGCAAGAGCAGCCACAAGACGCCGACGACGATCGCGCTGTCGGCCAGGTTGAAAACCGGCCACACGTGAAAATCGATGAAATCGACCACCTTGCCGTCGGTCTCCCTGATCAACCTGTCGGTTAAATTGCCGAGGCCCCCGCCGAGGACCATCCCCAGCGGCAGGAGCCAGCGTCTGTCGTCGACCCGTCGCGCCCACACCAGAATGACGCCCACAACCACGATGGTGGCCAGAAGGAAGAAGCCGGGCAGATGCTGCAGAAGCCCGAAAGCGCCTCCGGGATTAAAGGCCAAGCGAAGACTGAATATATTTGGGATGACGGTCACCGGCCCATCTTTGAGCTCGGACAGCGCTAGTCCCTTGGTCACCTGATCGAGGATCAGCACGACGAGCGCGGTCAACCAGACTCGGACTCTCATTTCTCCGCTCGGGCGTCGGGCTGGCTAGCGGGCGCGCTCTTCTCGCCGCTTGCAGTCCATGCACAGAACCGCGTGGGGCAGTGCCTTGAGCCGGGCGGCATCGATCGGGCCCCCGCAGCGCTCGCATACACCGTAGACCCCCTCGTCGATGCGCCCGATGGCACGGGTGATCTGATCGATGAGATCCCGAATGTTGTTCTGGATGGACAGGTCGCGCTCGCGCTCGAAGGTTGCCGTGCCCGCATCGGCGAAATCCTCATCGAGGCCGACTTCGCCCGTGAGGTCTGACTGAGTGTCGGTGAACGAGCTCTGCTCCAGTTCTTCCTGCTGGCGTTTGAGGTCCACGAGCTCTTGGGCGAGCTCCGTCCGAATGGCGGCGAGCTGCTTCTTGTCGAGTTTGGCCGGGCGGGGGGGCCGGCCGGCCGGCTTCTTCGCAGCGGGACGCGGTCGCGTCGGAAACCGTGCTCGCTCGCTGCCGCGCGCCTGACCTCGGCGACCACCCGCCTGACGAGTGGCCCCCGCGCGCGTGGCCGCGGGCGTCTTCCGGCTGCGCTCGGCGGGCGTCTTGGCAGCCCGGCCGCGCGGAGTAGCAGTCTTGCGCGCCGTGCCCTTCTTCGCGGTCGTTTTGCGTTCAGTCCTCTTCGGCGCTGCCTTGGTCGTCTTTTTCGCGACGGATGTGGTCTTTTTGCTGGTCTTTTTCGCTCGTGCGCCGCGGCCCTTGTCGCTTGCTGCGCGGCCTTTTTGCGTACGCGCGGAGCGACTCTGGGAACCAGTCGAGCGCGCCGCAGAACCCTTCGTAGTCTTGCGCGCCGGCGTCATTGGGCGCAGCACGATAGCACAGCGGTGTGATGCGCTAGGTCACCCCGCGGCTCGTTTTTGGAGCAGGTCCGGCCGCTTGAGCAGCACCTGACTACCGCTCAATTCGAGGTATCCCCGCGCTTCGAAGTTCTTGAGAATCTGATTCACCGTAGGCCTGGATCCACCAACCATCCGCGCCAAATCCGTTTGGCTGACCTTCAGGTTTATGACGGCATCGGGTCCCGGTTCCTGGCCCTGCTCTTGCGCGAGGGACAGCAACTTCTTCGCGGTTCGGCCCGGCAGATCCAGAAACGCGAGGTCGGACATCTGCTCCAGCAGTCTGCGGAGCAGCGCCCCCAATGTCACGTAGAAGGTCTCCGACAATCCTTCATCGGAGCGCACCAGGTCCATGAACGTGGCCCTGGTCAGACAGAGCGCCGTCGTCGCCTCGAGCGTCTCGGCCGACGCGGATCGAGGGCCTTCATCGATGAGGGCCATCTCGCCGAAGGTGTCGCCGGGCTGCAGAGTAGCGAGAACCATTTCCTTGCCTTCCTCTGAAGTGACGTAAACCTTGACGGCGCCCTCGGCCAGAATGAAGAGAGATTCGCCGGTGTCCCCTTGATGGAAGATGTGCTCGCGCCGTCGATAACGGCGGGCGATCGTCTTTGCGGCTATGCGTTCCAACGTTCCTCGGTCGAGCGCGCCGAACAGACGCGTGCGACCCAAAACTGAAACGGCTTCGGATTCCTTCAAGGTCGGGCCCCCCGAGGTCTGCTCGTCGAAAACCCTATTTGATCTGCCCTGGGCAATGCCGCTTCGGCTCCTTGCCCGGTCTTGGTCTGGACAGCCTCGCCACCTCACGGGAGACTGCACTAGGGGTAATGCAAACCGGAACGGTAACTCTGCTGTTCACCGACCTCGTCGGCTCGACCGAGCTGCTTCAGCGGCTGGGCGAGGACGAGTTCGATGAGCTTCGCCGTGCCCATTTCCGGATCCTGCGGGCCACCGTCAGTGAGTTCGAAGGCCGCGAGGTGAAGAACCTCGGCGATGGCTTGATGGTCAGCTTCGACAGCGCGCTGAATGCAGTTGCCTGCGCGATCGCGATCCAGCAGGCCGTGGACCGCTACAACGCCGGAGCCCCTCCACACCGGCTCAGCATTCGAGTGGGTCTTCACCTTGGAGAGCCGTTTCGCGAGCAGGACGATTACTTCGGACAACCCGTGATCGTCGCGAAGCGCCTCTGCGACCGCGCTGCCGGGGGCCAGATTCTCGCCTCCGATCTGGTTCGCAGTGTCGTCGGCGGCCGCGGCAAGTACCGATTCAGAGATCTCGGGAGCCTCTCGCTCAAAGGAATCGACACTCCGTTGCCGGCTCAGGAGGTCGTGTGGGCCGGACCCCCAGGCGCGCAGGGGGTGACCGAGAGAGCACCTGCGCGCATATCCGATCGGGCGGCTTATCGGCGGGGCTTGATGTGGTTCGCCGCCGCCGGAGGGTTAGTGGTCATCACAGTTGTCGCATATGTGGGGACGCGATCCACGCCGCAGGCTCCGACCCGCAGCCCGCCGGCAACATCACAACAGGGTGCCGTTGAGCCGGCGGCGCTTACCTGGGAACGGATTTCTACTCCGGCCCTCGGGGGTGCCCTGGACCAGGCCGTGCTGCGCCTGACGGCCACCGCCGACGGTCTGGTCGCGGTCGGCTACGACACATCGTCCGGCGAGGCCGACGGAGCGGTGTGGACCTCGCCCGATGGAAGCGAGTGGGAGCGTCGGCAAAGCCGTGCCCTCGGTGGACCCGGCGCGCAGATGATGTACGGGGTTGTTGAGGGACCCGGCGGAATCGTCGCGGTGGGACAGGACACGTCCGGTGGCGATCTCGATGCCGCGGTCTGGACCTCGCCTGATGGCGAGCACTGGACGCGAATCGCTCATGACGAAACGCTTTTCGGAGGACCCCGCGACCAGCTCATGAGTCGCATCGTCCGCGGGCCGGGAGGCCTGTTCGCCGTCGGCTACGACCAGTCCTTCGGCGATTTCGACGCCGCGGTGTGGCGGTCACCGGACGGCATGCGATGGGCGCGCGTGAGCTCCAAATCGTTTCGATTGCCCGGCGATCAGCAGATGAAGAGCGTGACGCCCCGTGGGGACCGCGTGCTGATCGCCGTCGGATATGACGCGGCCGGCGGGGATGCCGATGCCGCCGTGTGGCGTTCTCGGGCGCATGAATGGCGTCGGCTCCAACTCGCCGAAACGATTGTGGGCGGCGATGGAATCCAAGAGATGATCAGTGTGACTCTGGGACCCGAGGGATTTGTGGCGGCCGGCCGCGATGAGAGCTTCGGTGACGCGGACAGCGCGATCTGGGCCTCCAAGGATGGCTTGCGATGGAAGCGCGTCCTGCACGACGCCGAGGTTTTCGGGGGCGTGGGGCACCAGACCATCCAGGGAATCCGGGGCGGATCCAGCGGGCTAGTCGCGGTGGGATCGGATGGATTCGGCGGGGGACTGGATGGCGCCGTGTGGACTTCACGCGATGGCAAGGTCTGGGCGAGAGTTCAGAGCCAGGTGAATGAAGCCATCTTCGGAGGCGACGGGATCCAAAACATCAAGACCGTCGTCATCACAGAGCAGGCAATCGTCGCAGCCGGCTGGATCACCGATCCCAACGGTGATTTCGACGCGGCGATCTGGCTTGCACCGCTGCCGGTTTAGCGGCTGCTCCTTCGATTGCTGAATCGCCCGCGCGGCATCAGCAGGTCCTCGCAGTGTCCTCTGATACATCTGGCGTGACCCTGGCTGTGGAGCTGGGTCCGTTGCCGCCATTGATGCGCGGCCATCCGTCGCGCCAGCCGATGCGATCGAGCATCAAGTATCGAAATCCGGAGTCCTCATTCGCATCCATCGCGTGATAAAGCATCCAGCAGACGCCCGCCGCGTCCGGAATGGTCGAGATGTGCCCCGGCGCCTTGAATTCCTCGTTCGCTTCCACGATGGGATTGCCCCTGTACTTCTTGAACGGCCCGCCTCTCGACGTGCTCCGCGCGACAAGCACGGCGTAGTGCGCTTTGGCGTAGCAGCAGCGATCTCCCGAATAGAACAAGTAGTAGTGGTCCTTACGATGGACGATCCAGCTCGCCTCTATGAGGCCTTCGTAGGCACGCCGTGATGGATAGAGAACCTCGGTCGATTCACCGACCAGGCTGAACCCATCGGGGGCGAGCTGCTGCATGCGCAACGGCTCACCCGCCGAGCCCCAGTAGATAAACAGCTTGCCGCCCTTGGTGCGAAGCACGAATGGATCGATCGTCGTGTACCGGGGACCGGTCATGAGCGGACGCCTCTTCGCAGTCCATGGCCCCTCCGGGTGCTCCGCAGTTGCGACGCCGATGCCCATCGTTCGTGTCCGCGCACTGCGAGCGGCGAAGTACAAGTAGTACTTGCCATCGTGTCGTAGAACGTGGGGGGCCCAGGTGTCTGCGTCCTCGCCTCTGAGCGCCCAGTCGGGAAGAACCGGAAAGGCATCCCCAACCAGCGACCATTCGAATAGGTCGGACGATTGCAGGATCGGGATATTCACCTTCGTGTTGTCGTAGAAGCTCTGTGTTGTGAACGCGTAGAAGGTTCCATCTGCGGATCGGATCACCGATGGATCCGGGGCGTTGTGCCGATATACCGGATTGGTATAGCCCGGTGTTTGGGCGAGCTCCGGACCGGAGGCGGCCAGCACCGGCATCAAGCTGTTGCTGATGAGGCCTGCCGATAGAAGAACCATTGCCACGAGTCTCAATAAGTTCACCAATCCTGGGTTAGTAAGGTTCATCCCCACGACGCAAGGGAGGCTCCGACTCCAGCCACCCATATGCCCAGAAGCTATTCGCAGTTCTGAGTGCTCTCACCGTTGATGCAGCTGTCTGCGTCGGGGCCCCCGTCGAGGATGTCGTTGTCCGGACCTCCGTCGAGGGCGTCGTCTCCGGCTCCCCCTTGAAGCTGATCGACACCGGGCCCACCATTCAGTGTGTCGTTTCCTAGACCGGCGTCAATGAAATCCGCCCCACCTTCTCCTGAGATCGTGTCATGGCCTGAGGCTGAGCCAGCCGCGAAATTCTCACGGAAGGCATTGTCGGCGGCGTCGCCTGTCAGGACATCATCGAACTGAGAGCCAATAATGTTCTCCAAACCTGTGAGCGTGTCGGTGCCATCGCCCGTGGCCTCACCAGTCGTGAGATTCACGTCCACGGGGCCCGGCGCGTTTACGTAGTCAACAAGATCGTCGTCTCCAGAACCACCGTCGAGGACGTCGTCGTTAGCGCCTCCCTCGAGGACGTCATGTCGTCCTGAACCTCCATCGAGCCGATCATCTCCGGGGCCCCCCGACAACAGATCGACCTGACCGTCGCCCCCTAGAAGAACATCGTTGCCATCCTCACCAATGATCGAGTCGAAGTGTCCTTTGCCACCGTCAAGTCGATCATTGCCGCGGCCACCGGCGAGGCGGTCCTCGGAAACGCCTTGGTCAGTGATCCTGTCGTCCCCTGGCCCGCCGATCAGCTGGTCGGGGTGGTCGCCGCCTTCAAGGACGTCATTGCCGGAGCGACCGAACAGCGCGTCCCACCCACGGTACCCATAGAGCTCATCCGACCCCTCGCCGCCGATCAGTGTGTCGTATCCCCTTCCGCCACAGATGATGTCGTTGCCGTCGAGCCCGTTGATACGGTCGCTACCTGCAAGTCCGCTGATCACATCGGCACGCGGCGTCCCCTTCAGCTCGTCATAGCCATTGGTGCCGACGATCGTCGGCTCTCTGCCGCCACAATCGGGCACTGCGAGTGCAGGGGACCAGAGCCACCCAGTCGCAAGGAAACCCGCTATACCGATTGCTAGCAATCGACTCAACATGTCCCTGCTCCTTTAGACACGAAGGAGGGCCTCGCCGGCCCTCCTCTCGGTTGACCTGACTATTCGCAGTTCTGAGTGCTCTCACCGTTAGTGCACGTGTCCGTACCTTCGCCCCCGTCCAGGGTGTCGTTGTCTGCACCACCGTCAAGGGAATCGTTCCCCTCGTGACCCTCGATGTCATCGGTCCCCGCGCCACCGGTGAGCGTGTCGTCTCCTTGGCCACCGACGATGTGATCGGCGCCAGCCTCTCCAGAGATTGTGTCGTTTCCGGATAGGGATTCGAAGTAGCCCTCGAAAAAGACGTTGGCTCCCGCGTCCCCGGTGAGGACGTCGTTGAACTTTGACCCAGCGATGTTCTCGAACTCGCTAAGTGTGTCGGTGCCTTCACCGGTGGCCCGTCCGGTCGTAAGGTTCACGTCCACGGGGCCTGCGGCTCCTGCGTAGAAAACGAGGTCCCGCACGCCAGCGCCCCCGTCCAGCGTGTCATCGTCTTGTCCCCCGCTGAGGAAGTCATCGTCGCCGAGGCCCCCGTCCAGCCGGTCATCCCCCGGACCGCCGAAGAGTTGATCGCCCATCCCGTCGCCGCCGATGAGGACATCGTTGCCATCCTCACCGATGAGGGAATCGCCCGAACCCTTGCCCCCGTCCAGACGGTCGTTTCCGCGGCCTCCGGCCAAGCGATCGTACGAGTTTCCTTTATCGGAGATCCGGTCATCGCCTGGCCCCCCGATCAGATAGTCGAACGATTGGCCTTCTCCGCCCTCCAGGACGTCGTTGCCGGAACGGCCAAAGACTCGGTCGTTCCCGAAATAGCCATACAGCTCGTCACTGCCGGCAGCACCGATCAGAGTGTCGTTCCCTTCGCCACCGCAGATAACGTCGTTGCCGTCGAGTCCGTTGATGCGGTCGTTCCCGCCGAGCCCACTGATCACGTCCGCACGCGCCGTTCCCTTTAGCTCGTCGTTCCCATTTGTCCCCACGATCGTCGGTTCTCTGCCAACGCAGTCGGGGACGGCAAGAGACGGCGTCGCGAACAGACCAACCAGAAATAGCGCCACCAACGAAGCCGCTGCAAATCGCTTCATGTCGATCCTCCTCCTGTACAGGTGAGCCTGGTGCTCACCCTTGAAGCGACGCTAACGATCACAACCTCGAAGCTCTGTCAGCAACCCGACACATTGCGTGTCTAGCGCACAACACTTGGCACGCGAGCGAAAAAAGAAATTCGTGCGAACTCTGCATTCATATGGCGAGGTAAAGAGAATTTTCGTGCGAGTTATGGACAGCTCGCGCCGGCGCAGCGGCTATCTTCACGAAGCCGATCTGCCCAACCGGAATCCGGGCGCGTGAGCGGGTTTTGGCGCTGCCAGGGATGGGCTTCGAGTCGGAGAACTCGCGGAAGATCACATCTCCAGCCCGCCGTCGTAGTACTCGGTGTTTCGGTGTACTGCGGCCGCCCGGGGTCTACCGTCAGTGCTCAGCGCGGAATCGTGGGCGGGTGGGAATCTATCGTCGGACGATTGAAGGATCAGATGTTCACATTCCTCACTCTTGGCAAGGCAAAGGCGGACCATCTCAAGGCCCTCCTTTGCTTCCTTCTTTACTCGCAATTTTGGGTGCTCTCGCCGTTGATGCAATTGTCAATGTCGGGGCCGCCGTCCAGGACGTCGTTGTCGGCACCGCCATCGAGCGAGTCATTCCCAGTGAGACCGTAGATCTCGTCGGTTCCTGCTCCCCCTGAGAGGGTGTCCTCGCCTTGCCCACCAATGATCCGATCGGCGCCCGCCTCCCCTGAGATCGTGTCATTGCCCGATGCCTCTTGGTAATAGCCATCGAGCAGCGCGTTCGCCCCCGCGTCGCCAGTCAGAACATCGTCAAAGTTGGACCCGGCGATGTTCTCCAAGCCCGCCAGAGTGTCGATGCCATCTCCGGTGGCCCGGCCGGTCGTCAGGTTGACATCAACCGGCCCTGCAGCTTCGCCATAATTAGCGAGGTCATTGAGACCCGGGCCACCGTCGAGGCTGTCATCGTCTTGCCCTCCGTCCACCAGGTCATGGTCGCCGGCGCCACCATCCAACCGATCGTCGCCAGGCCCTCCGAAGAGTCCATCCGAAGGTCCATCACCGCCGAGTAAGACGTCGTTCCCACCCTCACCAATGATGTAGTCGTAACCCCCCTTGCCGCCATCGAGCCGGTCGTTTCCCCGTCCACCAGCCAATCGATCTCCCGAGTTGCCCTTGTCGCTGATGCGGTCATCGCCAGGGCCGCCTATGAGGTGATCGAACGCCTCGCCCTCTCCACCTTCGAGCAGATCATTGCCCGAGCGGCCGAAGAGCCTGTCCTCGCCGAAATATCCGTACAGCTCATCCGAGCCCTCGGCGCCGATCAGCGTGTCGTTGCCCTCGCCGCCACAAATGATGTCGTTCCCGTCAAGACCGTTGATGCGGTCGTGGCCGCCGAGCCCGCTGATCACGTCTGCACGTGGCGTTCCCTTGAGCTCGTCGTTGCCGTTGGTTCCGACGATCGTCGGCTCCTTCCCGACACAGTCTGGTACGGCGAGAGACGGCGTCGCGAAGAGACCCACGATGAACAGAGCCACCAACGCAGCAGCTACAAATCGCTTCATGTCGCTTCTCCTCTGTGCAGGCGAGCCCTGTGCTCACCGTTAAAGCGACGCTAGCGATCGCGACCTCGATAATCTGTCAGGAAAAGGACAAATTCTGTGTACGCGTCACAACAGTTCGGGATGGCAGCCGGTCATCGCCACCAAAGCACTGATCGCATCCGCACTCGGGTTCCCTCATTCGTCGTTGGCCTTCGTCCGACGATCGTCGGTTCTCTACCTACGCAATCAGCGACGGCGTGAGCGGGCGCTCCTAACAAAACTGAACACGAGGACACAGGCCAAGCCGATTCCAAAGAGTGGCTTCACCATGTGCCTGCTCTCACGATGCGAGATGTGGGCCGCGGCCAACCCCTGCTTTCGTGGCCGTTGACTATTCGCAGTTCTGCGTGCTCTCGCCGTTGCTGCAGGTGTCGGTGCCCTCACCACCGTCGAGAATGTCGTTGTCGGGGCCACCATCGAGGGTGTCGTTCCCGTCTGACCCGAAAACTTCGTCAGCGCCCGCGCCGCCATTCAGACTGTCATCTCCTTGGCCCCCGAATATGCGATCTGCACCGGCCTCGCCTGAGATCGTGTCGTTTCCGGAGATGGATACGAAAGCGCTCTCAAAGAACGCATTGCCCGCCGCGTCCCCCGTTAAGACATCGTTGAATCTCGAACCCGCGATGTTCTCCAACCCTGTGAGAGTGTCTGTTCCGTCGCCCGTGGCCTCCCCACTCGTTAGGTTCACATTTACGGGTCCGGGCGCCTCTACATAGAAGACGAGATCGTCCCCACCAGAACCGCCATCGAGGACATCGTCGTCTCCACCGCCGTCCAAGAGATCCTCGTCACCCGCGCCGCCATCAAGCCGGTCATCTCCGGGACCACCGAACAGTCGATCGTCACGACCTTCGCCCCCAATCAGGACGTCGTTGCCATTCTCTCCAATGATTGAGTCGTAGCCTCCCTTGCCGCCATCGAGCCGGTCGTTCCCCCGTCCACCAGCCAAGCGATCTCCCGAGTTGCCCTTGTCGCTGATGCGGTCGTCGCCAGGGCCGCCTATGAGGTGATCGAACGCCTCGCCCTCTCCACCCTCGAGCAGATCATTGCCGGAGCGGCCGAAGAGCCTGTCCTCGCCGAAATATCCGTACAGCTCGTCCGAGCCCCCGGCGCCGATCAGCGTGTCGTTGCCCTCGCCGCCACAAATGATGTCGTTCCCGTCAAGACCGTTGATGCGGTCGTGGCCGCCGAGTCCACTGATCACGTCTGCCCGCGGCGTTCCCTTGAGCTCGTCGTTGCCGTTGGTTCCGACAATCGTCGGCTCTTTGCCAACACAGTCCGGTACGGCCAGAGACGGCGTCGCGAAGAGACCCACAACAAACAAAGCCACAAACAGAGTCGCTGCAAATCGCTTCATGTCACTCCTCCTGATCCTTTGGTAAGCCCCTGTGCTCACCGCTGAAGCGATGCTAGGGAGCGCGGCATAGACGATTTGTCAGCAACAGGACAGTTTGTGTGTCCGTGTCACAACACGTGAGCGCCATGAAGGGAGGCGTGCGTTATGGACAGCTCGCGCCGGCGCAGCGGCGATCTTCACGAAGTCGATCTGCCCAGCTGGGATCCGGCGGTGTGCGGAGATTCTGAAGCTGCCAGGGATCGGCTCCGAGGTCGTAGAACTCACGGAAGATCACATCGCCATCGCCGTTGTAGTACTCGATGTATTGCGCGCTGCGTTCTACGGTCGATGCCCAGCGAGGAATCGTAGGTGAATACGGGTCGATCCAGTACTCGAGCAGCAGTCGATCGCGACTCCACGAGTTGTCGAGGAGATTTCCTCCGTCGCCGCCGAACGGGATGCCGGCAGCACTGAGGATCGTTGGAGCGACATCGATGTTTGCCACTAAGCGCTCATCGACGGAGTTCGCTTCAATCTGGCCCTCCCACCGCAGCAACATTGGCACCCTGACCGACTGAAGATAGGGAGCACCTTTCGCCGGCAACTTGTGCTCGCTCCAGAAATAGCCGTTGTCCGAGAGAAAGATCGCCAGCGTGTTCTCCTCGCCCAGGCGGTCCAGCTCACCCATCACGGCTTCGACAAGATCGTCCACCGACATCAGAGTTCGCAGCTGGCCGCGACGGGCCGCGGCCCCCTCCTTATAGGTCTCGTCGAAGGCCCTCACGTAAGCAGGCTTGTCCGAGCGATCGCTCTCGGACACCGCGGGGTTTCCGTTCCACTTGGGCACGGTCGCGTTCTCGTAGATGGGCTCCGGCGTGAACTCGGCATGGGGCGCCGTGGTGGAGAGGAATAGGAACCACGGCTGCGAGTCGTTCGACTCTGACGTTTGAAGGAAGCGCAACCCCTTGGATTCGATGAACTGCGTCGCGTAGGTGCTGACTCGCTTCACTCTGCCGTTTACGTTCCACTCGCTGTCGTAGTAGGCCCGACGCCCGAAGACCTTCGGGATGACCGCCCACGAATCGAAGTAGGGCGGATCCCTTCGCACGGGCCAGTTATTCAGGAATTTTCCGTACATGGCAGTGCGGTAGCCGGCATCCTGTAAGTAGCGCTCAATCGTCGTGGAGTGGTCGAGCGCCTTCCAGTCCTCGAGCCCGTTCGAGCGAACGCCATGGTTGTGGGTGTAACTGCCGGTCAGGATTGAGGCCCGAGACGGACAACAGAGCGGGGTCGTGGCGAACGCGTTCGAAAATGTGCGGCCCTGAGCCCCGAAGAGATTTCGAGTGGCCGGCATGACCTCGAGACCCTCACGTTGATCGTCCGTAAGGATCAGAAGGATGTTCGGAGGCGGATCCGTCTCACCCTGAGCCAGGATCAAAGATGCACTTGGCGCTGCAGCAATCGTAAGCACAAGGATGCCCGCTGCTGCGCACAACGAACGGATGAGCCACCGAATGTGCGGTTGAGATTTCATTTCGCCAATCCCCCTTGGGAGAATCATTGTTGAACTGGATTAGGTTTTCAAGACAAACAGAGCGACTCGATTTAGAGCCGCTCTGTTTGCTTGCTCTGCCCTCTGGTTGCTCTGCTACTGCTGCGTGATGGCGATCGACTGGTCGGGAAGATTCAGATCGCCCTCGGCGCTACCCCCGCGATGCATGATGTGGACGTAGAGGGTCCTTCCGCCGCGGTCGAAGTAGATGCCGGACGCTTCGGCGTTGCAATCGGTGAGGCTGGCGAAGCGAACGACCTCTGCCGCCATATCTCCACGACCGGGGTTGCCGTTGGGCACGGCGACCCAGACATCGTTGCCGCGCTTCTTCTGCGGTGCCTTTCCACCGGGGTCCTCCGAGATGTAGAGG
>JBHELF010000002.1:0-4473 GCA_046263155.1 Actinomycetota bacterium
GCCCGCCGCCTTCTGCTCTGGCTGGTGCTCCTCGGAATCGTGTTGGGCCAGAGCTATTACATCCTCGCCGAGACAGACACCCTGTGCTACACGGTGGAGGTTCCGACTTTCGCTCAATCAACGGTCGATACCGTGATCGATACCGCCTACGACTACTTCCAGCCCGACTGCTCCTAGTACTTCACAGTTCAGCGGCCGCCGCGTCGTCCAGTAAGAAAGTGGCGCCCCCGTGAGCGGCCAGAAGCCGCGCCGGGCAGCTGCGTACCTCATCGGTTGATCGAAGGACACGCGCGACCGCGCCCACCTTGGATTCGCCGGTTACCAACAGCAGGATGCGTTTGGCGCTGAGGATCGCGGGAGGGGTCAGCGTGAGTCCCGACATCCCATCGGGCCGATCCACGGCCGCACACAGGCGGTCGCCTTCGGCGAGGGCGGGAGAGTCGGGGAACATCGCTCCGATATGGCAATCGGCCCCCATTCCGAGCAGCAATAGGTCGATGCCCGTCGCCACGGTGCCGGCGATCTCATCGTGGTAGGCCGACGCGGCGGCCTCAGGATCATCCTCGCCGCGCATCCGGTGGATCGCCCGCGGCCGGCAGGTTCGAAGCAAGAGCTCGTCTGCTATTCGGAAGTTGCTCTCGGGATGGTCCGGCGGGACGCAGCGCTCGTCCGAGAAAAGAACCTCGAGCCCGGACCAGTCCGAATCCGAAACCGCCAGAAGGCGGTAAACGGCCCGCGCGGTCGAACCGCCCGTCAACCCGACCGAGCCGCTCTCCGGCAAAGCTTCTCCGATGCGTCTCGCGGCCGTCTTGGCCCAGCCCCCGGCCGCGACGACTTCGTAGCTGAGGCTCACTCCACGCGATCGCGCCAGCGACGTCCATCGCGCCGCATCAGCTCGTCGGCCGACTCCGGCCCCCATGACTCCGCTCGGTAACCGCCCGGCCTGCCTCCCCGAGACCAGCACTCAAGGATGGGATCGACGATCTCCCACGCCTCTTCTATCTCGTCGTTTCTAGCGAAGAGCGTGGCTTCACCGAGCATGCAATCGAGCAGGAGGCGCTCGTATGCCTCGGGCGTTCCGGACCCAAAGTCCTGCTCGTAATCGAATTCCATGTCGACGGTTCGGACCTCCACCTCGGGGCCGGGAACTTTGGTACCGAAGGTGAGGGAGAAGCCTTCGCGTGGCTGTATCCGGATCACGAGGACGTTGGGGAGCAATTCCTCGACCGCCGTCTTGTTGAACATCAGATGCGGGACGCGCTGGAACTGGATGGCGATCTCGGTGCGCTTATCGGCCAGTCTCTTGCCGGTTCGCAGATAGAAGGGGACGTCTGCCCAGCGCCAGTTATCTACGAACAATCGCATGGCCACGAAGGTCTCGGTGCTCGAACGAGGCTCGACTTTCTTCTCCTCTCGATAGCCCTCGTACTGCCCGCGTACAACTTCGGATTCACATTCCTTGGCGGACCAGCGACGCGCGGCACGCAATATCTGGACCTTCTCGTCGCGGATGGAGGTCGCGTCCCACGCACCGGGAGGCTCCATCGCGACCAGAGCCAGCAGCTGTAGGAGGTGGTTCTGGGCGACATCGCGGAGCGCTCCAGTTCGTTCGTAGAAGGCGCCGCGGTCCTTGATGCCGAGGGTCTCCGCGACCGTTATCTGCACGTGATCGATGTAGCGGCGATTCCAGATCGGTTCGAAGATCGCATTCGCGAAGCGGAAGATCAGCAGGTTTTGAACCGTCTCTTTGCCGAGATAGTGATCGATCCGGTAGATCTGATCCTCCGAGAAGTTCGCCGTCAGGGTGTTGTTGAGCGAGCGGGCGGATTCGAGGTTCTCGCCGAACGGCTTCTCAACGACAAGTCGCTGCCAGCCTCCGGTCGATGTGAGGCCGCTCTTCCCGAGGTGCTCGGCGATGACGGGGAAGAGAGCGGGGAGCGTGGCGAGGTACCAAACCCGGTTCCCTTCGGTTCCGGCCTGCGCGTCGGCCGTCTCCAAAACCTCCTTGAGTTTGCGATATAGCGCTTCATCCGTAACGTCCCCGGCCACGTAGTGAACGTCCTTAGCGAAGTTCGACCAGCTCACGTCGTCCGGGGCGCGCCGCGAATGTTCCTCGACGGCTTGTCGCATCCGCTCGCGGAATTGTTCCCCGGTTAAGTCGGAGCGAGCCGAACCGACGATCACGGTGTTGTCCGGCATCAAGCCCTCGACCTGGAGGTTGTGCAGCGCGGGGAAGAGCTTGCGGCTCGTCAGGTCGCCCGAGGCGCCGAAGATGACCACCGCGCAGGGGTCGGGCATGTGCTTGCGATTCATCCCCAGACCTCGTCGAGGAAGTCGGCGAGCTTGTCGGACAGGCGGTTGGGAGGGAAGCGCAGCTCGAAGAAGGAATTGGCCTGCAGCAGCTCCGAGTTCTTAAGTTCACGACTGAGGGCCTCGGCGTCCGAGAAGGGGTGAAGGATGTCGCGCTCGTGGCCGAAGATCAACGTGGGATGTCGCATGCTCTCGCGCTCGGAGGGATGGGGAGCGATGCGCCCGGTGAGCAGACCATGCAGCACCGCAGCCGACGCGACGGGATCACGCGACAGGACCTCTATGAGGACATCCCAGTAGACGCCGGCGCCCCGAGGCGCGCGGCGCATCAGCTTCGCGAAGGCCTCCATCACGCTGGCTCCCTGCGAGTACGCGATCGTCAGAGGCAGAAAGATGACTCCCGCCGCGGGAGCGGCGCGCTCGAGCACCGGCATCTCGACAAACATGGCGCGGACCCGCCGCGGCGCCAGCACCGCCGTCTCGAGCGTCACGTTGGCGCCGAGCGATGTCCCCCCGATCACAGCTTTGTCGATGTCGAGGTGATCGAGTAATTCGATCACCTGCTCGGCGAACTGGCTCATCGAGTAATACCGGGAGTGCTGGGGCTTCTCACTCTCGCCGTGACCTAAGAGGTCGATCAGGATCACGCGATGGCCCCGCTCCGCCAAAGCGTCGGCGAGGGGGTAGTGGTGCTTCCGCGGAAGCAGGAGGCCGTGGATGAGAACGAAGGGCCGCGCGTTCGATCCGCGCCTTCGCCCTCGCTGCTCGTAGGCGATCCTGAATCCGTCGAACGAGAAGACGGCCACGGGCCTAGCTTAATGATCGAGGTCTATGGCCGGATGCTAGGGCAGGAACGTCTCGTTCAGCGGCGCATCTTGCTGTGATGAAGGGCGTTCTGCGGATGTGCATGCTGTGCTTCAGCCTGATTTGCCTCATTGCTCCCAGTCCCGTACAGAGCCGCGAGAAGACGAACCAACGTCAACCGGCTCGTCTTCAATTGGCTGGCCACACATCTATCGAGGCCACCGAAAGTGGATACGTAAGAGCTCAGCTCAAAGAGGACGTCAAGAGAGATGGAAGATCCTTCGGACGCCGTGTGGAGGGACCCACCAGATTTCTGCATTCATCCGATGATCAGACCGTTTGGTCTGCAGGGTCGACGTACCGAGGGGGGTAGTGGGCCTTTCTCTCTCCTTGCTTTACTTGGTGGAGGCTAGCTTTGAGACTCTTGACGTAGGCGTGTGTCAATACGAATATCCGGCGCCCCCGCCGGACGAAGTCGCCTATCTCCCCGGGTGCTTCAAGGCCAAGGGAATCGTTGGAGGAGGCGCAGACTTCACCTTTTCGGGATCCGGCCGACCGAAAAACATATCGGTGATCACGAGCTTCGGCTATCACGATCAGGGATTCGGCCAACAAAACCTGACCGGCAGTATGGGCTCGGCACATGGTTTCGATTGAATGGTCAGAGCGCGGATTACGGCAGTATCGGATTGTTTCTGCCCATTGAATAGCCATCGCGTCTAGAAGTTGAACAGCGGGCGGGTGATGAGGCCGCTCGACAGTCCGCCTGCTGACGTCGGAGCAACACCCCCGACCTTTCTCAAGGCTGTGGGTTGCGAAAATCGCAACTCTGAGCCTTCAGAACAGCCTGACTTCAGTCGCCTGCGAGGCAGGCCACCAGTTCGCGCTTCAACACCTTGCCCGTGCTGGTCCGCGGAAGCTCGTCGAGCACTATTACTTTGCGCGGCACCTTGTAGGAGGCGAGCTCGCGTTGACACGCATCGATCACCGCTTGCTCGCTGACCGGGCCCGTGACGAAGGCCGCCAGCACCTGCCCATACTCCTCATCTTCGGTGCCGACGACGGCGACCTCGTGAACGCCTTCGATGTCCTCGATCACCTGCTCGATCTCGATGGGATAGACGTTCTCGCCACCGACCACCACCATGTCGTCGCTACGCGACTCGACGTATAGATAGCCCTCGGAATCGAAACGGCCGAGATCGCCAATCGACATGAAGCCCTCGCGCTGACCTTTCGTCTCGCCGGACGTATAGCCCTCGAACAGCACGTCGCTCTTGACGTGGATCTCGCCGGTGACCCCAGGAGGAAGGCGGCGGCCGTCGTCCGAGAAGATTGCGACATCGATGCCCGGAGTCG
>JBHELF010000003.1:0-11949 GCA_046263155.1 Actinomycetota bacterium
GAGACCGTATTCCGCGAGCTCGACGCCTCGGTGAAGCCGGATGCCATCCTCGCGAGCACGACATCGTCCCTGCCGGTCGTCGACCTCGCCGCGGCTACAGCGCGTCCCGAGAAAGTGGTCGGCGTGCACTTCTTCAATCCCGCGGCCGTGATGAAACTGGTGGAGGTCGTCAGCACGGTTGCTACGGCAGGAGACGTCGAGAAGCGCACGCTCGCGTGGGTGCGCTCGATCGGCAAGCGGCCGGTGCGCTGTCGCGATCGTGCGGGCTTCATCGTCAACTTCCTATTGTTTCCTTATCTAAACGACGCCGTGCGCATGCACGAGGAGGGATACAGCACGCCCGAAGACATCGACATCGCAATGAAGCTCGGTTGCGCCCATCCGATGGGCCCGTTTGAGTTGATGGACATCGTGGGCCTCGACGTGACGCACGCGATCCTGACGTCACTGCACGACGAGTTCCGGGTGCGTCGTTACGCCCCGGCGCCTCTTCTCGAGCACATGGTCCGCGCCGGCTACTTAGGCCGCAAAACCGGTCGAGGTTTCTACAACTACTCGACCTAGTCGCATCAAGATTCTTCGAGTGTCCGTCGCATGATCGAGATTGGCCGGAAGTTGTTCCTCGTGATCCTTCTCTGCGCGGCGGGCGCTTGTGTGAGGAATGCGCCGTTGGATGAGGGGTTTACGCAGTCTCCAACTCCAAACGGACCAGGTGACCAAGCCGCGCCCAGGTTGGCGGTTCACCCTAGGATCGCTCATCCCGGTCAAGAGCTATCCATTCGCATTGACCTTCCCTCGGAGTCGTTTACATACGGGCTGCAAACAGAACTACAAGCTCATACGGAGGCTGGCTGGCGAACGATCATGTTGCTAGTAGCGGGGCCCGGGGAGGACGGGCAATTTGTTTCCAAGTCCGAGTCCGATGGCGAGGTTCCTGCTGTGGGGTTCGCACGTGACGCGTCTATCTACGCTGTGGCACCTCCAGTTCATCCTGGCCTCTATCGGATTGTCAAAGAGTTCACGACTGCGGATGAGGAAGGCAACGTTCGCCGCCTTACGGCGCGAGCGCGGCTACGAATCGCGGATTGAAATAGTTGAGAGAACCAGGGATACATTCCCTGGTTCAACAGACTTCATCTAGCTCCCGCCGGCATTGGACTCCCCAGATCGCGTGAACTGATGGCGCTGCGGTGCGGAGTCGCGAGGTCACGCAAAGTGACGACCGATGACGTGACGAACGCACGAAAAAAAATTCTAGGAAATTTTGCGCACGGCCGGCTCTGGAGCGCGTTTTTGTCGCACCCCCTCGCTAACTTGAAAGCATGTTCGCGATGGTGCGAGAAGCAAAGAAGTATCTGAAACAAGCAGTCGCCGAGCTCGACCCCGAGGTGCTCGAGTCCAAGACCGAGGCTCGCCTAGTCGAGGAGTTCTCCGAGATCGAACGCGTGGCCGCCGCCGGCAAGGCGCTCGCCGCCCGACGCATGGCCGACTCGGGGGTGTGGCGCAGGGACGGGGCGCGCTCCGCGGCGGACTGGATGGCGCAGAAGACCGGCACGTCGGTGGGCCAGGCGGTAAACACTCTGGAGACCGCCCCAACGTCTCGCCGAGCTTCCCGCGACCGAGAGGGCGGTCCGCGCCGGCAAATTGTCCGAGACCCAGGCAAAGGAGATTGCCTCGGCGGCCGCGGCCAGTCCTTCGTCTGAGCCAGAATTATTGGGGATCGCCGAGACAGAAGGAGTGCAGACCCTGCGACAACGGTGTGCCGAGGTCAGAGCCGCAGCGACCCCCGACGAGCTCGCGCGTTACGACCGCATCCACAGGTCCCGCTCTCTGCGCCACTGGAGCGATGGTGAGGGTGCCTTCTGCTTGCAAGGCCGGTTCACGCCTGATGCGGGGGCGGTCTTGCTGGCCGCCTTGGAGCCCTACAAGGAAAAGGTGTTCGCCGAGGCGAGAAAGGACGGGCGCAAGGAGTCCTACGAGGCCTATGCCGCCGATGCGTTAGTCGAAATGGCGTGCCACGTACGCGGCTGCAAACAGCAGCCGTCGAGCGCGACCAGAGGACCCGGTGCATTGGTGCGGGTGCTCGTGGATCACAAGGCGCTTGAGCGCGGCGAAGTGAACCCCGGTGAGACCTGCGTGATTGAGGGCATCGGGCCCATCCCGGTGGCTACCGCCAAAGCCCTTGCCTCCGACGCGGTAATGGCTGCGCTGTCTACCGATGGCACCGAGATCAACAAGGTGACCCACTGCGGGCGCCAGGTGACGGCGCGCCAAAGGACCGCGCTGGAAGTGAGAGACAAGAAGTGCGTCGTGCCCGGATGCGAGGCCCGCCATCACCTACAGATCGACCACGTCGTGGAATGGAACGACACGCGCCATACCAAGCTCTCGGAGCTGGCGCGGCTCTGTTCGCACCACCACTACCTAAAGACCTACAAGGGATGGGTGCTGTCCGGAGGACCCGAAGCGTGGCGGTTCGATCCACTAGACGTGGCACGTGCGGCTGTGCGTGAGAGAAACCGGCGGATTCTGCGCTGAGAGTCGGCGCGCTTTCCGCGCCGGACCTTGCCACCAGCCGGCCGCGTTCATCCAAATAGTGCATCCCTCTTGCCGTGAGCGGTACCCTGCTGCGCACATGAGATCGATCCGAGGTGGTTTCGTCGCGACCGCGCTGCTGATTGCATTGCTGATGCCATTGGCAGCAGTGCAAGCGCGGAAGCCTCGGACGCGGTCTACCGAGGTCGCACCTGGGGTCGTCTACAGCGTGATTCGCGACTATTCCGGGCCGTGGCGTATTCGAGTTGTGACCATAGATCTGTCGCAGGCGGCGACGCTCGACGTGGCCCTCGCTGGCGACAAACTCCCCGGATTCGAGACGACCTCTTCCATTGCGGCGCGCCACGGCGCGGTCGCGGCACTCAACGGCGACTTTGCATTGTCATCGGGCCGCCCGGTACATGCATTCGCGATGGATGGCACTTTGGTTCAGACACCTCAGTCCTGGAGCCGCAACTTCGCGGCCCGCGCCGATGAGACGGCCACCTTCATCGGACACCCCGAACATGCGATCTCGTTTCAAGAGCTCGATACGGGTCTCATCCATCCGGTGGAACTCGTCAACGAGCAGATTCGATTCGATCGTCAGATGGCGGCCTATACGAGTTTCGGCGGCTCACTGGAGCGCCCACCGATATTCGCTTGTTCGGCACGGCTGATGGCGCTCGAAACGCCCCGTCTGAATGCCGAGGGATCCTCCGTCGATGCTCTCCAACAGGTCGATGAGGTTCTCTGTTCGGACCGCCGCATGGCCAAGCGCGGCGGGTCGGTGCTGTCCGTGCGGGCCAACAGCCGCCGAGCCGCCGAGATCGCCACATTGCTTCCGGCCGAGCAGGTGAACTTTGGATGGAGCTTCGGCTGGCCCGGCATCCTCGACTCGATCGGAGGCAACCCGACCCTGATCGAGGGGGGCGTGATCGCGGCCGGCAACGTCACTGGAGAGGGCGGCTTCTTCGCACGCCATCCCCGCTCCGGCGTCGGGACGACGCCCGATGGACGAGTGTTGCTCGTCGCCGTCGACGGCCGGCAGCCCGGCTACAGCGTGGGCATGACCCTGCAGGAATTCGCCGAGCTGTTCGCCTCGCTGGGAGCCGACTGGGCACTGAACCTGGACGGCGGCGGCTCGACCGCGATGGTGGTCAACGGCACTCTTGTGAACCGGCCTTCCTCGGGTTACGAGAGAGCTGTGTCGTCGGCCCTGCTCGTGCTCCCGGGCTCCGATCCCGGCGAGACGTATTCCTCCCAGCCGCCGACCCCCTCACCCACCGCTTCGGCGACGGTTTCGCCTACACCGTCGGCGAGCCCGACGAGCGCAGCCGCCGCTATCTCCTTCACCTCACAAGACCCCTGGACCGAGATCCTGAACGATGCCGGCTCGACCGGAGGGCTGCTGCGGTGGTTGCGAAGCCTCGGTATCCCGGTCGATCATCTCCTTCGTGAGTCGAGGATCTAGATGACGTCTCCGGAGCGAATCGCGTTCGTCACCGGAGGGGCTTCGGGAATCGGGCTGGCGATCGCCGAACGCCTGGGCCGCGATGGCCTTGCAGTCGCGATCGCGGATGTCGATGAATCGGGTGCTTCGGCTGCGGCCGACAAGATCGAGGCGGACGGCGGCTCGGCGTTCTCTCTCAGGTGTGACGTTGCCGATCTCGATCAGGTGCGCCAGTCGATCGGCGCCACCGTGGAGAGGTTCGGCGGCCTCGACGTCCTCGTGAGCAACGCCGGTTTCGACGAGCCGGGATTCTTCCTACAGAGCGACCCCTCTCGGTGGCAGCGAGTGCTCGATGTGAATCTGGTCGGAGTCCTTAACTGCACCTTTGCCGCAGCTCCGGAGCTGGCGCGGCGGAGTGCGGAGACCGGATACGCACGCATAGTCAACATCGCGTCGGATGCCGGGCGCGTCGGTTCGCTCGGGGAGGCCGTCTACTCGGCGGCCAAGGGCGGAGTGATTGCCTTCACGAAGGCGATGGCGCGCGAGCTCGCTCGCGACCGAATAACCGTCAATGCGATCTGCCCCGGTCCGGCGGACACTCCGATGACGGACGCGATCCGTCAGACCGAGATCGGAGCGAAGCTGATGGATCGCATGATCGCCGCAACACCTCTTAAGCGTCTGGTGCGCGCCGATGAAGTCGCCGGCGCGGTTGCCTATTTCGTCGGCGAGGATGCCGCCTTCGCAACCGCTCAGGTTCTGAGCTTGAGCGGGGGCCTGACGATCCCGGGGTAAGCCACCCTCTACTTTGTGTCGGCTCGGCCCGTCCGGCCTGGATATTCCCGACCCCCGAAGGGCATACGCACCGATAGGCGCCACGCGTCCTCGCGACTGAAGCGGTCCCGATAATCGAGCATTCCGAGGCGCCGGCCCTGCGAACGCGAGGCCCTCAGCCACAGCGATGTCGCCCGCGCCCGACGTTCTCGGTCGAGAAATTCCTCGACACCGCGCTGGATCAGACCCTCTTGCTCAGGCGTTGGATGGCCTTTGATCGAGACGATCTGAAAGCGCCGCGGAGGAAGTGACTTCCGGCCCATCGTCAGTATGTGAACTTCAAGTCGACGTGTGCGTCCGGCCCACCTCTGTAATTGCAAGCCACTACGCCCACCTCGGACTTCGTCTTGAGCGGGATGACGATCCTTTCGACGGTAACTGTGAAGTCTCCGTTCGACTGGGCGAGGATGGTGCCGTCCTCAGCAAGCACATGCAGATCCCAGTCGTGGATGAACTCACTCAATGTCACGTCCAGGATCCCGGTTCCGGGGGCAGTAAACGGAAACGTGTCCTTGTGGACTCCTTCGATGCCGCCGGCGCAACCCAGGCCTTCGTTGACCGCGCCTGTGACCGGGTAGGGGAGGGCTTGCACGTCGTAAGACTCTCTGACGGTCTTCTTCTTCTTCTGCGCGGCGGCGGTCGATGCGGCGCTCACGGTCACCAGCAACCCGGCGAGGACCAGGGCAATAGCTCTACGCATTGCTTCCTCCTACAGGGGCACGTTTCCGTGTTTACGCTGCGGGATCGTCTCGCGCTTCGAGCGCAGCATCTCGAGGGCTTGCACCAGCTTCTGACGTGTCTCCTGCGGCTCGATGACATCGTCTACGTAGCCCCGTTCCGCGGCGATGTAGGGATTCGAAAACTTCTCGCCGTAATCGGCGATCAGCTCGGCCCGTTTGCCTTCCGCGTTGTCGGACGAAGCGATCTCCTTGCGGTGAATGATGTTCACGGCCCCCTCGGCGCCCATTACCGCGATCTGCGCCGTGGGCCACGCAAACGAGATATCGGCGCGGATGTGTTTGGAGTTCATGACCACGTACGCGCCGCCGTAGGCCTTACGAGTAATGACGGTCAGGCGGGGCACGGTGGCTTCGGTGAACGCGTAGAGCAACTTGGACCCATGGCGGATTATGCCGCCGTACTCCTGTTCGGTGCCGGGAAGGAATCCGGGCACGTCGACGAAGGTGACGAGCGGGATGTTAAACGCGTCGCAAAAACGCACGAAGCGAGCGGCTTTCGTGGATGACGTGATGTCCAGCGTTCCGGCGAGGACCTGCGGCTGATTGGCGACAACACCAACGGGGTGCCCCGCCAGTCGAGCGAATCCACAAATGATGTTCTGGGCCCAGTGGGCATGAACCTCGAAGAACTCGCCGTCGTCGAAAACCGACTCGATCACTCGATGCATGTCGTAGGGCTTGTTGGCGGAATCGGGCATCAGGTCCAGTAGCTCGTCACAAGAACGCGCGGGATCGTCTGTCGGGGGGAAGTAGGGCGGAGACTCGAAGTTGTTCGCCGGCAGGAACGACATCAGGTAACGAACCTGGGCGAGGCAATCCTCATCATTGGCCGCGACGAAATGCGCCACTCCCGACTTGGTTGCGTGGCTCATCGCACCACCGAGCTCTTCCTGACTTACCTCTTCTCCGGTGACGGCTTTGATGACCTCCGGCCCCGTGATGAACATGTGGGACGTCTCCGACACCATGAAGGTGAAGTCGGTCATCGCCGGCGAATACACGGCGCCGCCGGCGCAGGGCCCCATGATCGCCGAGATCTGGGGGATGACACCGGAGCAGCGCACGTTGCGGTCGAAGATGTAGCCGTAACCGGCGAGTGAAGCGGCCCCCTCCTGGATCCGAGCGCCGCCCGAATCATTGAGCCCGATTACCGGCGCCCCCGTCTCGAGCGCGAGGTCCATGATCTTGCAGACCTTCTCGCCCATCACCTCGCCCAGCGAGCCGCCGAAGACCGTGAAGTCCTGAGCGAAGACGAACACCTTGCGGCCGTCGATGGTGCCCCAGCCGGTAACGACGGCGTCGGAATAGGGGCGCTTGGCCTCGATCCCAAAACCGTGCGATCGGTGCCGGACGAGCATGTCCGTCTCGACGAACGAGTCGGGATCGAGCAGCTTTTCCAGGCGCTCCCGAGCGGTGAGCTTGCCTCTGTCGTGCTGGCGGGCGATGGCGTCGGTGCCTCCGGCCACCAGCGCCTGCGCCTTACGATCCTGCAGGTCGGCCAGCTTGGCTTCGATGGGGGGACGATCGCCCGAGGGACTCTCCTGCGTCGCCATGTTCCGGCGAGTGTAGTTGGCCCCCGCTCCTGCCGAAGGGAGAGGGAGACCCAAAATAGGCAGGGGAACAGGGCACGAAGGAGAAGACTGAGCCGTGGCCGTTCGCAGGATGCTCTCCGATTTCAGGGATGTGAGGCAGGCTCTTAAAGACCTGCTGCGTGAGAGCGCGGCCGAGCTCGAGGCGGCGAGTTACGAAATCACCGCCTCTGCCCGCAGGTTCGCCCGGCGGAGCCGAGCCGTGGTGGACGACAAGCTGAGCTTCTCGGCGACGTTGATGAGGGCCGGCGAGGTCGACGCTGCCGGCCGCCTGTTGGCGGAGGCCGAGCACGACATCCGGACCGAGGAAGCGGCCCTCTTGGAGCGGGTCAACGAGATCAAACTTGCCCACGCGGTCCGCCGCGAGCGGATCACCCGACTTCGCCTCGCCCGCACGCTTGCCGTTGCCCTGGTGGGGTCCTGTTTGATGGCGTTTTCGGCGGCCGGCCTATCGCTCGCAAGCATGTTGGCCGAGCGGATCGGCGATCGTCCTGTGGCCCTCGCCGTCGCGCCCGACCAAGAGGAAGAGATCGCCGCTCCGGAAGAGGAGCGGGCCCGCTCCGAACGTGGCTCGCGCGCCCTCCGCGGAGTCAAGCTGAAGCTCAGCCCGGACGAGTTCCAGCAATATCTCGCGCTGACCTCGGGACCGATTAACAGCAGCGAACTGCAGGCTTTCCTGCTCGACCTTGATCTGTCGGTCGGTTTGGTCCAGCAAGTTGTCAGCGGCGAGGTCTCCGTCGAAGCCGTCAAAGAGAAGGTGGACGACGTTCCCGCCCTGGTCGTAGAGAAGCCCAAGAAGAAGGCGAAGCGGGCGGCTCGACAGGCCGATCAAGCCGCGCAGCAGGACGACAACGAGAACGACCCGAGTCCGTCTCCCTCGCCGAGTCCCTCCGACGACAACAACGACGACAACCCCAGCGAGTCGGAAGACGACTCGATCTTCCCCATTTAGCAGTCGCCCGACTTGACTTGACGCCGCGGCCGGTTGCCGTGGTCACCGGTGCCTCCGCCGGGATCGGCGCGGCCACCGCCGTGCGGCTCGGCGAAGAAGGATTCGACCTCGTCTTGGGGGCCCGACGACTTCAGCGGCTCGAGGAGATTGCGAAACGCTGCGGGGGCCGGGCCCTAGAGCTGGACGTGAGGGACCCAACGAGCGTTGAGGAATTCGCCGGGGAAATTGACGACGTCAACGTCTTGGTTAACAACGCGGGTCTTGCAAGTGGGTTGGACTCGCTTTCGGAATTGACGGACGACACCGCGCTTGTGATGTGGGAGACAAATGTCTTGGGTGTCGTTCGGCTGACCCGTGCTCTGCTCCCGCGGCTGGAGCGCTCGGGCAATGGCCACATCGTCAATATTGGTTCCACGGCCGGTTTCGAGACTTACCCCCGCGGCGGCGGTTACACCGCCACCAAGCACGCTCTTCGTGCAATCACGCGCACGCTGCGTCAAGAGCTACTCGGAAAACCCATACGCGTGAGCGAGGTCTCTCCGGGACTGGTCGAGACGGAGTTCTCGATCGTCCGCTTCGGAGGCGACAAGACCAGAGCGAAGAAGCCTTATGACGGGATGCAGCCCCTGACGGCGGAGGATGTTGCCGATTGCATAGCGTGGGTCGTCACCCGCCCGGCTCACGTAAACATCGACGAGATCGTCGTCCGACCGAGGGATCAGGCCACGTCCACTTTGATCCACCGACGGCCGCAGTCACCGTAGTTCCAGCTGCTCGCCGGAATAGGTCACATCGATCGGCTTCAGATGAACCCCCCGCGGGCCCGCTTCCACGCGTCCCGCGACCAGCGCGCTCAAACCGCTCGCGGCGGCCGCTTGCACGACCATTTCGGCGCCGTCGTCCCGGCAGAAAACGGCCAAACCCGCGCCCATGTTGAAGGTTCCATACGCGGCCGCCGCGTCCAACCCGGTCGAATCGACTAGGTAGCTCAGCACCTCGGGTACGTCCGGGAGCGCCTCGATCTCATAGGACAACTCGCGACGGGCCCGCATCAGCTTGCGCAATCCATGCCCGGTGATGTGGCTGATGTATGTGACCTCAATGCGGCGATTCAAAAGCTCCTCCACGAGGCCCACATAGATCGGCGCGGGATCTAACAAGGCGTCGCCGAAGTCGCGGCCCGACGGAAGCTTGGTGCGCAGACCCTCGGGTAGTTCAGCGGCAACCCGACGCGCCAGGGAGGCGCCGTTGGCGTGAAGCCCGGTGCTCGAAACGAGAACTATGGCGTCCCCAGATTCCAGGCCATCGCCGAGAATCGGTTCCACTCCGTCGGGGATTCGGCCGACGGAGCTGCCCGCGAGCTCGATGTCGGAGCTCGAGACAAGGCCCGCGAGCGTGGGGGATTCACCACCGCCCCAGGCGGCGCCGGCGTCGTCGCACGCACGCTTCCATCCCGCTACCAGAGAGTCGAGCCGCCGGTTTCCCGTATAGAACCCGGCGTCGCCGGTCGCAAAGTAGGCGTTGACGACGAGCGGCAACGCCCCGACACAGCAGAGGTCGTTTGCGATCGCCGCAACCGTGTCGTAAGCGACACCGGCCCAACGGTCGTTCCCGGTCACGTCCTCGTATTCGCGCGCGAGGAGGGACTTCGTCCCCAGGCACTCGAGCACGAAGGCGAGAACCTCGTTCCCGATGCGAAAGACGAACGCGGGCTCTCCCAGAGCCGCCGCGATGGGCACGCCACCGCGCGCGCCCGGATTCGAATGTGTGGCGGCGGCGGCGGCGAGGGCCTGCCGTTTGGCCGCATCGAGCACGTCGTAATCCACGCCGGCTTCGCGGTACGCGTCCATGCGGCCGACGCTACTAGCCGACCGGCTCGAGGGCTTCGACAACCTCCGGCTCCTCGCGCGGCGGCACACCCGCCGGCAGCCTCAGCGCCACGAGAAATACCAATGCGGCCGGGAGCGCCCCGATGGCGTAGGCCGTGGGATAGCCCGGCCCCTGAGCCACGGCCCCGATCGCCGCCGGCGCAATCATGTATCCGAGATCCCCGGCCATTTGGTTGACCCCGACGGCCGTTCCCGAGCCACCGCGGGGGACTGCATCGGCGAGCAGGCCGCCGGAGGCGACACCGGCCGCGGCCGCGCCACAGCCGATAGCGACCATCAGCGGGAAGAAACCCCAAGGCCAAGATTCGGTCTGTCCGAGCAAAGCCGTGGCGAGACCGGTCAGGGCCAGCGCGGGCACGAGTACTGCCCGACGCCCGTACCGATCGGCGGCGCGTCCGGCCAGGAACAGGACAAGGATCTCGCCCGCGGACAGAAGGCTCACCGCGAAGCCGAACTCAGTTCCGCTGAGATCGAGTTGCTCCTGGGCAAAGATCGCCGCGATCTGCTGGGCGGGGCCGGAGATCGTCCACCACCCCACCAGAGTCGCGAGTAGCGCAACGACGTAACGGAGATCTCCGAAAAGAGGCCGCGCGGCCCGGAGAGCCTCTAGTGGGGACCTACGAGGCGCGGTGTTCTGGGCCCTCGCCGACATCCCCGCCAGAGCAATCCCCGCGGCCACGAGCAGGGCCGTCCCGTAGATGTGAAACGGCGCTCGGTAGCCCAACTGATCGCGCAGGACGCCTCCGATCACAGGGCCGATCCCGATTCCCACCAGGAACGAGGATCTCCACAGCCCGGTGGCGCGGCCCATCGCATGCGAGGGAACTATCTGCAGGACGCGGTTCATCAGCCCGGCGATGAACAGGGCCGAGCCGACTCCTCCGAAACCGCGCGCCAGCACCAGCTGAGGGAAGGACTGAGCAAAGCCGGCCGCATAGGACGAGGCGGCGACGATGAGGATGCCGAGCACAGTTGAGGCGCGTTCCCCGAACCGGTCGACGAACAAGCCGCCCGCCAGGCCGAACGAGAACCGGGTGAAGCCGAAGACGAACTGAACCAGACCGACAAGCGCGAGCCCCACGCCAAACGAGCGTGCGAACACCGGAAGCACGGGGACGACGAGGCCAAATCCCAGGGCGACCGTCACGCCGATCGGAAGAAGGTTGCGAAATTCCCTGATGCGGAGCGGTGAGACGCCCGCAGGCAGGACGGGCGCCTGCTCCGCGTTGCTCAAATTGTCGGAAAGGGCCGTTGGATCAGCTCGACCAGTAAACCGAGGTTCCCTTTGGGATGCACGAAGGCGACCATGTGGCCGCGCCCCCCAAGCCGCGGTTGCTCGTCGATGAGCGTGACTCCCTTGTTCCGAAGGTCCGTGAGCGTCGTTTCGAGATCGTCCACTTCATAGGCGATGTGATGGAGGCCTTCCCCGCGCCGCTCGATGAACTTGCCGACGGTCGTGTCGGGACGGGTGGGGGCCAAGAGTTGCAGGTAGGTCTCGCCGAGAGACAGCATCGCTTCCTCGACCCCCTGATCCTCGACGCGCTCCCGGTGGACCACGTCGAGGCCCCAGACATCACGATAGTGGTCGATGGCAGCGTCGAGATCGGTTACGGCCAGGGCGATGTGTTCGATCTTGCCGAGCATGGCGCCGAATCCTAGAGCGGGTGATCGCGCGAATTGTGGTAGGGAGGGGCGGCAGGAGTGGCGGACGGAAGGGAGGGACGGTGGCTGGAGACGTCAAGGGTGGTGTCGTAAAGGTCATCGAGCTGGTCGGGAGCTCGCCCAACTCGTTCAGCGACGCGGTACGGAACGCCGTCGGAACGGCTTCAAAGACGATTAGGAACATCACCGGGGTGGACGTGATGTCGAGCAACGCGGAGGTCGACGGAAGCGGGAACCTCACCAACTACAAGGTGCAGGTCAAGATCGCGTTCCTCATCGAGGGCTCCGACGCCGG
>JBHELF010000004.1:0-3875 GCA_046263155.1 Actinomycetota bacterium
CCTGCTCGGGCACTCGCTGAAGCTCGCGCCCGAGACGGCTGCGTTTTCGGAGCTGCGCCAGGAGGTCGATCGCTCCTTCGACGAGGCCCGGGCCAAGCTCGCGGCGCTCGTGAACGGAGACGAGGAGGAACCCCCTCCGCCTCCTCCACAGACGCATCGCACCGCACCTCTGCGCCACAACACGCCGGCCCGGCCAACGGCGACCCCGCCTCTGGTCCGCGCCCACACGCCCGTGCCCACTCAGCCGGTAGCCCCCCAACCGGCGCGCGTTCCCACTCCTGTGCCCACCAACGGGTCGGATGACGGGCCCGGCGACTCGGTGTCCCGGCTGTGGCGAGCGCTCCAGGACAATGGTGCCGGGCCTCAGAGCGACGACCCGATCTCGGCCTTCGCCCCACCTCCCCGGATGGACTGGGGGCCGAGCCGCCTCAAGTTCTCGCGCCGCGACAAATAGCGGCCCTCTATACTCGTTTTTCCTTTCCGCAACCCCCTGAGGTGAGAAGTGGCCAGTGATCGACGCGTGCACGTCACTCTCGAGTGCACCACCTGCAAGCGCCGCAATTACATAAGCGAGAAGAACCGGCACAACGACCGCGAGCGGGTCGAGCTGAAGAAGTACTGCCGCTGGTGCCGCGGCCATACGCTGCACAAAGAGACCCGCTAACCCTCCGCCGGGCATCGCCCGGCACCCTCGAGATCCCTCCGCTTGTTGCCGCGGACTAGTCAGTCCGCGCCCCCAAAACCCTCCTCTCGGGCCATCCAACCGGCGCTGCCGGACCCGATGAATAAGGCAGTCCGTAGGAAATCGCTTCGAACGAGGAGGAATCATGCGAAAGGTAAGTCTCGTAGCTCTCATCGGGGCCCTGGCCGCCCTGCTCTCGCCGGCGAAGGCGGCAACCCAGGTCATCGACGCGACGCTGGCTCCAGGCGTGGCGATGACGGCGGTCCCGACGCCGAACATCACCTGGGCGCTTGCCATGGCCGGCGCGAACACGACTTCGGGCGGCTCCATGACCGTCAGCGCCAACACCCCCTACACCGTCACCATGAGCGCGGAGAAGGACTTTCTGACGCAGCACAACGGCAGCGGCTACGTCTCGGGTGGCTCGGCACTGTCCGCTCCGCTGACCGTCACGGCCCAGCGCACCGGCGGCACCGCCTTGATTCCCGGAGTGGGCCTGGTGCTTCCCGCATCGACCCTCGGCGGCCCGATCGGAGGAGGCACCGGCGGGGGCACCGACCAGTACTCGATCACTCTGTCGCAGCCCACGGTCATCACCGACAAGCCGCTTCCCGAGGGCCACACGTACCACAATGTCCTGACCTACACCGCCAGCGCCACCATCTAAGGCACAAAGGGATCGAAGTAGAGATGCGCCGTCGTCGGAACTCACTCGTAGTTGCCGCGACGGCGCTCCTCGCGCTCGTAGGACTCTTGCCCTCGTCCGCCGTGGCTCAGGAGAGCGACATCCCCGGCGTCGAGATCACGCCGGCGAAGCTCCTTCACGATCTCGACGGTCGCGACTTCGCCCTGAAGGTCATGGTGGTCAACCACGACCCGGTAGCCCACGCGATGGACCTCTACATCGTGGGCCTGGGGCACGACCTCGACGGCTCGCCTCGTTTCATCGACCCGGCGAAGGAGCGCGACGCGATCTCGCTGCCGGTGCCGCAGCTCGCTCTGGGGCCGGGCGGTCGCACCGAGCTCGTCCTCCAAGGCTTCCTCCCTCAGGGGAGGCGCTCTCTCTACGCCGCGCTCGTCGCGGAGTTCGAGCCGCCGGCCGATGGCAGTCAGCAGTTGCAGATTCGCTCCCGCGTGGCCGGCATGTTCCTTCTGCGCGGCCCCCGGCCCTGGATCAAGAGGGTGGAGGTCACCGACGTCGGTTTGATCCCGGCCGACGAGGGCGTTCTCGTCTCCGCTGCGCTCGAGAACACCGGCAACGTGCATGTGTCTCCGCGAGGGAAGGTGCGGATCTTCAAGGACGGAGCGTTGCTCGACGTCGTTCCCCTTCCCGGCGCGATAGTCATCCCGGGATTTGCGCGCCGCCTCACGGGGGCCTGGACGCCGCCGCGCAACCTCGACGGACCGGTCGAGCTGCGCGCCGAGATCGAGAACCCCGACGCGGAGTCATCAGCCACGATCTATTTCGCCGACGGCGAGGCGGTCATTCCGGCGGCCGAGATCAGCAATCTGTACGCGCGTTCGGAGAACGGCGAGACCGAAGTAGTCGCACTCGTCACGAACACCGGTAAGACCACCATCGATCTCGATCTCGTGACGAAGGCGTCAGCGGACGGAGTGACCGCGGCCCGCAGCGAACGCACGGTCGAAGCTCTGCGACCGGGCGAGTCGCGCGAGGTGATCTGGACGCCCGAACTGGAGGACGGCCTTTACTTAGTCAAGGCCCGCGCCAGCGTCGACGGCAAATTGCTCGACGAGTCGGTGACCAGTGTTGAAGTTGCCACCGGCTTCAACTGGCTGCTGCTTCTCGCCGCGCTCTCGCTGCTGGCAAACGCCTATCTCGTGAACGGTGTGCGCCGCCAAGGTCGACTTCGTTTCATTCAGAGGGGTGAATCTGGAGAAGAGCCGATGGTGTCTAGTCTTACTGCGCGCGCCGCGTGAGACCTACAATTGGTCGAGATGGATATTCCGCAGGTCCTCTTATGGATCATGTTTTTCGCCTACATGGCGAGTACTTACCACCTCGGTCGAAAACTCGATAAGTATGGGAGAGCGCCTGAAGACCGAACTACAGACGACCGCAGATCTAACGGAAGCTAGGCCCATTCGGTTCGAGCCCACTCGATCGTCCTGGCCAGTCCCTCCCTCAAAGGAACGCGAGGCTCCCACTTCAGTGCTTTTCGGGCGTAGCTGATGTCGGGGCGGCGCATCTCGGGGTCGTCGACCGGCCGCTCGACGTAGGTGATATCCGAATCGCTTCCGGCCAGATCGCGGATCGTCTCGGCAAGCTGCGTGATAGTCACCTCCTCGGGATTCCCGAGGTTCATCGGCCCGATCTCGGTTGAATTGGCAAAGCGCCAGAACCCCTCGACGAGATCATCGACGTAGCACAGCGAGCGCGTCTGGCTGCCATCGCCGTGCACGGTGATCGGCTCACTTTTCAAAGCCTGGTCGATGAAGGTCGGCACCGCCCGACCGTCCCGGCGTCGCATGGCCGGGCCGAACGTGTTGAAGATGCGAACAATGCGGATGTCGAGAGAGTGCTCGCGCTGGTACGCCATCGTGGTCGCTTCTGCATAACGCTTGGCCTCGTCGTACACGGAACGGGGACCGATCGGATTCACGTGGCCCCAATAGCTCTCCGGCTGAGGATGCACCTGGGGATCTCCGTAGACCTCCGAAGTCGACGCCAAAAAGAATCGCGCGTCCTTGTCTCGAGCGACCTCCAGACAATTGAGTGTTCCGAGCGCGCCCACTTTCAGCGTCGGGATGGGG
The DNA here is from genome assembly GCA_046263155.1 of Actinomycetota bacterium. Taxonomy (GTDB): domain Bacteria; phylum Actinomycetota; class CADDZG01; order CADDZG01; family WHSQ01; genus DATADF01. Next base: position 3,458 of record JBHELF010000004.1, read on the forward strand.
TGCTCCAAGTAATCGACGGGCGAAGCAGGCGAGGCCAGATGGAACACCCAATCAAGCTCCCCCTCGACATCGAAGGGTTCACTGACGTCGCGCTCCTCGAAACGCAGACGTTCGTCGTTGGCAACCTCGGCCAGGTTTTCCCGGTCGCCTGTGATCAGCGAGTCAAAGCAAATGACGTCCCAGCCCTCGTGCAGCAGACGCTCGACCAAATGCGAGCCGACGAAACCGGCGCCGCCGGTTACAAGAGCCCTCGGCACAAGCGCGTTAGTGGACCGGCGATCTTCCGGTCGGGTAGTAGTTGATTCCGAGCGCGCGCATCTGCTCGGGGTCGTAGATGTTGCGGCCGTCGACGATGACCGGATAGGCCATGGCTTGCTTGAGGCGGGCGAGGTCGAGCTCGGCGAACTCCGCCCAATCC
>JBHELF010000005.1:0-4541 GCA_046263155.1 Actinomycetota bacterium
GAGCCGGGAGCGAGAGTCGAGCTGAGAGCGCGCTACACGCCGGGGCGATATCATCTCGAGGCGGAGATCGGAGACAAGTCCTTTTCCCAGGACCTGGTGCTGAGCGTGAGCTCTGGGTGGACCTTTTTCCTTCCGTTCGATCACGCCTTCGGCCCCGAGATGCTGTGGTTGACCGCCCTCTGGATCGCCGGCCTCCTGTTCCCCGTGGGGTACTATGCGGCGAGAAGCCAGGCCATCAGTGGACGCACCGCTGCGGTAACACTGGTCATCCTGCTATCCATCGGTATGGCCCTCATCCCTGCCCTCTCTCATCTCAAGCTCTTGCACCCTATAGAGTGGATCGCTGGCATCACTGGTGCGGTAATCGGCTTCCGCCGGGGAAAAGGATCTGCCAGCGATCTACACGGATCACGCGGGTTGCATCGAGAATTGGCAAGGGTTCAGTCCTCAACTTGAGTCCGGGGGTTGGGCGATGAGCTTGCACCTTTGGGCTTGATCACACTGCAGGTTACGCCGTATCCGCATACCCTATGTCTTAAGGCTGAACTGCCGGAACCGTTCAACGCCGATTTCCACGGAGGGAAATCAATTAATATTTTTCGAGTGTGTCCCACGTGATCTATGTCATAGTGGCCGGTTGTATGGGTGAACGATGGACGGTCCAGCCCAGGTACTTCGCGGCCTGATAGATGCGCAAGCAATTCCCTCTTCCTTGCGGGGTTCGAAAGCCGTCGTGTTCGATCTCCAACCGGCGCAACACACGCATGCTGCTTTCGGCCAGGGAGTTACGCTTGACCCTGGGATGGCGTAGATAGGCCGTCATCCACTCGAAGTTCTCTTCGAGGAAACTGGTGACCTGCTCGAAGGGCTTGGAGTTTGTCCTGTCCACGGGCATCTGCTTGATCGCCGCGAGCGCCGCGCGGGCCTGCTGTTCATCCTGGCTGTCCTCGAAGATGCGCCACACGCCGCCCAGGAACGCGCGGAGACGGCCGACCTCCTGGTCCGCCTCGACGATACGGCTGAGCCGCTCCTTCTCCTCCTCGCTCATGCGTGCTTCGGCCTTGAACAGGACATAGCGGTTGTCCCACAGGCTCTTGGCCAGAGCCGCCAGCTTCTTCTTATACCAAGGGGTGCTGACCTGCTCGCTCCTAGCCTTGTACTGCCGGCGGTGCTGGACCGCCCACTTCCAGAGCTTGCGCCAGGCGTTCTGCATGATGTGGAAGTAGTCATACTGAATGGCCACCGCGGCCCCGAAGACCGAGCGAATGGCGTTGTAGTAGGCTATGCAGCCATCGATGTAGAAGGCTTGGAATTGGAGGCCCAGCGTCTTGAAGTGCTCCAGAAACGGCTTGACGTTCTCTTCGTCCTGTACCTCCTATAAGCATGACGTCCCTGTCATTCCGGTTCGTCGCGCTTCTCGACTTCTTCCGCCGCGAGGATACGGCCGTATTCGTCCTTGAGCACCAGCACACAGGCCTGGGAGCCGCGCGGGAACAGCTCGTCGAGATGTCCCTCCCGGATCGGCAGTTTCTCCTTCAGGGTCTTGAGGATCTCATCCGCGCTCGGGAGGCTGTGCGCGATGGCCTCGACCCACCGCTGCAAGGCCGACTTGGAGACCTGCACCCAAAACAACTGCGCCAGCAGCCACGAGACCCTGCGGTAGCCGATACCGGCCACCACGAAGAGCAACACCGCCGCGCGCATCAGCACTTCGGAGGCCGCGCGCCGCACGTCGAGGCCGTAGGCCCCGGTCGTGAAGTGCACCCGCTCTCCGTCCTGCAGGTAATAGCCGTCCCGTGTCAGCACCCGATAACGGATCGGCCAGGCCATCGCACTGAGCTCTTGCGCCTCAAAGCTGTTGTCCTTGCCCCAATGCAGCCGGGTCTTGGTGCTCCGCCCCAAGCGTTGATGAACGTTCTGACCGCGCGTGTCGATCGTGATCATCAGCACGCCCTCTTCGTACGCAGCGCGGAAAACACAATCCGGGTTCGATTCGATGACCTCGGTACTGATCGGAACGGTCACGTACAGGCTCATACTCATCCTCTTCTGCAAGGTCTCTTTCAGAGGAGGAGCAGGATCGCCTGTTTGCCAAATTATTACAAGTACTTACCTCAGATCCCACGTAGATCTGGTGGGACACACTCGTTTATTCTTCTTACCCTCTGACCCCTCGTCCGCAGCCCGCGCAGATCGGTGGGGTTCTTTTCTCGATCATCGTCGTCGTGGCCGTCCTGCACTTCGCACAGGATGTGCTGATGCCGCTTGCGCTGGCCCTGCTGTTGGCCTTCCTGCTGATGCCGATCGTCAATATGCTGCAGCGCGCGGGGAGCAACCGCGCGATCGCGGTCGCGCTGACGACGATCGTGAGCTTTGCGCTTTTGGCCGGTTTGCTCTACGTTGTGGCCAACCAGTTCCTCGGCTTCGTCGAGGACCTGCCCTTGTACAGGGACAACCTGCGCGCGAAGATCAGCACGCTGTTCGCACCGGCCGGCAGCGGCCTGAAACAAGGCGCCGCGACGCTCAAGGAGTTGGGCGATGAATTGCGGAAGGCGACCCCCGGCAAGGTAGATGCGCCGCGCATTGCGATGGTGCAGATCGCCGAGCCGCCTCCGAACGCGATGCAGGTCGTGCGCGGCGTCTTCGGCCCGCTCATCGCACCCGCCGGCACGGCTGCGATCGTCGTCGTGTTCGTCATCTTCATGCTGCTTGAGCGCGAAGACCTGCGCGACCGGCTCGTGCGTCTGCTCGGGGCCGGACAGATGCACACCACGGTGCTAGCGCTCGACGACGCGGCGCAGCGCGTGAGCCGTTATCTGTTGTTGCAGACATTGATCAACAGCATCCAGTGTGTGCTGGTGACGGTGGGGCTCTATTTCATCGGCGTTCCCGATCCGGCGCTCTGGGGCGCGCTCACCGTCGTGCTGCGCTTCATTCCGTATCTCGGGCCGCTCTTGGCGGCCATCGGCCCGATTGCGCTATCGATCGCGTTCTTCGACAACTGGAGCGCTCCGCTCTTGACGGTCGCGTTGATCGCGACGCTGGAGTTCCTCAGCAACAACCTGCTCAAGCCGTGGTTGTACGGATCGAGTGTCGGCGTGTCCTCTTTCGCGCTGATCGTCGCGACGGTGTTCTGGACGTGGCTATGGGGAACGGCGGGCCTGTTCCTTGCAGCACCGCTCACCGTCTGCCTGGTGGTGATGGGCAAGTACATCCTCGAGCAGCGCGCTGAAGAGCGAGATGCTCGATCGGGTCGAAGAAGCGCAGCCGAACATGGTCTGCATCTCCGCCTCGCCGCCTGCCGCGGTAATCCATGCGCGCTATCTGTGCAAGAAGCTGCACGCCCGCTTTCCGGGCATTCCTATCGTCGTCGCGTTGTGGGACGCGCAGGGCGACATGCAAAAGGCGAGCGACCGACTGACCTCGGTGGGGGCGAGCACGGTCGTCGGCAATTCCGCGCAGGCAGTGGAAGAAATTGCCCGGCTGCGCCAGCCTCTCATCCAGGGCGTTCAAGGAAGACGAGGACGCGACCGCGCGGGAGGCTTGATCCACACCCGGCGAGCGCCGCTGCCATCCGGGTACCACCGCCTGGCGCCGATTCGATCGTGAGCGCCGCCTTCGCGGTAGCGCATCCGAGCAGGGCGCCAGCCTCATTCCACGCGCTCGCCGCGCGTCTGCAGATCGGCATGATAGGACGACCGCACCAAGGGACCACTGGCCACACGCGAGAAACCGAGTCCCCGGGCGTAATCGCCGAGCTCCCGGAACTCGTCTGGCGTCACGAAGCGCTCGACCGGGAGGTGATAGCGGCTCGGCTGTAGATACTGGCCGACGGTCAGCATCTCGCAATCGTGCTCGCGAAGATCGTGCATCACGGCGCGGATCTCATCGAGACCCTCACCGAGCCCCAGCATGAGCCCGGATTTGGTCGGGACCCCCGGGTGCAGAGTCTTGAAACACTTGAGGAGCAGGAGCGAGCCGCGGTAATCTGCCCCCGGCCGTACCCGGCGGTAGAGCCTGGGCACGGTCTCGAGATTGTGGTTGAAGACATCGGGCGGTGCCTCGCGGAGCCGTTCCAGGGCGAGCCCCACGCGTTTGCGGAAATCCGGTACCAACACCTCGACACAGAGGCCCGGTAGGCGCGCGCGCAGCGCCCGGATACAGGCGGCGAAGTGGGCGGCGCCGCCGTCCGGCAGATCGTCGCGATCGACTGAGGTGATGACCGCATAGGAAAGGCCCATGCCCGCCACGGCCTCGGCGAGATGGCCAGGCTCTTCGGGGTCGGGCGGCGCCGGCCGGCCATGGGCCACGTCGCAAAACGGACAGCGGCGCGTGCAGAGATCACCGAGGATCATGAAGGTCGCGGTGCCGTGTGAAAAACACTCCCCGAGGTTCGGGCAAGCGGCCTCCTCGCACACCGTGTGCAGGCGCTTTTCACGCAACAGCGCCTTGAGCTTGAGGACCTTGGGATCGGTCGGGGCCTTCGCCCGGATCCAGGGCGGCTTCCTCGGCAAGATGCCGGTGCTCGGCGGGAGCTTCTG
>JBHELF010000006.1:0-15732 GCA_046263155.1 Actinomycetota bacterium
GGCTTGACATTTTTACCTTTTGCTCGGAACCGTACTAGGGAGTTTGCACCGGAAACTCCCAGGTGGCTTTAGCGCGATGGCCGGCCGAGGATCGAAGCCAGCTCTCAAAATAGGCGCTGACCAGGGCTTTCCTTCGAAGCTCGCGCTCACAGGGCCGTGGACCCTTACGCTCGGAACCGCTTAGCGGCAACGCCGTGATCGCCCTAAGGCCGGCGTTGCGAGCGTAAGAGTGTACGGATGGGTTTTCCCTTTTGACGATTCGGCCCAAAAAGGTCAAAATGTAAAGCATGCAACTTGCAAGAGGCGAGTCGATTCCCTGGCTGATCCACCGACTATTGGACAGCCAGGAAGCGATAACAAGCGGTCAGGTTGCTTCGGCCGCGAACGTGACTAGGCAAGCAGCGCATTACCACTTACGCAGATTGGTCGAATCGGGTGAACTTGAGGCAGAGGGGCACGGTCGAGGTAGTCGGTACCTAAGGCGGACCGTTTGGACCCGAGAGTATGAGACTGGCGGCCTTGAGGAGGATCAAGTTTGGCAGGAACTCGACCGATCTCTCGAGGCCGTTGGGCGGCTACCGGACAATGCCCACAGAATTGCTAACTACGCTTTTACAGAAATGCTGAACAACGCGATTGATCATTCTGGATCGGAGACGGCACGAGTATCGGTAGGACTCGAGAGCCGGGGCCCCGTTTTTGTCGTGGCAGATGGAGGGATTGGCGTTTTTGAGCACGTCCGCGTGAAAAAAGGTCTAGAGGATCACGTAGCGGCGATTCAGGAAATTTCAAAGGGAAAGCTCACAACGGATCCAACGACTCACACTGGTCAGGGGATCTTCTTCACGTCAAAGGCCGTTGCCGAATTCTCTATCTCCAGTAATGGATGGAGATGGCTTGTTGATAATGAGCGGGGGGATGTCTCGATTTCGACGATTCTTTCGGCGTCGGGAACGACGGTGCGCTTTGTAGTTGACGAAAATGCCAAGAAGTCACTTCGGGAAGTATTTGACGAATATACGGATGCCGAAAGCTTCGCATTCAACCGTTCGCGAACGGTCGTCCGACTTTTTGACTTCGGGGTCGCGTTTGTCTCGCGATCGGAAGCAAAGAGGCTGACCCGCAATCTGGATCAGTTCGAAGAGGTCGTTGTCGACTTTAGAGGCGTGGAAGAGATAGGCCAAGGTTTCGCCGACGAGATATTTCGCGTTTGGCAGCGCTCTCATCCGAATGTCAGGTTGATCCCCGAGAACATGAACGAGGCAGTCCGTTCCCTAGTTCAAGAAGCTCAGCGCATCTCGTAAATAGATCTCCTCCCAAGAGCGGAACCCGGCAGCAGTATCAGCGGGGGGCGGCGACGTTGTGTTGGTCTTTCGCCCAGGCGGCCATGATGCCGCGATAGTGCTCGACGAACTTTTCGTGCTCGGGGGCAGGGAAGGTCGAGATCACGGTTTCCAGCAGTAGCCGATCGAACTCATCGCTCTCGATGTACTCGAGCATCACCTCGTCGATGTCTGCTAGATGCTCCGCGCAGAATTCGTGATAGCGGGCCGCATCGAAGTACTCGTCGGTGATGCTGCGGTAACCCTCTAACTTCTCCTCGTAGCTGAGGTCCTCGGTGTCGCCGATCTCGAAGTAGCGGTCGGTCTCCTGGTCGATCCGCATAGGCCGTCCCGTGGTCGCACAGAAGATGGACCACTTGATCAGCGCCTTGATGGCCCACGGGAAGTAGTAATGGAGGCTGGTCAGAGCGATGTCGGGGTTGGCGTTCGCGTAGTCGATGGGATAGACGACCTCGTCCTTGATGATCGTCTCGCACGAGTTGAACTCCCAGAGGAAAAAGGCGTTGACGAGGCGTCCGATCGTCACGACCTCCTCGCCCAGCTCCGGCGTCAAGAAACCATGTGAAATTTGGTAGCGGTCGTGCATCGGCTTATCGGGGTCGTAGTGCATGACCATCGTCTCGGCGCCGATCGACAGGCTGCGAACGAAGATGTCGAAATCCTCGATGGACTTCTGCAGATGCATTAGCCGTTCGCCGGACTCGTCGTAGCGGCGGTGCAGCTCGTCGTCATCCTTGATGCGAGTCACTCCGACCCAGGCCCCCCCGTCGAACGGCTTCATGAACAACGGGTAGCCGACCGCGTGGGCGACGTCCTCTAGGCGAAACGGTAGGTTGTACTTGGCGGCGGTGTAAGGAAAGCGCGGGTTTTCGGGTGGCTTCTTCGTGGGGAGCATCCAGGTCTCCGGCACGTGCAGGCCGAGGCGCATCATGGCGCAGTAAGCGGCGTGCTTCTCCATCGCCTGGAAGGTGAACGGGTTGTTCAACAGATAGACCCCGTTCATCAGCGCGACTTTCTTCAGCCACTCCCGCGGAACGTAGTACCAGTAGGCGAGACGATCGATCACGACTCGGTGACGCGGTATGGCTTGCAGGTCGAACGGCTCGATCGTGATCCGCTCCGTGGAGAACGTGTGCGTGTCGTCGCCGTATTGGATGGTCGGATTCAGACGACGCATCATGGCCTCGAAGGCCCCCGGCCAGTCCTCCTCCGTGCCGAGAAGCAGGCCGATTAAGTGGTTCTTGGCCATTAGCAGAACCTCGGCATGTGGTGGCCGAGTTGAGCGCGCCATGACGGCCAGTCGTGCGGTACGTCGTAACCCCAGAGGTCGAGCTCGTAGCGCAACCCCTTGGACTCAAGCAAGCCGGCAAACGCTTTGGTGCTCTCGAGGGCGCCGGTCGTGTCCTCCCACTGGCCCTGACCGCAGATCAAAAGAAGATTCACGCGGCTCCTCAACCACTCGAGGTGATCGCCGTGCAGCTGGCCTACATAATCCATTGGGTTGTTGAAATACACGGCATCTCCTCGCTGTCCCCATCCGACACCCGAAACGTCATAGACACCGCTCTGGCAGATCGCTAGAGGAAACAGGTCGGCACGCTTCAACGCGAAGTTGGCCGCGTGGTAGGCGCCGAAGCTGCACCCGGTCGCGATGATGTCTTGAGGGCCGCCCAGTCCATCGAACATCCATGGAACGACTTGGTTCAGGATCCAATCCTCATAGAGGCCGTGCAAACGCGCGCGTTCCTCCAGGGGGATGTCGTTGCGGCTCCAGCTGCCGGCGTCGAAGCTGTCGATGCAATACACGCGTAGGCGGCCGTCTTCGATCAGCTGCTCCATGGCGGCGATCATGCCGCGATCTTCGTAGTCCAAGCGGTGGCCCTGTTCCGACGGAAACACGAGAAGCGGCCGCCCGTAGTGGCCGTACATCACGACGCGGCCCTCCGTGCCGAACTGCGGCGCCCAGAGGCCGACGTCGTCGCGCTTCATGACCACAGTCCTCTCAGAAGATCCACCAAGTGCGGGTGCAAGACGTCCCTCCACGAGATCCAGTTGTGGGCATCCCTGTGCTCTACGAAAGTCACCGTGTATCCCTGGGCTCGCAAGGCATCGCGGGTGAGCTCATTGTTTGCCAGATTCTCCTCGGCCGATCCACAGGTCATCGTGATGGATATCGGGTGGGCATTCTCTGGTTGCCTACCCGTCAGCTCCCCGGTGAACCGGGCGATCCTCCGGAAGCGCACGAAGCTCTCCTCGTAGCGGTCGAGCCGCGGACGAAAGAAGCTGCCCGACTGCAGGAAAAGCCCCCCGAACAAAGCCGGAGTACGCCGGTGCGCGTGAAGCATGGCGAGGGCGCCGAGGCTGGCCCCCATGCCGACGCGGGCCGAGCGTCCATGGGGAGTGGGCGCGAGCTCTGCCAGTTGCGGCAGCAGATCGTGAGCTAGGGCGCCGGCGTAGGTCGCCGACGCGGAGTAGATCTGGTTACGGTCCACCGGATCAAGCAGTGCGGCGCGCATCGGCGGCAACTCTTCGTGTGCGGCGCAGAAGTCCAGCAGGTGTACGAGGCCGGAGTAGTTCGCATAGTCCGACCCGTCGTGGACCACGAGCAACGGGAGCGGTGCAGCCGGGTCTGAGCCCGGGGCGCTCCACAGGTTTGCTCGTAGCCTGGCTCGTAGCGCTCTGCTCCTTATCTCAACCGCGCTGACGTTACCCCGCACCTCCGGCCCCGAACCGACCCACGCCGGAGGGACGTACTCGGGCATCTCCACCACGGACTTGTCTCCGAAAGGCCCGGGAGCCCGGAGCGGGTTCGCGGGATCGGTGACGAATTCAGCGTCACCGTCGCCGCCGCTGATCTCGAGTTGGTACTCCATGCGATCGGCCTCGGGACGCGGCAGGAGCAGCTCCCACCCGGCGCGTGAGGGGAAGCGAACGAAGTCGGGGCCGAGCCGAGGACGGGCAACCTCTTGGGCGAGCCTCACGCGCGCGAGCTCGTGATCGGGATCGTGCACCGAGAACTTGATGTGGGAGTCGGTCACGACAGGCCCGCTCCCAGCCGCACTCAGCGACGAGGCTCCCATGAGAAGAAGCGCAACGCGATCACCGCTCCGACCAAGCCCCAAATCCCCACCACCGCGAGGTGTCCGGCCTCCCAGCCGGAACTTCCGAAAGGATTGAACGCCGCCGCCATAGCCCGCGCGAAATGCCTTACAGGGAAGAGATCGGCCACGCGCGTGATCCATTCAGGAGCCCGATCTGTCGGAATGAAGATGTCGGAGATGAAGAGCAAGGGCAGGATCGAGAGGTTCACGATGGGCGGAGCTGCATCCGCATTGGGAATGAAACTGGTGATGGCGAGGCCGAGGGCGCTGAACGCCGCCGCGCCGACGAGGATGGCCACGATGAAAGCCGGCATGGTGTCGGTTGGTAGCTCGACCTCGTAGAACAGAGTCCCCGCCATCGCGATTATCGCTACTAGTAGGACGCCGATCGCGCTCGCGTGTACGACGCGCGCCATCATGTAGGCGGCCGGGGGCAGGGGTGTGCCCCTCTTACGTTTCAGTATTCCCTGATCGCGCGCAAACGACGTGCTGATCGCGACGTTCGTGTAGCAGGCAGAGATCACCGAGAAGGCCGCGATCGAGGGAACGAAGAACTGGCTCTCACCAAACAACGCGTTGAACAGAATCAGGAACATTAGAGGGAAGGCGAAGGTGAAACCGGCGGCCGCGGGGTTGCGCCAGAAAGACTTGTTCTCGAAGCCGACCTGCCGAAGGGCGAGGCCCAGGCTACTCATCAGGCTCTCCCGTTTCCGCCGCGGCGGTGAGTTCGAGATAGGCCTCTTCCAGCGTCCCTCCGTGCACGGAGAGGTGCTCAAGCCGCGTGTTGTTTTCGAGCGCCCACCCGGTCAGGAGATGGAGGATTCTCTCGGGCTCCGGCGTGCTCAACTCGAACCACCCGTTAGCGTCAACGAGATCTTTCGCAATGGGGCGCGGCAGGCGTGGAGCGCCCTCGAGCAGTCTGAATGAGATGGACGTCCGGCCGAGCTGTGAACCTCCGAGTGAGCTCGGTGGCCCCTCCGCCACGATGCGCCCGTCGACGATGATCGCGACACGATCCGCCAGGTGCTGGGCCTCGTCCATGTAATGCGTAGTCAGAAATATCGTTTTCCCCAGCCCTTGAAGGTTCTCGACCATCGTCCACGCCTTTCGTCTAGCCGCGGGGTCGAATCCGGTTGTGGGCTCATCAAGGAACAGCAGTTCGGGGTCTCCGGCGAGCCCGATGGCGACGTCGAGGCGCCGCTGCTGGCCTCCTGACAACTTGTTGACGCGCACGTCCTTCTTTTCCTCCAGCCCGACCACCTCGAGGATCTCGTCGACCGGCCGGGGGTTCGGGTAATAGCCGCGGTAGAGATCGACCGCCTCGCTCACGGTGAGGAACGGTTCGACGCCGGTTTCTTGAAGGACGATGCCGATGCGCTGTTTGAAAGTGCGCTCTCTCTTTCCCGGGTCGTGCCCGAGAACCGACACCTCACCAGACGTACGTTTCCTGTGTCCCTCGAGGATCTCAACAGTGGTTGTTTTCCCCGCGCCGTTCGGCCCCAGCATGGCAACCACTTCACCCACATCTACGTCGAGATCGATGCCGCGCACTGCTTCGAGCTTCCCGTAAGTCTTACGAAGACCGCGAATCGAAATTGCTACGTCGGCCACGGCCGGGAGCATAGAGGACGGCCTCTGAGCCGTAGCATCGTTGTATGAGAGTTGTCTTGGGATCGGATGAAAGCAACGAGCTGACCGACGCGGTGATCGAGGAACTCAAACGACGCGGAGGCGACTTGACCATCGTCGGCCCTCCGGCGGGCGAGGACATTCAGTGGGCGGAGGTAGGTCGCAAGGTCGGGGAGGCGGTCGCCTCCGGGCGCGTGGATACGGGGGTCCTTTTCTGTTGGACCGGCACCGGGGCCTCCATCGCCGCCAACAAGGTGCCCGGAGTGAGGGCTGCGCTCTGCACGGACGCGCAGACCGCCGAGGGGGCACGCAAATGGAACGACGCCAACGTGCTCGTCATGGGCCTCCGTTTGACCTCGCCGACCGTTGCGAAAGAGATGCTCGACGCCTGGTTCGCAACGGAACTCGATCCGTCGGAGAAGGCGAACATCGATTTGCTCGAACAAAGGAGCTGAGGTGGCTCGACGCATGGTGAGCGCGAACCGACCGTGGGAGAAATCCATGGGGTATGCGCGTGCCGTGCGGGTTGGCAACATGATCGAGGTCAGCGGCACCGCGCCGGCCGATCCAGAGGGCAACATCCTGTTCCCCGGGGATGTCTATGGACAGACGAAGCAGGCGTTGGAGACGATCGGCGCCGCCCTCGAGGAGTTAGGCGCCTCGTTCGACGATGTAGTTCGGACCCGTGTCTTGCTGAAAGACGTTGCCACATGGAAGGACGCCGGCAGGGCGCACGGCGAAGTGTTCTCCGAGATCCGGCCCGCTAACACCACGATGCAGGCGGGCCCCTTCATCGACCCTGAGATACTCGTCGAGATCGAGGTCACTGCGATCGCGGGTCCCGAGGGGTAATTCGTCAAAGCCTTGTGTTCTGGGAATAGTCGGCTACCCTGGGTGTTGTACCAAGCAGCAGTTCAGGGCGACAGGGCGTCGCCCGTGAGATCTTCCGCCGGTTCCTCCTCTTAATTACGGGGTTGGTCGCAGATCTCCCGTAAATCGGTAGCGGCTTTACCGAATAAGAAGGAGTTGAACCAAATTGGCATCCTTTGGAGAACTAGGCGCGTCGCGCGCCGTGGCTCAGGCCCTCGCGCGCCGCAACATCCGAGACGCCTTTCCGATCCAGGAGATGGTGCTTTCGGATGCGCTGCGGGGCAGCGACGTGCTGGCCAAGTCCCGGACCGGATCCGGCAAGACGATCGCTTTCGGAATCCCACTGGTCGAACGGATCGATCCGACCATGAAGCGTCCGGCGGCCCTTGTCCTCGTGCCCACTCGTGAACTCGCGGTGCAGGTAACCGAGGAGATCAAGGATATCGCCGCGGCGCGCAACCTGCGTGTCGCTTCCGTCTATGGGGGAGTGTCGCTCGACAAACAAGCCGAGCGCGCCCGCAAAGCTCACATCCTTGTGGCGACGCCGGGCCGTCTGACTGATCTCGTCTCCCGGAAGCTGATCTCGCTTAGTGCGGTGAGCATCCTCGTACTCGACGAGGCCGACCGCATGCTCGATATGGGTTTCCAGCCTCAGGTCGATCGCATCGTGGCCCTGCTGCCGAAGGCGCGCCAGACCATGTTCTTCTCCGCGACCCTAGACGGGCTCGCGGGGCGCCTCGCCGACCGCTACACAAACAACGCCGTCTTGCATGAGGTCGCTGAGACCCGCCCGACGGTGGCGGAGGCGAATCATCGCTTCATACAGGTGGACGATCGAGGCAAGCTCGACAAGTTGATCGAGGTTCTGGGCGAGGAGCGCGGGCTCGCGCTGGTCTTTGTGCGTACCAAGCGTGGAGCCGACCGTCTGGCGGCACGCCTCGGGGCACGCAGGGTTCCGGCCCTTGCACTGCACGGCGACATGCGACAGTCCGCGCGTGAGCGTACGCTCGAGCGCTTTGCCTCGGGCAAGGCGGACATCTTGATTGCTACGGATGTGGCCGCGCGAGGTCTCGATCTCGACGCCATCACCCACGTCATCAACTACGACCCTCCGCAAGACCACAAGGACTACCTGCATCGTGTGGGTCGCACGGCTCGGGCGGGCAGATCGGGGGCCGGCGTGACCTTCGTCTCACCGACTCAGTCGCAAGAGGTCAGCGTGATGGTGCGCCAGCTCGAGTTGAAGGACGAGTACCAGGCCGGAGGCCTGGAACTGGCCGCTCCTGCGATGGTGTACTCGTCGCACGGCCGCCGCTCGATGATGCGTTCCCGCCAAAAGCGCCGCTTTTAGTTTTTCGTTGTTCGGCCCAGGCAGCCACCCGCCCGCCCAAAACCTTTCCTTGAGTGTGTCTTACTTCAGCGCAGGCTCGAACCGCTTCGGGTCTTCGAGATAGTCCCTCAGGCTGCGCGCCAGGCGGGACGCGTGGTAGCCGTCGAGATATCGATGGTCGAGCGTCGCGCTCAGAGTCAGCACCGGTCTGACCACGACGCGGCCCTCGACCGCCGTCGGCTTATCTGTGATCTCGCCAACGAGCACGAGTAGGGGAACGCGGTAGTAAGGGGACAGCGGTGCATAGGCGTGCTGGATCCCGAACATACCGACCGACGTGACCATGGCACTGCCGAAGGGCTGACGCGGCAACCCGTACTTCTTGAGATCCATGTCTCGATCCGTCGTCAGCCACGCGGCTACCTTGAATCCCAGCTGCAACAGCCGGCGTGGTGTGCGCGCGAAGATCGTCTTCGTCTTTCCGAACTCGACGTCGTCTCCGGTGCGAACTCGACCCGCTCGCTCTGACAGCTCCGTCGCAATCTCGATCGCCGATTTCTCGTCGGCCCGCTCCACCTTCACCCCGGACAACTCCGCGCCGCCCTCGGCCGAGACGATGAAGAAGATGTCGACCGTTTCGCGACGGACGAAATCGCCCCGGTGGATGTGGACGTTGAGATCGGGATGCTCGCCCAGAGCATGTCCGATGGCCTTGCCGACCATGTGAGTGACAGTTAGTCGTGTGCCCGTTGCGGCGCGCGCGTCATCGATGAAAGCCAGGATGGGCGTGGCATCGAACTCCAGATCACCGTAGATCTGCGGGTCGTTCGGATGACCCCACGTGGCCGCGGCGATCTTTCGCCAACCCTTGATCTTGGTGCGCTTCGCCACTACATCTCCTCTACAGCGAACGGGAAACCTAAGATGCGAGCATCGTTTCACCCACGTAATGGCTGTCAAGAGGGAGGGAGGGCGCGTGGCTCGATACGACCACAAGACGGCCCTCATCGTCGTCGACGTCCAGAACGATTTCGCTCATCCCAAGGGCAATCTCTACGTGTCGGGTGGCGAGGAAGTAGTCCCTCTGATCAACGAAGAGATAACGGCCGCCCAAGCTGCCGGTGCCCCGGTCTTTTACACACAGGACTGGCACCCGGACTCGACACCCCATTTCGAGAAGGACGGTGGGATCTGGCCGGTGCACTGCGTGCGCGATACCTGGGGAGCCCAATTCCACCCCGACCTCAAAGTCGCCGGAGACGTAGTTCGGAAAGGCACCGGAGGAGAGGACGGCTATTCCGGATTCACGGTGCGGGATCCAGAGAGCGGGTCGGAGAGTGAGACCGGTCTCGACGAGATGCTCCGAACGCGCGACGTGACGGATGTCGTCGTCGCCGGGCTGGCCACCGACTACTGCGTCAAGGAGACGGTTCTCGACGCCAGGCGCAAGGGGTTCGGGGTGACTGCCCCCAGGGACGCGATGCGCGCCGTGAACTTGAAACCCGGCGATGGGGAGCAAGCGATACAGGAGATGGAGCGCGCCGGCGCCCGACTCGAGTGATTTGGCCGAGCGCGGGCGAGGCCGCGTTGCTGACCGATCTGTACGAGCTCACAATGGCTGCGAGCTACTACTCGCAGGGTCTAGGCAACCAGCCCGCCACCTTCGATCTCTTTATCCGGGAACTCCCGGAGAAGCGCAATTTCCTCGTTGCATGTGGACTGGAAGATGCTCTCGATTACCTCGAGACGCTTCACTTCGATGACGACGCGGTCGACTACCTGCAGTCGCTCGAGATTTTCTCGAATGACTTTCTGGCCGAACTCGGGCGACTCCGTTTCGACGGAGATGTCTGGGCGATTCCCGAGGGTGAGGTCTTCTTCGAGCGTGAGCCGGTTCTACGCGTTACGGGTCCCCTTCTTCAAGCTCAGATCGTCGAGACCTTTCTCATCAACTGCATAGCCTTCCAGAGCATGGTCGCTTCCAAGGCCGTCCGTGTTGCGATTGCCTGCGAGAACTGCGAGTTTGTCGACTTCTCACTGCGAAGGGACCACGGTGCCGACGCCGGACTCAAGGCGGCGCGGGCGGCCTATATCTCCGGAGCCTCTGCAACGTCCAACGTGCTGGCAGGCAAGCGCTACGGCATTCCGGTCAGCGGCACGATGGCGCACTCCTACGTTATGTCGTTTGCCTCGGAGGAGGACGCGTTTCGGGCGTTCGCTCGGGATTTCCCCACCCGGGCGGTTCTGTTGATCGACACCTTCGATGTCGAAGAGGGGGCGCGGCGCGCGGCTCGTGTCGCGAACGAACTGGTGCCGGAGGGTGTGGAGATTCGTGGTGTGCGCATTGACTCCGGTGACCTAGCTCCTCTGTCCCACGCGGTGCGCAAAATTCTGGATGAGGCAGGCTTGAACAAGGTTCAGATCATCTTGTCGGGCGATATGGACGAGTACCGGATCCGAGAGATTCTCAAGGAGGGGGCGCCCGTGGATGCCTTCGGCGTCGGTACCCAGATGGGCACCAGTGGTGACGCGCCCTCGCTCGGGGGCGTTTACAAGCTTGTGGAGGACGCAGGGGGGCCCAAGGTAAAGCTGTCGGTCGGGAAACTGACGTTTCCGGGACGAAAGCAGATCTTCCGGATGGAGAAAGAGGGCAGATACGAACGCGACTTGATCGCACTGGAAGAGGAGACCGCGAAGGGCCGGCCGTTACTCGTGAAGGTTCTTGCAGAAGGCCGTCGCGCCGGCCCCCCGGAGCCGCTTGCGGACCTTCGCGAGCGTTGTCGCCAAGCCATCGAGGCCTTGCCGGACTACCTGCGCTCACTCGACCCGAGCCCCGCCTATCCGGTGACTGAATCCGAAAAGCTGGCCGCGCTCACGCGTTCAATCCGGGCGCAAACCCGTTAAGCGCCACTGATGGAACAGCCACTCGTCCTCCTCGTGGAAGCCGACCTCATGGCTCAGGCGCGCCTCGGCGACGCCGTGCGTCGCCTCGACCGCGAGATTCGCACCACCAGCACGCCGGGATTGATGGAAGCACTGCTAGACAGTGACCCGGAGGTGCTGGTTCTGGATCTGGACAACGGCGCCGAGGAGCTTCTCTCGGAATTGGGAAAGGCCCGACGCGCCGGGATCACTCCGAAGCGTGTCGTGGGTTACTACTCACATGTCGACGTCGAGCTCGGCGACGCGGCCCGCGCGGCGGGCTGTGAGCCCATTCCGCGCGGGCGTTTCTGGCGCGCGCTAAACGAGGTGCTCGCCGGGCGGGGCTATTAGTCGGCGTTCTTCTCCGGACCCGGGTGGTAGCCCTCTTTGCGACGATGCCGGTGGGAGGCAGTGATCAGCATGTCCTCCAGAGACTTGGCCTCGGCCCGGAAATCGGGATGGGAGTTTGCGAGATGATCCTGGAGCTCGGAGGCAAACCGGAAGCGGAGCTCGCACTCGGGGCACTGATAGACGTCCATTGGCTGGCTCCTTCCGAGACCCGACCCCCCAACAGTAATAGGCAGCCGTGCTAGCGGATGAGAATCGGGGTTCCCAGGGGCAGCAGGCCCGCCAGCTCCGTGATGTCATCGTTACGCATCCGCAGGCATCCATTGCTCGACGGGCGGCCCACCGATGTCGGATCGTTCGTGCCGTGCAGGCCGATCACTCCGTTCCCGTACCAGTCGTCGGCCGCCTCGGCGTGCGCCGAGAGACCGTACGCGTACTTTCCGTAGATCGTGTTTTCCGCCGGCGGCTTGAGCAGGGACGTCAGATAGAAGAACCCGCGCGGAGTCGGAGTCTCGCCGGTGCCGATTCCCACTGGATAGGTCGACATGGGCTCCGCGCCGTTCCATAGAGTCAACGTGTAGCGAGCCGTGTCGACCTCGAGTCGGTAGGGAGAGGTCGCGACGTCGACGTCGCGCGCCCGAACGAATCCCGTCGTGCCGTTGGGTTGGACCGGCAAAAGCACCTCGTACCACGCGACTTCGGTGCCCGTCCTCACCTCATTCGTGACGAGAAAGACCTGAGGGGAGCCCTGCGGGCTCACGGGCAGAAAGGACGCGAGCGTGTCCGCGCTTCGTTCGGGAGCCGTTCGGGCTATGGCGCGCTCTCCGGTGACCGTCGCGATGGTCGCAAATGTCTCCTCCAGGCCGAGCGGAGCCTGTGCGCTCGCGAAGATCGGGCGATTCTCTTCGGCAGTGCCAACGCGATTGAGTGCCCAGAACCCGACCGACGTCTGGAGCAACGAGAACGCGACCAAGTAGGGGAGGGCGGCTCCCCTACGAGATCTTTGAGTTGCGCGAGGCCGTCTAGCCGCTAAAGGCCGGTTGACGTTCGACCGGTTCGGCCGGTGGAGCCGGCTCTGGCTTCGGCGGCCTCTTCTGCGGTGGTGCAGGCGCTGCACCCGCGCACTCCGCTGTGGCCTCTGCATGAGAGACGATGACCTCAACTCCTCCAGGCGCCGTCACGTGCAGCGCGTTCACGAACACGGTCTTCGATTTGTCGGTCGTTCCCAGGCCCTCAGGATCCCAGTTCGTCTCCCACAGCACGATGCGTATCCCGGCTTGGTCGAATACGACTTGGTTCGGCGCCGGATTGATGATTCCCACGTTCTGCGGCCCGACCCCCAGATTCAAAACTCGCGCCGCGGTCGCGAAAACGATCTTGCCCTTGAAGCAAGCCGCCAGCGCCTCGGCCTCGATGACATCGGCACGGACGTTGTCCATCACCGCCTCGAGGTCCTCCGCGATCGCGTAACCGCGCGCATTGAACTTCTCGGGCAGGCCTTGGGCCGCGCCATCGATCGTCCCACGCAACAGCGCGTCGATTTTGGACTTGATCGCCGCGCTGGTCTCTACATGTGCGGTGAACGAAGTGGCGAGCGGATCGGCAGGAATCTCGAGGAGCGAGTCGCTTGATTCCGAGTCGGGCCCCGGCGGCACCCTGGTTGAAACGCCTGGGTTTTCGTTGATCGGCACGGGCGCGGTGTCGACGCCGAAAGCCGCGGCGCTCGCGCTTTTGACGTCGTCGGCCGCGACAGGGCTCGCGAACTGAAGGGCGATCAGCAAGAGCAACGCGTTGGCAACAGCCAAGATCGTGATCATTCGTCGAGCCCGGACCACTAGGGCCTCCTTCCAGATTTGATTTGCCGGCGCTGAACCTACTTCACGGGGGGGCCATCGGCCTGGCATCTCATAGAGAAGGACTCGACTGGTCGGCCACCCGCCCGCCCGAAACCGTTTTGGGCACTTGATCCAGCTATTCCTGGATTGAGACTTTGATCGGCCCCTTCTTGGCCAGCAAAGCAAACGAAGTCGCCTGGGTATCCCGCGTGAACGCCAGGCTGATCTTCGACTTCGCCACCCGGAGGTCGTGGAGCTCGAGATGGCCCAGCCACGAGGGCAGCGCCGGGTGATTGACCGTTAGCAGGCCCTCGGGGGCGCGCGCCGATATGCCGAGCATGGACTGGAGGATCATGAAGGGGACGGCGGCGGCCCAAGCCTGGGGACGGCAGGCGACGGGATAACCCACAAAGGGGAGGCCCTCCCGTCGCTTGAACCCACAGAAGAGCTCGGGGAGGCGCATCTCGCGCGACGCCACCGCGGCATCGAATAAGGCCGTGGCTATGGCCTCGGTCGCCGAGGAGAACCCGTAGCGCTTCAACCCCGCCGCCACGATGGCATTGTCGTGGGGCCAAACCGATCCGTTGTGGTAGCTCATGGGGTTGTAGGCGGGGGATTCGGCAGACAGGGTCCGGATGCCCCAGCCGGAGAACATGTCCGGCGCCATGAGTCGCTCGGCTACCCCGGCCCCCTTCTTGTCGTCGGCGATGTGGCAATAGAGACAGTGGCCCGCGTTTGAGGTCACGCTCTTGACCTGCCTCTTGCGGCCGTCCAGGGCGAGGGCAAAGGTGCCTTCGTCGGACATCCAGAAGGCGTTGTTGAAAGCGTCCTTCAGCGCAGCTGCCTCGGACCTCAGGTTCTGGGCGAGGTCCTCCGCCCCTAGGTCCTCGTAGACGTCGGCGATTCGCTGTTTGCCGAGATAGACATACCCCTGGACCTCTGCCAGCGCGATGGGGCCCTCGGCCGGCCGACCATCGGCGTGGACGATGGAATCCTCGGAGTCTTTCCATCCCTGGTTATCGAGACCGGCCGGCGATCGTTTGTGATACTCGACGAAGCCGTCTCCGTCGCCATCGCCGAACTTATTGATCCAGCCGACGGCGGCATCGAGCGAGCCCCGCAGCTGCTGCATCGTTTCGAGGTCCTCCGTCCAGCGGTAGTAGGCCGCGGCCAGCATCAGAAAGAGAGGCGTCGAATCGACGGACCCGTAATAGGGGGTGTGGGGGATGAGTCCCGCCCGAGCGAGTTCCCCGACGCGCAGCTCGTGCAGGATCTTGCCGGGTTCCGCGTCGCGCAATTCGTCATCTTCTTTAGCCTGATGTTTGGCGAGGAATAACAACGTGTCGCGCGCGGGATCCGCGTTGAGAAGCATCATCTCGTAGCAAGTGAGGAGCGCGTCGCGCCCAAAGGGAGCGACGTACCAGGGGATGCCCGCGGTCAGGACGGGGCCGTTCTGCGTCGGGGTCAGAAGCGCCCTCAGATCTCGGGCCGACGCGGAGACAAATCGATCGAAGGAGCGGTGGAGGCCCTCGATCCGCGTACAACTCTGATACCAATCGGCGACGCCCGATTGAACGTAGGACTCTGCCGACTTGAAGGAACGCCGCCGCTTGCGTTCCCCAGAGGCCGAGGGTTCGAATTGGAGTTCCACTTGAATGGACTCTCCCGGCTGCAGATCGATCAGCCAGCGGGCCGTGACAGATTCGGTTTCGATTTCGAGCTTTTTGGGCTCGGGATCCATCTCGATGATCGTCTCTCGGAAGATTTCGTCTTGTCCGAGATACGCGAACCGAAGGGTTTCGTCCTCATGCTTCGGCGCGAGGGCCTGACCGCGAGATGTGCGTCGGCGTACGCCGCGAATCTCGAACATGTCCGCGAAATCGGCGGCCAGAACGAGTTCGAGTTCGGTGCGTGCCCTGACCACTCCATGATTACGAATCTCGATGCGCTCGTATACGCGATCCGCCACGAGGCGGTTCCGCCGGAGGTTCAGAGTCATTTGAGGAACCACTTGATCCCGAGCCTTCGTGAGCTCCGGATTGGTTAGCTCGAAAAAGGCCTGATAAGCCAGGTCCGCCGCGGAGGAGAGAAGAACGGGTTTCTTTCCTCCGAGCGTGAGTCGCATCTCGGAGAGATAGCGCGCGTCGTCGCAATAGAGGCCTTCACCCGTGGCCGTCGCCTGATGAATATCCCCGTCAAAGCGGGAGCAGACGAAGATGCGTCCCTCTTTGACCACCAGCAGGTCGCGTCCGGCTTCGGCGGGAATGCGAGGCGCCTTGCTGAGCCTGATGGGACGCGCTGGTCCGACTACATCGAACTGCTCGCCTCGGGGGCCCGTGATTTTTTCGGGCGGT
>JBHELF010000007.1:0-4486 GCA_046263155.1 Actinomycetota bacterium
GGGCCGGAGAACAGCCGGTCGAGGTTCTCAACCATCAACGTGATCTCGCGCTGGGCGGCGTCGATCGTGAGCTGGGCGATCGCCTCGGCGTTGGCCTTCCTCACATTCTCAATCGACGCGAGGGGCACCCGCTGATCGGGATGCACATTGACGAGCTCGACTCCGGCGTCGGCAAAACAATCGAGGGCGCGCGTGTAGAGATCGCGCGCGACACGGCGCATCTCGGGAAAGGGCGCTGCGATAGGCAGATACCAGGCCGTATGGCCCACGGCCCGAAGGCCGAGATCGCTCATCAGACGGCCCATCTCTTTGCCATCGGGAAGCCACGCTGCGGGCGGCTCCAGAGTTAAGTCGACGAAGTCGAAACCGTCTTCGGCGATCCGGTGGATCTCCTTCGCGACGGAACGACCGGGGAAGTTCATGGAGCCGATCAGCATCGGCGCATCATTACAGACGACCATTAGGACTAGAACGGGACTGCCGCCGGTATCCTCGGCGCCCGTGCAGACCTACGAAGCGATAATGACGCGCCGCTCGGTTGCAAAGCCCACGGACAAAGAGCCCGAGCGCTCGCAGATCGAACGACTGCTCGACGCCGCGGTGAGAGCTCCCAATCATCACCTGACACAGCCGTGGCGATTTATCGTGTTACGAGGCCGGGCGTTGCTGGAGTTCGGAGACGCATGGGCAGCGGGCGATGAGAAACGCGGCAAGGATCCCGATGCGGCGCGTACCAAGGCGCTCCGGGCGCCGGTGATCATCTGCGTGGTCGAGCATCCCAAGACCGAGCACTCCAAGGTCGTCGAGGTTGAGGAGCATCACGCGACGGGCGCCGCAATTCAGAACATTCTGCTCGCGGCACACGACATGGGGCTGGGCGCGATGATCCGCACCGGCCCCGCGGCAGAGCTGGAAGAGGTGCGCCACTACCTGGGGCTCGGCGAAAAGGAGTTGGTGGCGGCGTTCATCTATCTGGGGTTTCCCGCCGAGGGCGATTCGGAACGGCCGATGTCGCGTCGGCGTCCCGCAGCCGAGCTCACGGAATGGAGGGGTTGGGAGTGAGTCCCACGAAGAAGGCCACCCGGGCGGCATTTTTCGACCTCGACAAGACCCTGATCCCCGGCTCGAGCCTCTTCTTGCTGGCGCGCGGCATGTATGAGCGCGATGTCTTCCGCGTGCGGGACATCATCCGGTTCGGCTGGGGCCAGCTGATGTTCCGGCTCAGAGGCGAGCAGCAACGCAACATGAAGCGATCACAGGAGTCCACGCTTGAGTTTGTGGCCGGGCGGAGCGCCGAGGAGCTGAAGGCGTGGGGCAAAGAGATCGCCGAGGAACGGATCCTCCCGCGGGTATATCCCGACCTCGTTCACGTCGTCGAGAACCATCAGGCCCATGGCGACCTGACCTTCCTCGTCACCGCCGCACCCGTTGAATTGGCCGAGGTCATCGCCCGCGCGCTGGGAATGACCGCTGCAATCGGCACGGAGTCGGAGATCGACGATGCCGGGTACTACACGGGCCGCTTGCTCGGCGCCGTCATGCACGGTCCGGAGAAGGCCAAGGCCGTTGCGGAGGTAGCCGCAGAGCGAAAGATCGATCTCGCGGAGTGCTCGGCCTACTCGGATTCGATCAACGACCTGCCTCTGTTGGAGTCGGTCGGCGACCCCCATGCTGTCAATCCGGAGCCCGAGCTCCGTCGCATCGCGCGGGCGCGCGGCTGGCCGGTACACGAGGTCAGGACGCGCCGCCGCGCCCTGCTGATCGGCATCCCGGCGGGTCTGGGCGGGACTCTTTTGTTCGGCTCGGGGATCGCTCTTGGAATGGCGCTGCAACGTCGGCGGCATGCGCGTGAGAGACGCGGTCCGGTCGAGCGCGCCGGCCGCTGGCTTCGGATCTAGGTGGGGGCCCTCCATGCCCTCGATGTCTCGCCCGGCGGCTGGGCGGTCGGTGAGAAGAAGTCGGAATGGCGTAAAGCCGCTCGTTCTCAGGAGAAGCCGGGGCAGATGGGAAGTCGCCCACGCCGACAACCCCGGCCGCGGTGGACATCTCAACGGTGTGGTGAACGTGGATGGGACCGCGTGGGCAACCGGCAGAGCGTCCTCGAACGCGCTGGGACTCCACGGAACGCTTCAGAAAGCCTGCGTGTAGCGCGACTTAGTTCAAGAAGCCAGGGCGGACTCCCACGCGGGAAGCTCGGTGACGAACCATGCGATCGAATCAGGGCTTCCTTCGTCGTTCGTAAACCTGATCCGCAGAAGCTCTGATCCGATCGTCTTTCCGAGATGCGATCGGGTCCGCTCGACGCCGGTTATCTGCGCCCGCGGGATGTGGGTCTCACGCCGAGGAAGCCACATGATGAAGAGCACCTCGTCGGCCGACGCGCCAAGGCAGCCATTGCCGCGCAGCTGGGCCGGTCCCCGGGACTCGACGCCGAAAAAATTGGCGGATTCGTCGAAGGCGATGATGTCGTTCTCGCCGAGTCGGGAGCGCACCTCCGCGGCGATTGAGCGCCGACGCTTTCTGAGAAACATGCCCCCAACCTACGTCGCAGCTCACCCCCGTACGAGGGGGTACTCAGTCCATTACGATCGGCCAGCCTCCGCCTACTTGAGCATTTGAAGTAGAGGTGCGATCCCAGATCAGCTTCAGAGTCAATCGGAAATTCGCTTGGTTTTGGCTCTATAACGTCACTCGTACAAATCCAAACGGCGTACTCCATTCCCAGTTGCGGATCAATAAGAGAATCGACGATCCGCACCTTCGAGCGATCGCTCAGATCAGCAAGAACCGTTGGAATCACCAAGTGGTGATCAGCACGCTGGAAGATGCGAAGAGCGCGTGGCTTCGAAAACTCTTGAAGGCTGCCTACTCTTTCGGGATCACCTGACTTAGCAGAAGTTACTGAACCGGAACTGAGTAAGAGCCAGTTTCAGGAAGACGTGCCCCTGCGTCGTGGCAGACGTCGAACCAGCAGTAGTCCTGTCTCGCCTGCAAGAAATACAAGAAGGCCGGCTTGGCGACGTGACGCCCCGGGATCACGACCATCGCGGCCTGCGGGCCGAACGAGCCGAGGCTCTGGTGGATCGTACGTGTGCGGCCGCCTTCCGTCCGGTAGCTGGTCTGGAGGCTGATCGGGCTGCAGAAGATCCAACACCCGTCGACTGCGACCACGAGCTGCACATCTGTTCCAGCGACCGCAACGGGGGGTGGTGCATGTGTGATCGTCACGGAGTGGCCGGCATGGGCGGGCGTCGCAGCCCACAGCTGGACGACCATCAAGGCCGCCGCGGCGGCGAGGCCGGAAACCAGACGAGGTACCCGCACGATCGATCCCTGATGATTGCCCATGCGCCCCTGCTCCTTGTCTCATCGGCCGCCGCGTTGAACCAGGTTCATCGTGGCCGGAGAAGGTGCGGACGCCTATCGCATCCGAGACAGAAACCCTGTCAACTTCGCGACAACTACTTTTTCGAGCCAAGCCTGCAACAATCCCGGCCGCGACCAAAGTTGGCACAGTTCTGAACTGGGTCCTGGGTCTCGGTTTCGGCATTCCGTGCGCATATGGAGCCTGGTACTTGGCCGTTGGGGGGAGATCTGGACCTTCCTTGGCTTCCCGACCTACGGGAATGGGCCCTTCGGGAAGGCCGGGATCAGCACGACCGTCCCGCTGCTACTCGGCTACTTGCTCGTCTGTGTCGGAGAAGTCGTTGTGGGATGGCTTCTCTGGCGGGGCCTGTCTATCGGCGGATGGGTATCGATCGCTTGCTCCCTTTGGAACTCGCATTCTGGATCGGATTCGCCCTGCCGTTCGGCCTGTTCCTCGGAATACCACGCACGATTGTGGTCCTCATGGCGTGGTCGACGCTGACTCATTGATAGCCCCGCCGATTAATTTCCTATCCTCACGGCGTCTAAGGGATTGCGACCGTTCACACGACGAAGGAGTTCGCCATGCGTCTCGTCCTCAGTGAATTCATCAGCCTCGACGGCGTTATCCAGGCCCCGGGCCAGCGGCAGGAAGACACCACCGGCGGCTTTCAGCATGGCGGGTGGTCGATGCGCTACTTCGATGTAGATGCGATGGGCTCCGCAATCGACGAAGCGATGCAGAGAACCGACGCTTACGTCTTCGGCCGGCGCACATGGCAGGTCTCGGCGGCCGCCTGGCCGAACAGAACGGGCGATCCCTTCGCGGACAAGCTGAACGCACTTCCGAAGTACGTCGCGTCACGAACTGTGGCGCAAGAAGACGTCACCGCGTGGAACAACTCGCACCTCCTGCCCCCCGATGACGCCCTCGGCGCGATCGCGGAACTCAAGGCACAGGAGGGAGGCGACATCCAGTGCTATGGCAGCGCCAACCTGGCCGCCCAGCTAATCGCGAATGAGCTCGTCGACGAGTACAACCTGATGATCGAGCCGGTCATCCTCGGGGGCGGCAAACGCCTCTTCCCGGACGACGGTGTCCTCCGGGGTCTCGAGCTCG
>JBHELF010000008.1:0-5262 GCA_046263155.1 Actinomycetota bacterium
AAGCGCGGGAGGTCGAGACGGATCGTGTGGGCGCTCGGTCCCTTTCCGATTACGAGATCGAGCTGAAAATCCTCCATCGCGGGATAGAGAACCTCCTCAACCGTGCGAGGAAGGCGGTGTATCTCGTCGATGAAAAGAACATCCGAATCCTCGAGGTTCGTCAGGATCGCGGCCAGATCCCCGGCGCGTTCCAACGCGGGGCCGGAGGTGGGCCGAATGTCCGCGCCCATCTCGTTTGCGATCACGTGAGCCAGGCTGGTCTTGCCCAGGCCCGGAGGACCGCTCAAGAGCACATGACCCACCGGTTCGCCGCGCTCCTTAGCGGCCTCGAGCACGATGGCGAGATGCTCTTTTAACTGCGCTTGGCCGATGAACTCATCCAGCCTGCGCGGACGTAACGTAAGTTCCGCATCTTGCTCGGCCGGATCCACAGCCGGCGCGAGCACTTCCACCACCTCGACGGCCTCGGTCCGTTTGGCACTCATGATGCGAGCACCCGCAGCGCGGACTTCACTACGTCCTCGACGGATGAAACCTCGGAGGATTCGAGTTCGTTCAAGGCCACGCGCACTTCACCTGAGGAGTAGCCGAGGTTCTCGAGAGCAGACCTCGCTTTGGCAAGTGCGTCCGGTTGAACCCCCGCCACCGCCAGATCGGGGAGCTCCAGCTTGTCCTTCAACTCCAGCAACATTCGTTGAGCGGTCTTCTTGCCGACGCCGGGAACGGAGGTAATCGAGGCCAGGTCGTCTGTCACCAGGGCGCGCCGGAACGCGTCGGGAGCGAACGCGGAGCAGACCGCCAGAGCAACCTTGGGACCAACGCCGGAGACGGAGATCAAAGCCTCGAACATCTCGAGCTCGGCCTCGGCCGCGAATCCGTACAGCGCGAGCTGGTCCTCCCGAACATTCAAGTGCGTCCAGAGCAGCCCCTTGCGGCCCACCGCGGGGAGGGCAGCCAGGGTCTTGGCCGAGCAGCAAACCCGGTACCCGACCCCACCGACGTCAAGGAAACAAGACTCCGACGTGCGCCCGGCAACGACGCCCTGAAGGAACCCGATCATCGGGCGGCCGCCCGCGACACTGCTCGCGCCAGACCGCCGCTCTGGAGGTGGCAGATCGCCACCGCGCAGGCGTCGGCAGCGTCGGCCGGCTTGGGGGGACGAGCCAGTCCGAGGAGGGCCGCGACCATTGCCTGCACCTGGGGCTTGGGGGCATTGCCCACGCCGGTTACGGCCATCTTTATCTCGAGCGGCCCGTACTCGACGATCTCGAGCCCCGCCTCCGCGGCCGCGGCCGTGAGAACCCCCGAAGCCTGTCCCACGGAGATCGCCGTACGCGTGTTCTTGTTGAAGAAGAGACGTTCGATCGCGGCGGCCCCGGGTCGGTGCCGGGCCGCGAGCTCGAGGACCGCACGGCGAAGATAGGCGAGGCGCTCGGCCGGAGGCTGCTCTGCGGGAGTGCGGATGGCGCCTACGGCCACCGCCCGCACGCGCCCGGCCTCGCGCTCGACTATGCCGTAGCCGGTGGTTGCCAATCCGGGGTCGAGCCCCAATACCCGCACAGCCCGCTCCTTTTTAGCGAACGCCTGTTCGCCTGAACACTAGCGGAGCGGTGCGACGATTCCTCGGCTTTCGCCGGGTCGGCGGCGCCACTGAAGAGCGAGCGCGAAACGCCCGTGACCGAGCGCCACCCAACCCGGGCCGCGACGCAAGCGGAGGCGCCGGGGCGCCCGCACGGGATGACCCTTTGCCCCGGCCAGCCGCGTGGCCGAGTACTCGCAGCTCGGCGTCTACGTAGCTGATGAAGGGATGCACGGTCACCTCCGGGTATAACCAGTATTACCCTTTTGATAGTTACACTAACCTTCGTCCTTTAAACGGCGGAGAGCGCCGTTTCGTGAGAAAGCCCCACCTGCGATGCAACCCCCGTAATCGGTACAGTGGATAGCAGGAGGAGATCCATGAGCGAAGCCACGGCAGGGCCCGGTCGGCTCGACCTCGTGATCCGGTTTCTGAACACCAACGACGTCGAGGGCGGGCGCGACGAGTTGCGTGATGCCAGGGCTCTCAAAAGATGGCTGGTGGAACACGATCTGGTGGCGGCCTCTGATCTCGTGACACCGGCCGACGTGGCGCGCACCGTGGAGTTTCGCGAGGCCCTACGCGACCTGGCGCGTGCGAACCACGGGGGCCGAATCGACGGGCAGGCGCTGAGAGTTCTCAATCAAGCCACCGAGACGGCGCCGCTGAGAGTCAGCTTCGATGAGAAGCGCGCGAACCTCGTCCCCCAGGGGTTGGGCACGGCACACGCCATCGCCTTGCTTGCCGGCAACGTATTTGCCGCAACGGCCGACGGGACCTGGGGGAGACTGAAGGTCTGCCTTAGAGACTCCTGCAGATGGGCTTTCTACGACCGCTCCAAGAATCGGTCCCGCAGTTGGTGCTCCATGGCCGTCTGCGGTAACCGCACAAAGGCCGAGCTATATCGGGAACGCCACGCGCCTGGGTAGCAGCAGATGGCGGACCCTTGCGCCGGGAGTCCTTGACCCCACCCGCCCGTGTACCCAGACTCATCAGCGAGTGTTCAGGGGGAAGCGATGACGGAAAGCATTCTCAGGGCCGGGCACCACTACTTCCGGCAGCCGGACGGCTCGTGGCTTCGCTATAACGAGGCGGCGGCCGCCTGGGAGCCCTCGGCCCCACCTCCTCCTCCGGATCCGCCCCCTCCGGGCGCAACCGGCGCGCCACCTCCCACCGCGGCGGGCGCCCCTGCGACATCGCCCGCCGCCTATCAGGGAGACGTCTATCGCGGCTCCGGGGCAACGGCCGCGGCGCGCGAGATCGAGGGAGGCGCGGCACCGAGCTACGAGTGGCGTGCCACGGTCTCGGCCCGCCCCGCCGGGGGCTTCGGCGGTACGCCGCTGACGACAACGGCGCCGGGAATCCCACTTCGCACGGTAGCGACGGTCGGGGTGGCCATTCTCGTCCTGGCGGTGGCCGGTTGGTTTGGCTACAAGCAGTTCTTCGGGCCGAAGACGTTCTCCGGACGGGGGGTCAGCTTCCAGTACCCGAACGGCTGGGTGGAGGAGGAGGCCCAGGCCGACTTCGTGGGCACAATGGGTCTCGAGTGGGCCGTGGGCCTCGCGCCCGACGAGGATCCTCCGCAGGCCGGCGTCATTGCAGGGCGGCTTGGCACCCGCTTCGTACAGGGAGCGATCGACATCAACCGTCTCGAGACGGCCGTTCGAGAGAATCTGAGTCGTTTGACGCGCGGAACCGGCATGACGTTTGGGAGAACGCGCGTGACGAAAGTGGGAGGTATCGACTCGGTCACTACGTCGCTCACGGGTCCTTTTGCGGAAGGGTCGGCTCGGCTGAAGCTATTCGTCCTCCCCGATCCCGCGCAGGGAGACGTTTACTTGCTCGGGTGCTTGATCGGCAGCGCGAACCGCGCCGAGGCCACCGACGCGTGCAATCTCATGACCGACACGTTCGAACTAGAGACTGCCTAAAGGATGGTTACGGGAATCGTCCCTGCGTCTCGTAGTGCCTTTTCCGTAGCACCCGGCAATTCCGAGATCGATCTATAGACGACTCCGTCGGGGTCGAGACCGAGAGCGCGCGCGTCCTCGGATTCGAGCTGCTCGATAAGGGACTTGGACGCCAATGCCTCGCCGTCTCGGGCCGTCTCTTGCATTCGGGCGCACTCGTTGACGGCATCGCCCAAGGCGGTGACCTCCAGCCTTCCGCCCGTGACGAGCTGGCCCATGTAGAGGGTTCCGCCCCAATGGACGGCAACGTTCATGAACGTCGATTCGGGTTGGATCAGGCCGGTTTCGTCGCCGACTTGCTTGGCTGCGGTCGCCGCGGCTTCTGTCACCTGTCGAGCGGCTTCGATCGCGGCGCGCGCCGACTTCGAAACGGAGCCGAGATCCTCGCTCAGGAAGAAAGCCGTTACACCGTCTCCCGCGTGTTTCCCGACGATGCCCTCACGGTTCACGACGACCGCGTCGATGGCCGTCGTCAGGGCACGGATCAATCTGAAGTAAGCCGCGCTTGGCAGACGCCGGGATATGGCGGTGGAATCCTGCAGGTCGGCGAAGAGGATCGCCGCCTTCTTCCGGCCCGGCTCGACCAGTCGTGCCATGCGGGCGAACATTCCTTCGTCTCCGCGTGCGACCAACGACAGCACTCGCGCCGGAAGACCCGGGTCGTAAAGAAGAGCGGTCCCGATGAATTCACCGTCATGATCGTGGAACCGGACATGTACCCCGGTAATGGGCGTCGGCGGCAAACCCTCTTGCACGAAGTCGGACTGGTTGGTCCACACGATCGGAGGTTTGACTGGCTCGATCGTTCCGAAGAGCACGTCGACGATCTCGTCCTTGCTCAGCGAGGGATCGGCCCACTCCGGCAGCTCCTCCTCGAACTCCTTTAGGGCCCGGCGGAGGACCTTGAAGAGACCCTCCTTCCCGCCGGGTGTGTCGTACATGAACAGCGGGAACTCGTTCAAGAACGACCGTGCTTGGCTCTCGGCCGTGATCCGGCAGGCCCAGGTCTCGCTGATGTAACAGGCCACGATGTGCTTGCCGTATCCGAGCTTCTCGGGGTCGGTCTCGCCGATGAGAACCTTCAGGTGCTGGGATACCCAGACAAGCCTCCAGTCGGAGTCACACAGCATCGCCGCGCCGCCCGTCTTCTCCAGTTCGCGCCCGATGTCTGCCAGCCGGGAATCCTCGGGCAATAGAGAGACGGCCATCAGGAGGCCAGGGACGCGAGCACTTCGTCGGGGATGTCGAAATTAGCGTAGACCCCGGCGACGTCGTCCAACTCCTCCAGCGCGTCGATCAAATGGAGGACCTGCCGCGCCTCGGACTCGGATAAGGGCACCGTGGTTTTCGGCACCTGGGTGAGATCGGTCGACTCGACGGTGACACCGGCTTCCTGCAGTGCAGCCTCGACCTCTTTGAGGCGATCGGGTGGCGTCACGACCTCGATGGATTCGTCTGAGACACGCACGTCCTCGGCCCCCGCGTCTGCCGCCACAAGAAATACCTCGTCCTCCGAGGTTCCGTCCTTAGTGACGAGGACGATTCCCTTCGGCTCGAACATCCACGACACCGAGCCGGCGTCGGCCATCTTCCCGTCGTGAGCGTTGAAAGCGGCGCGAACATCCTGCGCCGAACGATTGCGGTTGTTCGTCAAGCACTGGACGAAGACCGCCACGCCGCCCGGCCCGTAGCCCTCGTAGGTCACTTCGTCGT
>JBHELF010000009.1:0-6071 GCA_046263155.1 Actinomycetota bacterium
TCCAGGTAGTTGGTGTCACTCTCATACGGCTCCGAGGGCCACTCCCTTAGTGAGTCCCAATCTGGAGCGATCCATGAGCGACAGTGAGCGCCCCGCCACCATGACGGTAGAGCAGGCCGGAACACTTCTCGGCATCAGCCGCCGCTCCGCTTACCGCGCCGCGGCGGCAGGCCACATCCCCACCATCCGCCTCGGCCGCCGCATCCTCGTCCCCACCGCCGTGCTGTACCGCATGCTCGGGATCACCCCGACACAGAACTCCGACTCGGACGGCTCCCCCGACTAGAGCGGATTCGAGCCGACGCGGAGTCTGTCGCCGGGCGAGATGACCATCTCGCGTCAACCGGGGAACCGAAGATGCCTCAAAGATGGGGGGTATAGGCAGACGCAGCTTGCGCGCCCGTCGGGTCTACCGCCAACTGATCCTGTCCAGGCCTGCGTCACGGGCACGGAATCCCCTGGGCCCGGGTCGGCGACCTGGAGGGGCCACCTCGGTCAGGAGAAACCCCCCTTTCAGTATGCAGTGATCGGCAGTCGCCTTCCGGCGATCGCTCATACTTCGCCGACCTCGTTCCGCTTCGCGCCAGTACGAGCGGTGTTCCATCAGGTGGATGTTTCCAGCTCCCTTCGAAATCCTCCGGGAGATGCCATCTCTCGAGCGAGTCCCTTTAGCGAATCGTTAGCGGCGAGGTGCAGGGTGTAGCCGAGAGACCAGCCTAAGGAATGAGGAATGACGCGTGGCGTCTCGAGGTCGGGTTCAGTCCCACGGCCGCCCGCTGATGCTCAGCTAGGACCCCTCCAACTCGGATCGACAGACACGAAAGGGTTCTTAATTCGGGGAGTAACGAAATCACAACCGGCATCGTGCTGGTCGACGGAATCGACTCCGCTTGGCGAGCGGGGAAAGGTAGGGAGAGTATTATGTCGGAAGGAAACAAGGCTCTAGTGCGCCGCTCCTGGGAACTGCCGGATAACTTGGACATCCTCGATGAGGTCTACCCCCCCGATCTTGTCTGGCACGATCCCGATCGAGATATCAAAGGCTCAGAGGAAGCCAAGCAGTTCATCTCAATGTACAAGACTGCCTTCCCCGACCTAAGCACTACCGTTG
Source organism: Actinomycetota bacterium (assembly GCA_046263155.1). Lineage (GTDB taxonomy): Bacteria > Actinomycetota > CADDZG01 > CADDZG01 > WHSQ01 > DATADF01. The sequence continues at coordinate 1,112 of JBHELF010000009.1, forward strand.
AGGATGTCATAGCTGAAAATGACAAGGTCGTCACCCGCTGGACCGTACGGGGGACTCACCAAGGGGAGATAGAGGAGTTTGGCCCTCCCACCGGCAGGCAGGTAGAGATCAAGGGCATCACGATCCACCACGTCGAGGGAAGCAAGATAGTTGAGGAGTGGAACACCTACGACAACCTGAGCGTGATGCAACAACTTGGGCTGATGTCCGAACAGTAGTGGGCATCGGTTAGCTACCCTTCTCCGGGACGGGCTCTCGCGGAGCGGGGATGAGCGTCCGGTCCAATCTCCCCGCTCTCGCGCCGGTGCTTGATGGCCACCTCGAGGTGGTAGCCGAGGATCTCGTTGAGCTCCGGCAGTAGCTGCGGGGATCGGTGCTCGAGCCAGTCCGCGAACCGCTCATGTAGTCGCGCGCGATCATCGCGTGTCATGCTCTCATAGGCCGCCATCTGGATCAGTGCGTGGCCGAATCGGAACGTGTTCGTAGCGATGCGCCGGATGAAACGCATGCGTACGAGCGTGTCGAGGTGCCGGTCGACGAAGGGTCGCGCATCATCGGGCAGGAGCGCCGACAAGGCCTCCCGTTCGAGATCCATTCCGACGATCGAAGCGCAGCGGAGGAGGTCACGTTCACCCGGTCCGAGACGGTCGAGTCGCATCGTGAGCAGGCCTCGGAGCGAGGCAGGGACAGCTTCGACGGCCCCATCGTCGTAGGCAGCGAGCATCTGCTCGGCGAACAGCGGGTTTCCCTGAGAGACAGCGACGATCCGGCGGAGCGCGTTCGGATCGATCGACTCGGCGCGTTCGACAACGAGGCTTTCGACGTCGTCGGAGGAGAGCGGCTCCAGGCTCAGGACGTGCGAGTCCCAGTCGGGGCGTCGCTCGATCAGATCCGGACGTGCCAGGCACAAGAGGAAAATGTGTTCCCTTGTCTCTCGCGCTAGATAGTCGACCAGATCGAGGAAAGTGGGCGAGGACCAGTGCAGATCCTCGAGGACCACGATGAGCGGACGCTCCGAAGCGAGAGTCGCGAAAAGACGACGCACCGCCGGGAAAAGCACGTCACCTGTTCCGGGCTCCGCTCGAAGTCCGATAGCCGTAGCGATGTCGTCGATGGCTCGCCGCCCATCCTCGCTTGCCGTAAGCAATTCGTGAAGCCCGCGCCACCCGTGCAAGCCCGCCGCTTCGACCATCGCCTCGCGAAGCGGAAAGAAAGTGCCACCGTCGACGTGGGCCGGACAACGCAGCGTGATCGCGTTGGCAGCAGTGCCGATCGAGGCCACGAGTTCCTTTGCCAGGCGCGATTTTCCGATCCCGGCTTCTCCGAGGATCGTCGTACGAACGGACGCACCCAAACGGACCATGCGCCGGAACGCTGAACGCAGTCGCGTCAGCTCGCCCTGGCGACCGAACATGGGTGCTTCGAGCGCGCGTGGCACGGCGTAAGCGCGGGAGACGATCTCGAGGACCCGCCACGCCGTTGCGGGCCTTCCGCTCGTCGCGACGCCTTCGACCGGCTGCAGTATCACCGTTCCTCGCAGTAGGCGCTGAGCTGACTGCCCGACGAGCACCTCTGCCTCGGCGGCTGCTTGTTGAAGCCGTGAGGCGGCCGTCACTACCGGGCCTGCTACGACCTCCCTGAGGGCCGCGCCGGGCCCCGGAACTACGATGTCGCCGGTTTCGATGCCCGCGCGACAGCGGTTGTGGAGGCCCTCGATGCGCGACGGCTCCAAGTTGAGGGCCTCCACCGCTGTGCGCACTTCGATGGCGGCGCGTACCGCACGCTGTGGATCGTCCTCGTGCGCCGCCGGGAAACCGAAGAACCCGATCAGGGCGTCTCCGATGAGTCGCTCGACGCGGCCGCCGTGACGCTCAAGCACATCCGTGGCGACGCTCGCGGCACGCGCTCCCATGCGGCCGACCGCTTCGGCATCCACCGCCGGTTCCGCCGCCGGCGCCACATCAACGGCGACGATGGTGACGGTCCTGCGCTCATGGGGAAGCCACGATGCGGCCGAGGCGTCGAGGTGTCTCCCAGCTCGGCGATCGACCGGAAGCGCGAGCGACGGATCCTGGCGGAGGATGGCCGCGTGGAGTTCGCGGAGCGCGGGTAGGGGTTCGAGTCCAATCTCGTCGACCAATAATGAGCGCGCGGATCGGTACGTCTCGAGGGCCTCCGCTTGCCGTCCGGCGCGGTAGAGCGCGAGCATGAGGAAGCCCCACAGGCGCTCGCGGAGCGGATGCTGAGCGATGAGGTTTTCGAGTTCTGTGATGAGGTCGCCGCCCCGCCCAAGGGCGAGATCGGCCTCGAAGCGCTCCTCGATCGCTTCGACCCGCAGCTCCTCGAGCGCTGCGATGGCGCGCTGCGCGAACGGTTCATACGTGAAGTCGCCGAGGGCCGGGCCGCGCCACAGGTCCAGCGCCTCGGACAGCATTGCCGACCGCAGATCGGGCGGCGCGCCGCGCGCCTCGTTGATGAGCCGTTTGAATCGGCTGGCATCGACTGCGTCCGGTTCGATCGCAAGGCGGTAGCCGTTCCCGATCGTTTGTAGAAGGGCTGCGGCTTCGCCCTTTCTGCGGCCGGGCTCGAGCGCCTTCCGCAGCCGCGAGACCAGCCCCTGTACCACGGTGCCTGCGGTCGGAGGGGGGTGCTCGCCCCAGAGCTCATCGATGAGCCGCTCTGCCGGGACCGCCTCGCCGGCATGAAGTATCAGCAGCGCGAGGAGGGCGCGACCGCGTCCCCAAGGCAGCTCGACGCGACGCGTCCCGTCCAGGACCTCCGTCGACCCCAGGATGCGGATCTCCATCGAGCCTCCAACGTCCGAAGCGAAGGTAGCACGCGCCCATCTCCGCCCCCGAGGCGCCGCCTTTAGCGGATCGTTAGCGTTGGGGTTCAATCTTCGTCGAAGCCTGCGAGGAGGTAGAGAACTAGCCCCGAAACCATCGGCATCAAAACGTCCTCACCGGAGAAAGGAGTCAATGAGATGTCTGGGCCATTCATCTATGTCGGCACGTTCACAATCAAGCCGGGGAAGCTCGAGGAAGCTCGCAAGCATCTGGCGGAGCTGATCGACTTCGTCGAGACGAACGAACCGCGCATGATCGCATTTCACGCCTTCCTGGATGGGGAAGGGAGCAAGCTCGTGATCGTGCAGGTCCATCCAGACTCGGCATCCATGGAATTTCATCTGCAGATCAACGCCAAGCACTTCGCCACGGCCTTCGATTACCTCGAGACCTTTGTCAGCGACCAGTACTACGGCGCGATCTCGGATGCATGGCGGCCGAGCTGGCCAAATGGGACGATCCGAACGTCGCCGTTACGCGGATGCCCGTTTACGAAGGCGGATTCACGCGCACCCATGTTCGTTAGCTGGCTTTATGCGTCACCCGTCCCCCAGCTGATAACACTCTCGTTAACGTCCCACGAGATCTCGCAGAACGATATCCGCAGATACGAGGCTAGCATCACCCGGCTTTTGTGGGCGGGTTGTGAACTATCTCAGACAGATGGGCGGTCGCGCACCCGGTCGCCCATGAGAGCATGTTGGCGGGGTTCGGAGTCGATTTCGTCCAGCAGGTCTTCGATGTTCAAACTCGGGCTCGGCGAGGGCCGTACTCGTGAAACTTGAGGTTGCGGTGCCACCAGTACAAGGTCCACTCGCCGCGACTCTTCGTGTATCGGAGACGCGCGATGGGGGAAGCATGTCCAATGCCGGCCTCCCTGTCTGAGCGCCATGAAGGCCGGCATTGGATGGTTGTGATGGCTCGGTCGCTTACATCGAGGCCGATACGGAACTGGTCGCGGACGTCCTCCGGAACACGGGCGTCAGCCCACTTGCTGTGCACGTAGATGGTCGTCGGGAATCATGACGAGCCCCGCGCCGTGGGGGCGGCGGATTCGGATCCGTTCGGTTTCCACAACCCCGACGCTCGCGCGAGCGTCCTCAAGCTTGCGTACCTCCAAGGACCGGTCGACCAGCCGCCGATTGACGCAGGATCCATAGCGGTAACGCGCGAGTGGTAGTGGGTGAGCACGGGCGGATCCGCCCCGCCACCCACGTTCACAGCAAAAGGGCGACCAAGGTGGCCACAGTCCGGGTCGGAGGAGCCCCTCAAGGTACCGAACGAAACGCTGAGCAGCGGGACGGGGTGGCACGCACGACCGAGCGCCACCGGAACGTCGGGAGATGTAGCTTGCTTGTGCGTTGCGGCCCCCGTCTTTTCTGCATCCCAATGGTCACACAATGGTCACCATTTCTGGTGAAACCCAGTGACGCAGGGTGGCAGCTAGTGCCTCACACTATTGTGTTTTCGCAGTTCAGCGGCACAATGGAACACTCAAGGTCATGCTCTGACACGGTACCTAACACCTTGCCAAGGTGGGGGTCGCGGGTTCGAATCCCGTCGTCCGCTCCACGCAAAGGCTCAGGTCAGGACCCGTCACCCTGCCGGATCGGCGGAGATCGCCGAGGAGCTCGACCATTCGCCGGTGCGTTTTCCGGCTCAGCGCTGGACCGCCGGCGGCGTGTGGAACTTCGTCAGCTCAAGCCGGCCGTGGCCGTCCGGGGTCCGCATCATTGCGATGTCGACTCGGACGTCGTCGAGCCCGACGACACGGTCCACCCAACGTCCCTCGACTGGCGCCTCGCCCTCCAGCTCCATACCAAGTTCGACAAAGAACGCAATAGCAGCCTCAAGGTCGTCGACAACGATGCCGACGTGGTCCATCCGCTGAATCGTCATATCCCCGAGGATAGGGGTCGGATGTTTGGCTATGTCGGTGAGGGGTGGCGTCGTCTGCTCGTGGATTTCGGCGTCAGTGGAGCGCTTGGAGCATGACGGCCTGGAGGCGGGCATCATCCCCGTCATCGCTGCCACCGTGCTCGGAAGATCCTGACGCCATCCCCGGCACCCGCGGGGTGACCGCCCACACGGAGATCTCAGACGCGGACTGCGGC
>JBHELF010000010.1:0-3758 GCA_046263155.1 Actinomycetota bacterium
CAATCGGGACGGCGGGATTTGAACCCGCGACCCCCTGAACCCCATTGACCTTCGACCCGAAATTGTAACTCGGCGGAACTCGCGGTTTCTCTCTGTAATTACGGCAGTTAGGTGCGGTCATTCCTGGAATCGTCGGGTCGAATATCGGGGAGTTTCCAGTTAAGACTCTTGATATCAAGAGTCCGGTGGAGCACGGTCCTCCGATGCAAACTGATCTCTTCGGACACACCCGGAAGCCGCGCAAATCACGCCTCCGCTCGGTAACCGAGCGTTACGACCGTGACACTCTGGAAGCACGAGTCGCTCGCCTCGTGTGGCTCAATAAAGTGTTTCCCACGGGATACGGCTTCGGCATGCCGTTCGAGAGCTTCTTCGTGTTCGATGAGGCGAAGATGACCTTCTTGAACGGGCAGTTCATCGCTACTTCCCTGCTGGCGACCGCATTCATTGAGCATCGATTTGCGTCCGTACTGGCTGCTCGAGGGTTTGTGCGTGAGTCGCGAGCAGGCTTTAAGCGCATCGTCGCGACGCTCCGCGCAAAGGGGTGGGTCAACTCACTGCTGTTGGACAAGGTTGACCTAATCCGACAACGGCGCAATCCGTTCGTTCATTTGAAAGAGTTCAATCACGCGCATAACCTCGCTCGGCGTTCCGTAGATTCTCGGACCGATCCGTATGAGCTGATCGAGTCGGACGCGAAGGAAGCGCTGACGGTCATGTATACGGTCGCCATCGGTAAGGGTGCGATCTAAAAAGAGAGCCCCAAGGGATTAGCTCGGGGCTGTCCCAGCGCGGGATTGATTCAGAGTCAGACGACCTTGATCAACACCTTGTTGGTCGTCGCTTTGTCCGCGTGCAGGTAGCATTCAAGCACGGACTGTGTCTCCTTCCAACCGCCCGCCTCCGCAACGTCCTTCAGCGGGAAGTTCTTTCGCTCAGTTGCCCAGCCACGACGGAACGCATGCCAGCCGCCGTGCTTCATGTTGGCGACCTTCGCCAGCTTCTCCGCTCGGCGGAGCCACTTCTTCGTCGTGTGGCGCTCCAGTGCCTTTGCTGGGTCGGTTTCGGAAGCGAACACCCAACGGTTGCTCGCGCCGATGACTCCGCACTGCTTCTTCCACGACTCCAGCACTGCGCTAACGACCCTATTCATCGGGCGTGTGTGTTCGTGCTTCTTGTTATCCTCGGCGGCTCCTGCATACCAAGTCATCGAGCCGTAGGGCGCGTCGTCCGTCTTTGTGAAGGACACGTCCTTCCAGCGAAGTCCGAGGATCGCACTTATGCGACGGCCTGTGTGCCATGCTAGCTCGACGAGCACTCCGAATACCTCCGGCAACTGGTCCGCCTTCTCCTTTAGCGCCGAGTAGCGGGCTTTGTCCACGACCGCACGGGCGGGAGTCGTCTTGAACTTCCGAAGCATCTTGAGGGCCTTCTTGTCTGCGAGCGGATTCACCGTCAGCAACTTTTCTCCAATCGCCCAGTTGGCCGCGATGGAGAGTGCAATGAGATCGCTACGTCCTGCTGGCGCGTGCCCCTTCGTCTTCCGGTGCTCCAGATACCGCTGCACTGCGTTGGGAGTCACGTCCAGCACAGCCACGTCACCGAGAAACGCAGCGATACGGCGAATCGCGGCGTGGGAGTCCCTCTTATAGCCCGCAGTCCGCCCGGCGAATCCCTCGTCCTCGTACTTGGTCGCAAGTGCCTTGAGCGTGAGCGGCCCGCTCGACGGCTGCGGCATTGAAGCACCTTCTGCCTTCACAACGGCCATTCGTTCGATGAACATAGACCCGAGCTGCTCAGCCGCTGCTTTTTGTTCGCTCTTGGTACGGCCGAGGTCCGCACGTAATCTCTTGATGGATCGCCTGCGTTGCTGTCCGGCCTCTTTGTCCCACCAGAACACTTGCAACGTGCCTCCGCGAGCGAACTCACCGATCCATGAGCGCGTAGTCGTTCCTGACCTGACACGCGCCGACGTCGAAGCGCTGCCTGCGTACGATCGCGACACCTTCGGACGTGAGCACGAGGACGCCGTGCGAGCGTGCTTCGGTGCGAGCTGCGAATCCGGGAAGGGGTACTACGACCATCCCGTCTTCGATCATCGCGGTCTGCGCCGTCGCCGCTCCGCGGCATGAGCGCGGGTCGGCGAGCGCTCAACTCTCCCGGAGTGCCTCGGTCGGCTGCACCGCGAGCGCACGGTACGTCGGCACGACGCACGCGATGAAGCACACGGCGGTCATCAGCAGCGTGTACGCGCCGAGCGCCAGGATCTGGCTCGCGGACGGCGCGTCCGTCACTTCCGTCAGGAACGCCACGAGAAGTGTGCCCGCCACGAGCCCCATGCCGAGCTGACGCAGCGGCTGCGCGAAGACCGCCCGGACGATACGCACGGGACTTCCCCCGAGGGCGACGCGGACGCCGATTTCGCGCGTCCGGCGCGACACCGCGAACGACATCACGGCGTAGATCGCGGTCAGCGACAGCAGGAGCACGATCCCGCTGACGATCATCGTCATCCGCACCCAGAACGCGTGAAAGGCGACTTCGGCGTTCACCACGTCCCGCAGCGGTATAAGCTCCGCCAGGCGCAGCGTGACGTCGACTTCTGTCGCGATGGCACGGAGACGCGACGCGAATGCCATGGGATCGCCACGCACGTTCACGGCGGCGCTGAGCGGATACGTCTTCTCGCGGACGAGCGGATGATAGATCCCCGCCGGTCCCCACCCGGAGTTCGTGCCCATGTCGGGCGCGACGCCGATGATCTCGAACCACGGCTGCGCCTCGGGCGATGCGCCGCCCACGTACCGCAGGCGCCGGCCGATCGGATTCTTGCCCCCCAGCACTCGGTCCACGAATGCCTTGTTCACAACCGCGAGGTGTGCGTCAGGACGCGCCTCGCTGCTGTGGAACCAGCGCCCCGACAACATCTCAACGCCAAGCACGTCGAGGTAGTTGGGATCGACGTCAGCAGACCCAACGAGATGACCGCGTTCGTCGTGCGGCGGTACCGCGCCCTCGTCGACCTCGACCTGGTGGTTTGGGTGGTATTGACGCGGCAGGTGTTCCGCGAACGTCACTCCCGCGACAGCCGGATCGGCCATGAGCCTCTGCTCGAGCTTCTCGGCCGCGGCCAGATAGCGAGCCTGAAATCCGGCGACGCTCGTGTCCGCCCCCGGCTCCGGTGAGAATCGCTCCATCTCCAGCCGAACCGCCAGATACCGGTCGACCGGAAATGGCAGTGGCTGGGTCTCGATGCGCACCGCGTCCTTGCGCACGAAGAACGTGACGACCGGGAAGCCCATGGTCACTGCGATCTGCAGAACGATTATGGCAGTCCACAACCCGCCGAACCGCGTCAGCCCTTCCCCAATGGTTGCCCGCTTGAGACGCTCGCCCAGGTCGCGAGTGACCTTCAGCCCGGGCAGCACTCCTGCGATGGTTGCGGCCAGCAGCGTGAGCAGCGCCGTGTACAGGTAAGTCAATGGCGACAGCTTGCCGTCGATCCAGAACGGGAAGTTGCCGCTGCCATCGGTGAGCTCGCCGCGCATCAGATCCAGTCCCCACCGGACTCCCCACGCGGCCGCCGTCAGCCCGACGACCGCCGCCGCGGCGCCCAACACCAGCGCTTCGGCGAACAACTGCATGACGATGCGCCGTCTGCTGGCGCCGAGCGCGGACCGCACCACGATCTCGCTCTCGCGCGTCGCCGCGCGCGCGAACATCAGCAGGCTGACGTTCGCGCACACCAGCACCAGCAG
>JBHELF010000011.1:0-6679 GCA_046263155.1 Actinomycetota bacterium
GCCGGCGCTGTTCGCCTTCACCCGTGAGGCCACCGACTTTCGCGTCGAGGCAGTTTCGCTCGGAGTCTCGATCGTGCTCGTCACCGTCTACGCACTCAGCCTGTTCTTTGCCTTCGTCACCCACCGGGCGCTGTTCCGTACAGATTTCGCGCACGGCGTGGCGAAGTGGTCGCTCGGTCGCGCCATGGCAATGCTCGGCGGGGCGACTGTCTTCGTCGCTCTTCTGAGCGAGTTCTTGGTCGGGGCCCTCGAACCGACGGTAGAGGAGCTCGGCCTTTCCAAGCTGTTCGTCGGGCTGATCGTCGTGCCCATCGTCGGCAACGCGGCGGAGCACTCATCCGCGATCTTCCTTGCCGCCAAGGACAAGATGGACGTGTCGATCGAGATCGCGATCGGCTCCTCCACGCAAATCGCCCTATTCGTTGCGCCGATGCTTGTCTTCGTGTCGCTTCTTGTCGGCGAGCCGATGAACTTTCTGTTCAGCGGGCTCGAGATCGCGGCGGTGGGTTTCTCGTCGGCGATCCTGGGCTTCATCATCCTGGACGGCCGGTCCAACTGGTTCGAGGGCGCCCAGCTGTTGGCCGCGTACCTCATCATGGCCGTCTCTTTCTTTTTCCTCTAGGAGTTTCATGCGCGCCATCGATTTCCACGTGCACGCCTCGACCTCGGAATGGCTCGAGGGTTCGATCGGCCCGATGCTCGAGGTCACCGCGCGCTATTTCCGTAGTGAGGTGCGCGTTCGCACCGTCGAGCAGATGGCCGAGGAGTACAGGGAGTGGGATCTATTCGGCGTCCTGCTCGCGTGGGATGCGGAAACTGCAACCGGACTGCCCGCCCTCACCAACGACTGGGTCGGGGAGGTGTGCCGCGCCTTCCCCGAGCAATTCGTTGGCTTTGCGAGCGTCGACCCCCACAAGCCCAACGCGGTGGAGGAGCTCGACCGCGCCGTCACCGAGCTCGGTCTGAAAGGACTCAAGCTCCATCCCCAAGTGCAGGCCTTCTATCCCAATGACCCACGCTTCGAGCCGCTGTGGGACAAGTGCGAGGAATACTCACTTCCGATCGTCGTGCACGTGGGCCAGACGGGGCTCGGCGCCGGCGTCCCCGGAGGGTCGGGAATCGCCTTCGACTACGGCCGCCCGATGCTGATGGACATGGTGGCGGCGCGCCATCCGGGCCTAACGGTCGTGATGGCCCACTTCGGCTTCCCCTGGCACCTCGAGGTCCTGGCCAGCGCCATGCACAAGACGAACGTGTGGGTGGACCTCTCCGGCTGGCGCCCGAAATACATCCCGGAAGAGGTAAAGCGCGACGCACGCGGTCGCCTGTCGGACCGCTTCGTGTGGGGGAGCGACTATCCGATGCTCGACCCGGGCCGGATCCTGTCAGAGTTCGACGACATGGGTCTCGGGGACAAGACTGACGACATCCTCAAGCACAACCCCGCCCGCCTGCTCGGAATCGAGGCCGGCTAAGCGGCGTTTACCCTGGTAGAGATGGCAGACAAAGAGAGCATTAAAGAGCAGGTCATCGAGGCCCTTAAGACGGTCGACGACCCCGAGCTGGGCATCGACATCTGGAGCCTCGGCCTTGTCTACGAGGTCGACGTCTCCGACGAGGGCAATGTCAAGATCGATTTCACGCTCACGACGATGGGTTGCCCGATCGGGCCGATGATCGACGAGCAGATCAAAGAGGCCACCGCCGGTATCGAGGGTATGGGCGAGATCACCACTGAGTTGGTGATGTATCCGCCCTGGTCGCCCGAGAAGATGTCGCCGCTGGCAAAATCCGCACTGGGCTTCGTCTAACCCATCGGCCGGAGTCGCCTCTAGCGAACCCCGCGTTTCGAGGCTGACTTTTTTGTCCGGTTCGCGAAACTTTTTCCGCTTGCTTGCGCGCATCGCGAAAAACTTCGGGAAAGCTGGACGCCAGGCGTTCGGCGAGTCGAGTCCGAACAGAGGTCTGGGCGGGACCGCGCGTGGATGGGCTGGGGGAAGCAGTTTTTAGCTCGCTGGAAGCGGCCTTCGAGGCCGAGCTCGTGCGTGCCGACGACGAGGCCGCGTCCGACTTCGCGTTCAGCCTTCGACAAGACAGAGATCTTCCTGATGCGCTTACGCGGTCCGGTCCTCGGCTCCTGTTAACGCCCACAGGCATCGCCCTCCCCTTGGTCGAGGTAGGAATCAATTACGCGGCCGGCGGACGACGTGACCGTCAGGTCATTGTCCCGGCACATCTGGTGATCAGCCCTGCAGCGGAATCCGGCCCTTCACCACAGAGGGTTGACCGGACGATGTTGAACGTTCTCAGGGTCGCGGCGCGTTACCAAGAACCGGTAGAGGTAGAACTCACGGATCTGACGATTCGTGGAATTCTCGAAATGGCTGGCAAGGATCATTTGTGGATTCGAACCGGCAGAGATCAGACCGCCGTGGCTCTGGGCGCCGTCCGATCGATCAGCCTGCGTCCTTTGGGTTCAGCGGGTGTTCCTTAGCCCAGCGACGTGTCTCGTCGTGCAGCCGCTCGACATAGGCCTCGAGCTGATCCTTCGCCACCCTCCAAACGCCGCGTCCGCCGATTTTCACTGCGGGAAGATCACCCGACCGAACCAGCGCGTACACCTGCGGCACGCTCACCGTGAGGTATTCGGCGACGTCTTGATTGTCCTAATGACCAGCGCTCTGGTCGTCGCTATCTGGGGAGTCGCGCGCGACCGTTTGGTCTCGATTGTCTCCACCGCGCTGTCCACGGTGTGCGGCGGCCTGGGCTGCTGACCAAACAGATGCGGGAAAAGGGTTCCGCAGCCGTTGATGCTGTTCTCTCCATAGTTGTCCTGATCTTCTTCTCGCTCGGAATCATCGGCGTGGCCCTGGCCCTGTATGGACGGAACGTTTTAATTGCTTCGGCCCACGAGGGAGCTCGCGCCGCGATGGAGAGAGGGACCGACCTGTCGGAGGCAGCAGAGATTGCTCGCGAGACTGTGCGCCGCGCCGCGGGTGGCCTGATCGAGGATCTCGAGGTCACCGTGGCGATGAGGGAATTTCAAGGTCGCAATCGCGTCCGGGTCTTAGCTTCGGCCCGAATCCGAGTCCTGGGACCTGTCAGGGTTCCGATGTCCGTAACCGCGGCCGCGAGCGGAAGCCGTGAGGTAACAGTGCCGTGATGGACGCACAGCGGGGCCAAGCGTTCCTGGAGACTTTGCTGCTGAGCCTTCTCTTATTGGTTCCGCTGCTGTGGCTACTCACGGTTTTGGCACATGTTCATCGCGGAGCTCTCGGCGCGACGGCGGCTGCACGAGAAGCTGGCTTCGAGGCGGCCCACTCAACCGATCTGGCCGAGGCCGGGCGAGCGGTGGATAACGCCGTCGAGGAAGCTCTCTTCGATCACGGTCTGGATCCGCGTCGTGCGAAGGTTCGATGGACGTCGACGCCCGAACTGGCGCGCGGCGGCATCGTAGAGGTTGAGGTCTCCTACGCGGTTCCGGTGTTTGCTGCTCCCTTCCTCGGGTCCGTTTCGGGCCCCTCAATCACTCTCGAGGCCCGTCATCGATCGCGGATAGATCCCTACCGGAGCCGGAGCGGTTGACGCCGCAAAGGGGGCAGGAGGGACAGGTCACCGTTCTCGTCCTCGGATTCGCGTTGGTCTGCTTCGCGGTAGCGGGTCTCGCGGTCGATGGGACGAGGGCTTTTCTGTTGCGACGCACACTTCAGTCAAAGGCAGACGCAGCCGCGTTGGCCGGGGCGAGCGAGATCGACGTGGTCGAGTACTACGAAACCGGAGGCGAGAGCGTGGTCCTGGAGCCGACTGCCGCGCGAACCGTCGCGGAGCAATGGCTCGCGGAGCGGCCGGTGCATACCAGTTCCGAGGTCGAAGTCACCCCAGAGGGGATCGCGATCGTCATGCGGGGATACGTTCGGGCAAGTTTTCTATCTCTGGTCGGCATAGATCGTGTCGATGTCGCCGTGCAGGCGCGCGCCGAACCCGTCGCTGGGAGTCCGTAGCGGTTGCTGTGGCAGTGAATAATTCATTACCACAACAACCATTTGGGATTATGTGTTGGCTTCCGCCTTGGCGGCCTCGATGATCTTCTGCGCCAGATCGTGGGGGACTTCCTGGTAATGGCTGAAGCTCCACGAGAAGGTGCCCTTGCCTCCGGTCATGGATCTGAGGTCTGTCGCGTAGTGCGTGACTTCTGAGAAGGGCACTTTTGCTTTGACGATCTGGCGGCCGCCGCCGATCGAGTCGATGCCCTCGGGGATGCCGCGGCGCTTCTGTAGGTCGCCCATGATGTCGCCGGTGAATTCCTCTGGGACCATGACCTCGAGCGCCCAGATGGGTTCCAGGAGAGTCATGCCCGCTTTCTCCATGGCGTCCTTCATCCCGGCGATCCCGGCGAGCTGGAAGGCCATGTCGGAGGAGTCGACGGAGTGGAACTTGCCGTCGTAGAGCTCGACTTTGATGTCGATCATCTGAAAACCGGTGCCGATGCCGTTGGCCATGGCCTGGCGCACACCTTTTTCAACTGAGGGGATCCACTGGTTGGGGATCGCGCCGCCGAAGATCTTGTCGACGTACTCGAAGCCTGCGCCGCGCTCCAGCGGTGTGACGCGGATGTAGGCGATGCCGTACTGGCCGTGGCCGCCGGATTGTTTGACGTGACGGCCGAGCGCCTCGGCTTCGGAGCGCAGCGTGGAGCGGTAGGGGACCTTGAAGGGGACCTCTTCGACCTCGACGCCGGACTTTCTCTTGAGGCGCTCCTGCGCGACGTCTAGGTGCGCGTCGCCCATGCCCCACAGGATCGTCTGGTGCGTGTCATCGTTTCGCTCCAGTTTCAACGAGGGGTCCTCTTCGATCAGCTTCGCGAGCCCGATCATGAGCTTGTCCTCGTCGCCCTTGGTCTTGGGCTGGATGGCTTTCGGAAGAAGCGGCTCGGGGGGCTCGATGCCGGGCAACACGATCGGGTTCGACTTGTCGGCGATGGTGTCGCCGGTGACGGTGTGGGTGAGCTTGGCGACGGCGCCGATGTCCCCGGCGACGATCTCGGACAGAGGCTCCTGGGTCTTGCCGCGCATGGTGAAGACGTGGCCCACGCGCTCGTCGGCGCGCTTGGTGGCGTTGTGCAGGGAGGCGTCGCCCTTCAGCACGCCGGAGTAGACGCGAAAGAAACTGACGCGCCCGACATAGGGGTCGGTCATGGTCTTGAAGACGAGCGCCGACATCGGCGCGTCGGGTTTTGGCTCGCGGCTCTGTCCGTCGGCTTCCACCGGCGGGCGGTCGAGCGGCGAGGGCCCGGCCTGGACGATGAGGTCGGCGAGACGGTCGACCCCGATCAGATGCGTTGCCGAGCCGACGATCACGGGGAAGACGGATGCACCAGCGAGGCCGTCGTGAAGCGATGACACGACCTCGTCGCGCGTGAGCTCGCCGCCTTCTAAGTAGCGCTCGAGGAGCTCGTCGTTCGTCTCGGCCACCGAGTCCAAGAGAGCGGTGCGCACCTCGTCGACGCGCGCTTGGCGCTCCTCGGGAACCGGCTCCTCGGTGGACTTGCCGTGCTCGTCGTAGCCGAAGGCCGCGACGTCGATGACGGAGATCACGCCGCGGAACTCGTGCTCGCGCCCGAGGGGAAGAGAGATCGGTGCGATGCCCATGCCGAAGGCGTCGCGCAGTTGCTCGAGGGTGTTGCGGAACGAGGAGTTCTCGCGGTCGACCTTGTTCACGAAGACGATGCGGGGGAGCTGGAGCTCGTCGGCGTAGCGCCACGCCACTTGGGTCTGCACCTCGAGGCCCTCGACGGCGGAGACCACGAACACGGCCAGGTCGGCCACTCGCATCGCGGCGCGCAGGTCACCGATGAAGTCTGCATAACCGGGGGCGTCGAGCACGTTGATCTTGTGCTCTTGCCATTCGACCGGCGCTAGGGCCGTCGAGATCGAGATGCCCTTTCTGATCTCCTCCTCGTCGAAGTCGCAGACCGTGTTGCCCTCGGTGATGCGTCCCATGCGCGTGGTGGCGCCGGAGGTAAACAAAAGGGCCTCAGCGAGTGAGGTCTTCCCCGACCCGCCGTGACCCACAAGCACAATGTTGCGGATGTTCTCCGTCGGGTAGGTCTTCACGGCGGCTCCTTCATCGAATGTTTGGGAGCCGCAATGGTATTAGGGCCGAGCAAGGCCCCCGCAATCACGTCGCGCGGCGGGCTCCTCACTAGGATGCGATCGTGCTCGATACCAAGATCCGCGCCGGATGGGATCGCATGATGCAGCCTGTCGGGCGGGGGCTGGCGAGGGCACGGATCAACCCCAATGCGATAACGGTCGCCGGTGTAGCGGTCCAGGTCGGCGTCGCCGCCGCGATCCTCGAGGGTCGGTTGGTGCTTGCGGGCATGGTGGCCATCGCGGCGGCTCTGTTCGACGTCTTCGACGGGGCGGTGGCGAAGGCGAGGGGCCTGACGTCGAAGTTCGGAGCCCTCCTTGACTCGACCACCGATCGGCTCTCCGACGCGCTCTTCTTCCTGCCGGTCGCGTGGCTCTACGGGGTGGAGCCCGATGTCGCCCGGCACGACGAGCCCTGGGTCGCGGCGGTGTCACTTGCCACGTTGGTGCTGTCGTTTCTCGTCTCTTACGTGAAGGCGCGCGCCGAGGGCCTGGGCTACGAATGCCGTGTGGGCCTAGTCGAGCGCGCC
>JBHELF010000012.1:0-63024 GCA_046263155.1 Actinomycetota bacterium
CTGATCGCCAGCACCTTGGCCCCCCACGACATCCCGGCTATGCCGAGGTTGTTGTCCTGAGTTGCGGCGATGATCCCTGCCACGTGCGTCCCGTGCCCGTTGGGGTCGCCGGGATCGTCATCGAGGCTCACGTAGTCGTAGCCCCGGATGATCCTTCCTATGAGATCCGGATGCACGGACTCGACGCCGCCGTCCACGACGGCGACCGTGACTGGCCAGCGCGTCCCCGTCTCCTTCTCCCAGGCCTTCACCACGCCCGTGCGATAGAGCGACCACTGATACGGAAGATAGGGATCGTTGGGCTCGTCGAGAAGATGGAATTGCCGGTCGCGCTCCACCCAAGCGACGGCGGGGTTTCCGCGCAGATTGGCGACTTCGTTCGCGGCCAGCTCCACGCGCTCCATCCGGATCAACGGAACTCGGCCGGTGACTCTCGCGCCAAGATCGGACAGGATCGTGGCCCGAAGGCTGTCTACGGCGCCCGCCTTCCATCCGACCAGTCGCGTGACGAGACGATCGCTCGAATCCGCCGGAATCGCGGCATCGGCTGCGGAAGCGACGAACAAGACGCCTAGCGCGAGGAGGGTGATGCGTTTCACCAGCGGGCCTTCTGCGTTCGCACCCGCTCGCGCGCCAGGTGGAGGCCGGCGTAGACCACCGACATTAGAGCCGCGGCGAGATACACGATCTGTCCTTCGCGCGGCAGATCCGGCTCCTTGGTCCTGCGCCCGCTGAGCGCATACTCCTCGGCCATTTCCTCGCGGATTCGCTGGGCATGCACGAAAGCGAGTTGTGGCTGTTCTTGCTCCTGTGAGGCGAGAGCAGCCTGAGCCTGGGCCTGCTGCTGCGGTTGAGGCTGCTGTTGCGGGGCGGGGTTTGGAGCCTGTCCCGGCGCCGCGGGATTAGGCGGTGCCGGAGCTGGTGGCGGCACGACCAACACGAAGGGCGCCGGTTCGAGCGGGGGAGGAACGATGGGAGGCGGCCCGGGCGGACGAATCGACAGCTCGCCCGCGGCAAACGAGGGCAGATAGGACAAGCTGCCGAAGAAGGCCGCTCGGACATTGTGCTCGGTGCTCGGCTTTTCCAAGACGCGCTTCTCGATGCACGCGTGTCCCGTGAAGCCGGTCGCCGCCGTACCGATGAACCGGCTGTCTAACGAGAAGCTGACGTTTTGGCCAACTATGGGCGCTTCTTCGGCGCGGTGCGCGACTGATAGCAGCGCGCAGAAGCTCGCGACAGTATTGAACTGAGTCTTGATCGCGGGATCCACGAGCTCCAACTGACTCTGGATCGGGCAGTAGCCGTAGGGCACGGCGTACGCCACCACGCGGCTCTCCTCGCCGCTGGGATCGGGAACAAAATTTGCCCCCGTACCTCCGGCGGTGGCATCCCGAATCCAGAGGGCCGGCTGGGTGAACGTGATCGTGTCACAGGCGAGCTGGTCGTTCTCGAGCCGGAAGCCGGCGCTCGTCTGGGACTCGTGGAAACGCCGGTGCTCGAGCACGGCGAGGATCTCGCAGCTGCGGCTCACGTGATAGATCGTGCGGTCGTCCTCGAGCTGGAGATACATATTCCCGTTGCCGGTAGCCGTGCCCGACGCGAAACCGGGGGCGAGTTGTTCGGGATGGCCTCGATCGGGGTTTAACGCGGCGTTGGGGTCCGTCCCGCTGCCCTGCACCTCGCACGTCCGGTCGATGTTGCCCTCGTAGTCGATCTCATAGACGCGGTAGCCGTGGTGCTCGTAGGAGCGGAAACGATCGATCGTGGGGTCGAAGGAGATGTTCGTGTCCGAGTTCAGGGGCGATTCGAATCCGAAGGTCCACTTCTCCGTGGTGAGGTCGAGCCGGTAGATATCGGCGGGGCGGCCGCCCAGGGCGACGGTGACCCACAGGGCGCGCCGGGAGGAATCAAAGGCCAGCGACCGGATGTCGAGGCCCGGCGACTCGATTACGCCAAGGTATTGACCGGCAGTCGTCATCCTGTGGATGACATTCGAGTCGTAGTTGTTCGAGTAGTAGAGGATCTGGCCGTCGAACGCGACCGAGCCCGATGTGCGATCGGCATCCTCTGGCACGACAACCTCGCGGAGGATCTCCATGTCGATCCGAGGACGGCGTAGGGCAAACGGGAATTGGCTCTCGGGGGGATCGAGTGGGCTGATCCCGAGGTCCACTCCATCGCTGCGATAGATGTAGTTGCCCGCTGCGCTGCAGCCTCCGACGGTGAGCAGGAAGTGTGCCGGCAACTCGTTGTCCGCCGACATCTCCACCTCGCTGCACGCCCGAATATCCGGGAGACCGGTCGCAATCGTGCGGAACGTAGTGCCGTCGTCGACCGAGCGGCGCGGGATCCCGTCGATGATCGCCATGAGGGCGGCCTGGGTCAACGGCTCGTGGGTAAGCTCCGAGACCACGCGACCGTCCTGAAGGGTGGTAAACGACGCGCCTTGGTCGTTGGTACGTAGCAGGCCGGTGGGCGTAGCGGCGTCTAGACGGCTGCCCCCTCCGAGGATCAACGTGGTGTCAAAGTCGTCGGCAGGGGAGGCATGCACGGGCGTAAAGGTGACGCCACCGTTGGTTGAGAGCCACAGGCCGGCGGGACCCTGGAAGGTTTCGCTATTCACCCATACGACCTCGGGGTTATGGCTTTCGACCGCGATGGCGCTCGGTTCCAGAGCCATGGTTCCCGGGAGCGGCGTCCAGGTCTGTCCGAAGTCTGTGGACTTCATGAGCGGAGTGATCTTTGTCTCGGCGAGCGCCTTGCCCACTTCGGCCGCCGCGTACAAAACCTGTGGATCCGAAGGAGCTGCCACAAGAGCGTTGACGGCAACGTGGTTGAAACGTTCTACGGGCGTGAACGTTGCGCCGGCGTCGCGGGTGACATAGAGGCCGCTCGCCGCCGCGAGCGGATCCTCTGTATCCAGAACCGGATCGGCAATGATGAATGCCGTGCTCGGCGTCAGCTGGTCGCTGATTATGGCGTTCACCTGGGCGTCGCCCGGCAGCAGACCGTCATTGACCCATGTGGAGCCTCCGTCCGTCGAGCGCATCAGCCGGCCGCTCTCGGCGATTCCGATGAAGGTGCAGATCTGATCCGAAAAGTGAGCCACGTGCGTGAGCGGAACGGGCGCCACGACCTCGTTCCATTGATTGAGCTTTATCTCGAGCCCGGGGCAAGACGGCTGCGCCGCCGTCGGCCGGCGCTGCGGCTGGGGGGGCGGAGCCTGCCCGGAGGCGGGCAGCGCCAACGACAGAAACAACAGCACGGCCCCCATCAGAAGGGCGAGGGACGGCCGCGCGGCGCGGCCGATATCTATCCTGGCCAAGACGGTCATTTACTCCCCGAGATTGGGCAGAGGCAACCGTGAGGCTACCCCTCTGGGCCTAATTACCAGAACGATGTTTAGGGGTTCCCGGTAACGGGTCGGCGCGTTACCATGGCCACCCTTCCTGCGTACTAGAGATGCCCTCGTGTCTAGCGGAGGATTCGTGGCACGGATACCCGAAGAGCAGTCAATGTTGACGCGCTTCGTGCGCCGGACTCGTCGCGTCGTCAAGAACTGGAGGCTGAGGCAGCGACGCGGGCGGGTTCAGAACCGCCGCTCCTTCGGCCGCCGCAAGGCGATCCTGCTCACCATCTTGCTCGTTCTGCTTCTGGCGGTTTTCGCATGGGGGCAGACCTATCTAACGCCCGAAACCGACGGTGTCGAACTATCGCTCGACGAGCTGAGCGCCCTCGGTTTCCAGCATCGGATCGAGACCGCTGCCTTCCTGGACGAGGACAACCGACTGGTCGGTCGTTTCTCGAACAGACCTCTGGAGGCATTTCGCGACGAGCCCAAGAGGAAGGACGATCGCGGTCGGAAGGGCGATGCTCGCAACGACGACTCCCGTGATTCCGCCGGCGAAGCGTCCGGTGGCCCCTCTGCTGATGACGGGCGCGAGAGGAAAAAGCCCAAGCTCAGCGCACGCGAGCAAGCCATCCTGGCTCAGCAGCGATTTCTCGAGTCGAAGGCCCCGCCCGGCGCGGGCACTTATTGGCTGACTTATCCGTCGAGCGACGCCGCCTTCGGGACGCTCGCCGAGATGGTGACCGAGGCGGGAGCCACGGTGACGGTAGATCCCCAGACCTCCAAGGCCGTCGTGCGTACCATCACGACGTATCTCCTCCCGCTGTTGATTCTCGCCAGCTTCTTTGGGCTCCTGTTCTCGGCCGGCCGTGGAGGGGCTTCGGGGATCGGCGAGATCATGACCTTCGGCACCATCGGAAAGAAACGTCAGAGGCGCGGCCATCTGGCCCCCGTCACCTTCGACGATGTGGCCGGCGCCGACGAGGCTGTTGCGGAGTTGCGCGAGGTCGTCGACTACCTCTCGGACCCGGAGCGATATGAGGATATCGGCGCGGTTCCTCCGAAGGGCGTTCTTCTGTTCGGCCCCCCTGGATGCGGAAAGACCCTTCTCGCGAAGGCAGTCGCGGGCGAGGCCGGTGTTCCTTTCTTCAACGTCGCCGGCGCCGAATTCGTGGAGTCACTCGTCGGAGTGGGGGCGGCGCGTGTGCGCGATCTGTTCCAGCGCGTCCGCGACGTTGCTCCGGCGATCGTGTTCATCGACGAGCTCGATGCCGCGGGACGAAAGCGGGGGCATGGTGGCTCCTCGGGGGGAGGCAGCGACGAGCGTGAGCAGACCCTCAACCAGTTGCTCGTCGAAATGGACGGTTTCGAAGTTAGCGCCGGGATCGTCGTCATCGGAGCAACCAACAGGCCGGACATCATCGACCCAGCTCTTGTCCGGCCCGGTCGTTTCGATCGTCACATCACCGTGGACCAACCGGACGTCGTTGGCCGGCGACTGATCCTGGAGCTCCATGCCCGCGGCAAGCCGATCGCCGACGAAGTCGATTTCGAGACGTTGGCCCGTCGCACACCCGGCTTCTCGGGAGCGGACCTCGCCAATGTGATCAACGAGGCTGCTCTGCTGACCGTCCGTGACCAGCGTCTGTTGATCGAGATGCCCGAGCTCGATGAGGCCGTCCAGCGAGTTCTGCACGGCCCCAAGCGGCGGGGTCGAGTACTGCCGCCCGAGGAGCGCAACCGGGCCGCCTACCACGAGAGCGGGCATGCGATCGTGGCCGCAGCGGTCGGATCCGGCGACGATGTCCACCGGGTCACGATCCTCGCCCGCGGGAAGGGTCTCGGAATCACCGGCATCCTGCGGGAGAGCGATCGGCTTCTCATCACGCGCGGCCATCTGTCGGCGCAACTCATCACAGCGATGGGAGGGCTTGCGGCGGAGGAGCTGGTTCTAGGTGAGCCTTCAACGGGGGCCGAGGCGGATCTCGAGCACGCTACCGAGCTGGCGCGCGACATGGTGGGTCGTTTTGGAATGAGCCCTGCGCTCGGGCGCGTTCGCCTGCTTGCATCCGAGGCCGAGCAATACCTCGGCGGTGACATCGGGTTGACGCAACTCTCCGCGGACACGCATGCGGAGTTGGACGCCGAGATCGCGCGCCTGTTGGAGGAAGCCGAGTCCGAGGCTCTCCGGATCCTCACGGAACGGCGCGAGATATTGGACGAGATGGCCGCCCGTCTGGAGGTCGAGGAAACGTTGGAAGGAGTCGAGCTCGGCCTTCTCATGCGCAAGGTGCCCGCCGATGAGACCGACTTCGGCTACCGGCTGTACCGGGGCTCGGGGAGTGGTCCATCCTCGAACGGCGCAAAACTCAAGAAGCAGCGCGCCGGGCGCAAGACGACTCCGAAGGGAACCTCGACCTAGAGCGAAGTCTCTGTGCTCCATGCGGACATGAGCGACCTGAGAGCTATTGCCGCAATTTCGCTAGCCGCCCTTTTGTTTGCCTGCGCGCAGGATGTCCCCTCTGATACGGCCACGCCGCGAGCAGGCGAGGAAGTCCTCGTCGCGACGGAATCTCCCTCCCCCGAATGGCGCTCGCTGGCTCCGGTCCCGACGGCACGCACCGAGGTCGCAGCCGCGGCGCTCGCCGGCAACATCTACGTCATCGGCGGTTTCGCGGAAGTCGGCGGGACCGTCGCGACGGTCGAGGTTTATGACATCTCCGAGGATTCGTGGGCGACCGGACCGGAACTTCCGGTCGCGGTCAACCACGCGATGGCTGCGGCAGGCCGCGGTGTCCTTTACGTCGCCGGCGGGTTTCTGGGGGGCGGTCAAGGCGCCACGAATCTCGCGTACGTTCTGAAAGACGGCGCCTGGGAATCGTTGCCCCCTATGCCGGAGGCGCGCGGTGCCGGCGGCGCGGTCGTGCTACGGGGAAAGTTGTACGTCGTCGCCGGTGCCGGGTCCAGCGGCCTCGCCGACAACACGTTCGTCTTCAACCCGAAGACGGATCGTTGGGCGACGCGGGCCGGCGTCGCGAGCCCGCGCGAGCATCTCGGGACCGCCAAGGCGCGCGGTCGCATCTACACCGTTGCGGGCCGTACCAGTGGGCTCGAGAGCAACGTCGACGTGGTGGAGCGCTTCAATCCCCGCCGCAACCGCTGGCGAATGGTGAAGCCACTGCCGACCGCACGCGGGGGGCTCGCGGCCGCGACCGCGAACGCCTTTGTGGTCGCCGTCGGAGGAGAGGGGCCGAACGGCACCTTCGAGGAGGTGGAGGCATTCGATCTAGAGAGCCGCCGGTGGAGGACGCTTCCGCCGCTGCCCAGTCCCCGGCACGGCCTCGGCGTTGTGGCCGTGGGCAAGACGATCTACGTGCTTGCCGGTGGCCCCGAGCCCGGCCTCACCTACTCCGACGCCAACGAAGCCCTCAACCTTTCCTCTCTTCGCTAGCGCGTGGGGCGGCGCCCCGCAGAGCCTTTTAGACAACATCAGCCCCGCATAGCGAGGGGCTTGTTACCTAAAAGCGTCGGGCGGCATGAATTTCCCGAAAAGGGGGAATAGGAGACCTCGGCCAGCAAGACAAGCACATGGAGGCAAGATGGCTCTCCGGGGATTCTCCTCACGCGCGCTCGCACACGTTCTTATCGTCGTTCTTTTGGCGGGCGCCGGCTTAACGCTCATCGGCGCGCCCGCGGCGGCGTCTCCGACGGACTACGTGAAGATGAGCGACGGTATTTACATCGCCGTGAACGTGCGCATGCCCGACGACTTTCAGAAGGGTCGTGCCTACCCGACGATCTTTGAGATGTCGGGCTACGACGGCGGCTCCGCCGACGGCGAGGATCCAACCGGTGGCGAGGGCAGCCGCGGGCTCACCAAGATCTTTTATTCCGATTACGTCACTGTTCACGCCTCGATACGCGGAACTGGATGTTCGGGTGGTGAGTTCGATCTGTTCTCGTGGCGGAGCGCGCTCGACGGGCGCGAGCTAATCGAGTGGATCGCGCGCCAGCCGTGGTCGAACGGAAAGGTCGGCATCTACGGGCACTCCTATGGGGGCCTAACCGGATTCATGGTCGGAGCGACGCAACCGCCGCACCTCTCGGCGATGTCGGTATCCGGATTGATCGACGATATCTACCGCGGCATCGTGTATCCGGGCGGCGTCAGCAACTTCGGCTTCCCGCTGCTCTGGACCGGGGGTGTTCGTCCGGTATACGACGTCGGTGGCGGCACGTTCGATGGTATGGATAACGGCGATCCAAGATGCGCCGAGAACATCGCCACCGGAAGTCGCAGCCGCACAGTCTTGAATGATCCGATTCTTCAAGGAATTCAGGACACGGATAACACCTGGATGCAGATGCGCTCGCTCATCAACTACGCGGACCGTATCGAGGTGCCCATCCACATCACCGGCGCCTATCAAGACGAGCAGACCGGCCCCCGCGGCCCCTATCACTTATTCGAGGCAGTCTCCGACGTGCCGAAGCGGATGCTGATGACAAACGGTGTCCACGGGACTCAGACGGCCCCGAAGGAGGTATGGAAGGACCGGCGCGCATGGATGGATCACTGGATGCTGGGTGCCGATAACGGCTACGGCACCCTCGCTGCGGATCGCACTTCTGTAACGACGTTGTTAGAGATGGTCGACAACAAGTCGAACGGTCGCTTGGAGTCGCGCACCTTCCCCCTCGAGGACACGAGCTGGACGAAGTTCTATTTGGACGCGGCCAGCAAACTGAGTCTCACCCGGCCGGGGGGAGGCGAGGCCTACAGCCCATATGTGTCGGGGAGTCCGCGTCAGTCGTGGAGCTACCAAGCGGGCCACTCAGCCGGAGCACCGTTCACAACGGAAAGTGCTCCGGATGAACTCGTGTTCGAAACGGAAGCGTTCAAGGAGCCGGTTGCAATGGTCGGTCCGGCGACGGCGACTCTTTTTCTCGCCTCGACCGCCACCGACACAGAGATCTTCGTCCAGCTCATCGACGAGGCACCCGACGGGTCTCGCTACTACATCCAGCGCGGGATGCTGAAGGCCAGCCACCGAGCTGTCGATCCCGGGCTCAGCGATTGGGATGGGGAGGTTCTGTACCGGCCCTATCGTCCACACACAAATCCCACCCAGATCACACCGGGCGAGATCTACCGGTTGGTGGTGGAGATCTTCCCGTTCGGACATGTGTTCCGGCCCGGGCACCGCTTGATCGTGAAGGTGCACACGCCACCCGCGTTGGATAGCTACTACGCGTACGTTCCTAAGCGTCCCGCCGGCGTGAACCTCCTGTACCACGACGGCAAGCACCCGTCTTATTTGACGTTGCCCGTGGTCTCGCTCAGGGGTGTGACGCTGGGTCCCGAGCCGGAGTCCTGTTCGCTCACCGGAGTCCGCTGCATTCGCTAAGGCGAGCGGGGTGCTCGAAGAGGCGTCACGATCCTCGCCGCCACTAGGGTCGTGCCGGAGCAAGTGACATGATTAGCCGGTGGAGGCGCGGGCTCAAAAGAACCTCGTCCTGATCCTGGCGCGCGATCTCGCCTCGAAGCTGGCGACTCCAATGTTCATCGCGGACGCCGAGGGCAACCTCGTCTTCTATAACGAGCCGGCGGAGTTGATCCTCGGCCGCAAGTACTCCGAGAGGTACGAGGTCTCGCCGGAGGATTGGACCAAGCTGCTCGAGCCCACCGACCTGGAGGGCAACTCCCTGAAGCTCGATGAGGTTCCTCCTGGGATCGCCCTCGTCCATCATCGTCCCTCTCACGCGCAGGTTCGAATCACCGGTCTCGACCGCATTCCTCGGACGGTCTCGGTGACTGCCTTCCCTCTACTGGCGCGCGCTCAGGAGTTCGTCGGCATGCTCGCCATCTTCTGGGAGGACGGGGAGCCGGGCTGATGCGCGCCAGGATTTGGGGCTGTCGCGGGTCGCTCGCCACGCCCGGACACAACACGTTGCGATACGGGGGCAACACCTCGTGCGTAGAGGTACGTCTCAAGGACGGAACGTTGATCGTGCTGGATGCCGGCACGGGTATCCGCTCACTGGGGCTTGCGCTCGCCCCCGATCCTCCCGAAGCAATTCATCTATTGCTCACACATCTGCACCTCGACCATATCGAGGGTCTCGGCTTTTTCCTTCCGCTGTGGCGGCCCGATGTTGAACTGCACATCTGGGGGCCGCCTTCGTCGGTGATGAGTCTCCGCGAACGGCTGGCCCGCTACCTATCGCCACCGCTTTTTCCACTTGATCTTGCAGAGGCATCGCCTCCGCCCCATTTCCACGACGTTCCCGACGAGGAATGGACCATCGGGAGTGCCCGTATCACCGCCCTCCCGGTGGCGCACCCAGGCCCGACCGTTGGCTATCTCCTCTCGGAGGATGCGCGCTCGCTGGCCTACGTCCCCGACCATGAGCCCGGCCTCGGGAAGGATCTGCTGGATGTATCTCCGGACTGGATCTCAGGGTTCGGGTTGACGCGCGACGTGGACGTCCTGTTGCACGACTCCCAATACACCGAGAAGGAATATCCGCGTCGGATGGGCTGGGGCCACTCGAGCGTCGCCGATGCCGTCGCCCTGGCCGCGGTGTCCCAGGTGGGACAGTTGGTGATGTTCCACCACGATCCGTCCCACGACGATTCCTATCTCGAGGACATGGCTACGCGTGCTAAGCAGCTCTGGGAGGGAAACGGGGACGCCCCCGTGCTCGCACGCGAGGGCATGGACATCGACCTGAGCTGACTTGCGTCGACGGGCGTGACGCCTCTTCGGCACCCCGCTCGCTACGCTCGCTTACGCCGGAGGCCTCCGCTAAAGCGTTGGCCTCCATTGGCGGCAAAGGTGCCTCAGAGTCGCCTCGCCTCTCGACGTTGTGAGCTGCGTCGATTTAGACCCTGGCTTGCGTGTTGCGCGCGCTGCACCCCTCTTAAATGGTTAGGGGAGCTTGACCGTGTAGACACCTCGGCCGAACGTGCCTGCGTAGAGCGAGTCGTTTTTCGGGATGTAGCGGATGTCGGGAACCGGCGCGTTGGGCAGTCCCTGGCCCAGCCGATACCACTTGCCTCCGGCAGTGGTGCTCGTGAAGACGCCAAGGTCGGTCGCGACAAACAGACTCTCTCCGACGAGGATCACTTCGTTGACAGGAGCCTTCGGAAGGTTGCCGGTGATGTTCTTGAAGCTGCCGCCTCCGTCCGTGGACTTCAGAACGTACGACTTGTTGTCGCCCTCGCGGTAGCCCGAGAAGGTGATGTAGAAGACGTCGGGGTTGTCGGGTTGCACCTCGATCGAGGTGATCCAGCGGTCGGGCAACGCTTCGTTTGTAAGTGGTGTCCAGACCGCCAAGTTTGTCGTCTTGTACAGGTAGCCGTTATCCGTTCCCGCGTAGACCGTCTCCGGTTGGGCTTTGTTCAACCCGATCGCCTGCACCGTGCCGTAGTGCCCCGCGTACAGCGGGTTTATTTCACGACCGGCCTCTGCCCTGCCGAGGTCGTAACTGATCGGTCTCCAGTTCCGGCCCCCGTCTTCGGAGCGACTGACATAGTCGCCGGCCGTGAACACGACCTGCGGATCGTGCGGTGCGAATTCGATCGGCGTCATCCAGCCCTGGCGCGTTGAGAAGGTTTCGGCGTCGATCGACTCCCCTTGGTTGCCGCCGTTGAACGACACCGCGCACGCTCCGTACTGGGTGCAGGAAAACACGTGCTCTTTATCCTTCGGGTTGATCGCGTTCTTGACCCCGTCACCACCGGATCCATAGAAGTTCCAGGTGCCTTCCGGCCAGGTCCGCACGTTTCCTTGATCCTGGAGACCGCCGTTGATGCGGAGCGGATCTTGCTCGCTCACATCGATCGTGTAGAACTGGTTCCAGGGTTGGTACTTGGCGAGAACCCACGAGCCGTTCGCCGCGTTCTGGGTCGACGTATATACGCCGCCGTCGTTTCCGGCCCACACTCTGTTCTTCACGTGCGGGTCCCACGCGAGGGCATGTTGGTCGACGTGCATGCCACCTTGAGAGGTGAAGCTCTGGCCGCCGTTGGTCGACTCCGCGAGCGGCAGTCCGGCGACGAAGAGGCGGTTCTCGTCCTTGGGATCGACCCACACCCGGCCGAACCACCACCCATAGGTCAGGGGTACCGCTGCGAGAGTCGCCTGCGCTTGAGGGGGCGCCGTCCAGGTCGCGCCGCCGTCACTGGACACAAAGAAGAGCTCGTGCGTTCCGGTGGGATTGTTCGCGTAGATCGCGTACATCCGGCCCGGATTGCTGGGCGCGATCGCTACTCCGATGCGGCCTATGGCCTCGTTCTGGGGCGGAAGGCCGTTACTGGGACCGAGCAGGGTGAAGTTCTTTCCGCCGTCGCTCGACTGCCAGATACCGGAGCCCGGACCCGTGTAGTCGCGCCAGTCCGGGTAACGGAAGTGGTCCCACATGGCGACGAGGATGTTTTTTGGGTTCTTCGGATCGAACGCGACATCGACGGCACCCGTTGTGTCGTTCGGCGGTTTGAGAATGAGCTTCCAGGTGGCACCCGAATCGCGCGTCTCGTAAAGCCCTCGCTGGCCGCCGGCCTTGAAGAGGTTGCCGGACGCGGCCACCAACACGTGTCGAGGATCCTTCGGATCGACCGCGATCCGCCCGATCGTCGGGGAGCTCGTGAGCCCCACTCGTTTCCAAGTTTTCGCGCGGTTCGTTGACTTGTAGACGCCGTTCCCGCCGTACGTCAGGCTTCCTCCCCCGGGGTTCGTCTCGCCCGTTCCCACCCAGAGCGTGCCGTCCCGGCCCATGGCGATCGCGCCCATCGATTGCACCCACGTGTGTGGCCAGGCCTCCACGTAAGTGCTGCCGCCGTCGGTGCTCTTCCAGATGCCACCGGATGCCGAAGCGACGTAGATCGTGTCTTTGAGTTCGACATCGACCGCGATGTCGACGACGCGTGCACCTATGTTGGCGGGTCCGAGGAACCTCCAGCGTGGCGCAGCGAGGTCGGGAGCGCTGCGGGCGGTTTGGCGACTGATCGCACGCGCTTGACGTGCGGCGGCGCGCAGGACACGCGGGGACGGCGCCTTGTCGGGCCCGAAACGGCTGAATAGAAAGGCATCGCCCGGCACTTCTTCCGCTTCCAGTTCGAGGGCTCCTTGAGGAAGCACGGTCCAGGTCGGTGAGGGACCATTTCGAACAGTCAGGCCCACGAGGACACCAGCCATCACTGCAGCAAGGGCCCAACGCAGACGCGTCTTGTCGGCGATTGTCACGGTCTACCTCCTGAAAATTGATCTCCATTCATGATTTCGACGAGGCCCAGACCAGTCCTTTCCCTCGGGGGCCGAGGCCCAGTTTCGGCCGCCTCGATGGGGGTAAGGCTGCGGCATGGCAACCAGGACTTTTCGTCCTATCGGCGAGCGACGTCGCCATCCTCGGCCCCTATCGAGCGAAGGTCCGATCCACGACCGAATCATCGACCTGACTTCCAAGGAGCGGGTGTTGAGAGGCCGGCGGGCCATCCGAATGGGGCTGCAGGAGGTCCAGTACTTGAGTCGCCGCGCGCCGCACCCAGCCGCGTAGTAGCTGCACGCAGCCGCTCGAGTCACACCGATTCCCGCCTTTTACGCGTCTAGAGTGGACGCATGAGCGCGTCCGTGACACCGGGGGCGTTGGAATTCGAGGGCCCGGTCACCATTCTCTTTACAGATGTCGAGGGCTCGACCGAGTTACGTACGCGCCTAGGCGACGAAGCCTCACATGAGATACTGCGGGCCCACGAATCACTCGTCAGGGATCAGGTCGGAGCGGCCGGAGGCCGCGAGATCAAATCGCTCGGCGACGGCCTCATGGTGGCCTTCAATTCCGCGAAAAAGGCGGTGGCCTGCGCGGTAGCGATTCAAAGGACTCTTCAAGAACGCCCGCCGGCGGTCTCCGACGGCGGCCTGCGGATACGGATCGGCCTCAACACGGGTGAAGTGATCGCCGAGGAGGGCGATCTCTACGGCGAGGCGATCCACGCCGCCGCACGCATCGCCGCGCGCGCTCGGGGAGGCGAGATCTTGGCTGCCGGGGTCGTCCGCGAGCTGGCGGGAACGGTTCCCGAGGTCAGCTTTCGCGATCGCGGTCGCGTCCGCCTGAGGGGATTTCCCGACCGCCGCCAGATCTACGAGGTGGTGTGGAGAGCCGATGAAGCGCCGGTGGTCGTCATCGGCCGCACCCCCTATGTGGGGCGACAGTCCGAGCGGGCCGAGCTCCTGAGACTGGTTGAGAAGGCCGCCTCGGGGCAGGGAGCGGTCGCCGTGATCGGGGGCGAGCCGGGCGTCGGCAAGACTCGGCTCACCGAAGAGGCGGTGGCCGAAGCAACGAAGCGAGGCATGCTCGGTCTGATCGGCCACTGCTACGAGACCGAGAGCGCACCCCCGTATGTCGCGTTTGTGGAGATTCTCGAAAGTGCGGCCCGGGGCGCGGCTCGCTCTGAAGCGCTTCGCGAGGCGCTCGGCGATGTGGCCGGCGAGGTCGCCCGCATCGTTCCCGAGTTGCGTCGAATCTTTCCCGACATACCGCCGCCGATCGAGCTTCCGCCCGAGCAAGAGCGGCGCTATTTGTTCAACAGCGTGGGTGAGTTTCTCCAACGGGCTAGCGCACTCCGGCCTCAGTTGATCGTTCTGGACGACCTGCATTGGGCCGACGAGCCCACTCTGCTTTTAGTCGAGCACCTGGCCGAGCGGATTCACGAGCACCCCGTTCTGATCCTCGGCACTTACCGGGACGTGGAGTTGGACGTGGCGCGCCCACTCGCCAACACACTCGAGAGGTTGGTTCGCCGCCGACTCGCCCATCGAATCTCGCTGCGTCGTCTTCCCGAGCAAGACGTTGCTCAGATGCTGAAAGCCCTCGCCAAAAAGGATGCTCCCGCCCCGCTCGTTAAGGCTCTTTACGAGGAGACGGAGGGAAACCCGTTCTTTGTCGAGGAGGTTTACAAGTACCTCTCCGAAGAGGGCAAGTTGTTCGACGAGCAGGGGGATTGGCGAGCCGAGTTGCAGCTCGAGGAACTCGAGGTTCCGGAGGGAGTGCGGCTCGTCATCGGTCGGAGGCTGGAACGTCTTTCGGATTCGGCGCGAAAAGTTCTGGCGGCCGGGGCGGTTATCGGACGAGCCTTCAGCTACGAGTTGTTGAAAGAGGTCGACGACAGCGACGAGGATGCGCTGCTCGACGCTCTGGACGATGCCGAACGCGCCTACCTGATTACCTCTGCAGCGGAAACCGACGAGGACCGTCTCACCTTCGCGCACGAGCTCATTCGGCAGACGCTGCTTGGAAGCGTGTCCACACCGCGGCGTCGCCGTTTGCACGCGCGCGTTGCCGAAGCGATGGAGCGCATCCACAAGGAAAGCCTGGCCGAGAACGCGGCCGATATCGCCTCCCATCTAGAACGCGCCGGCCCCGCTGCGGATCCTCAACGGACCATCCATTTTCTCGGGCTTGCCGCAGAGCGTGCTCTGGCTGTGGCGGCGTTCGAAGACGCGCTTCGTTTCTCCGAGGATGCGCTGGCTCTCGAGCCGAACAATGAGTTAGTGCGGGCGGAGCTGCTCTATCGCCTTGGGCTCGCACAACGGAGTTTGGGAAGAGTTGACGAAGCTCTGATTACGTGGCGTGACGCATTGTCGATCTTCGAGAGAGTGGCAGATCCGATCCGGGTGGGAGAGGTCTGTTACGACATGGCGAACCAATTCGCCTGGGCATCTCGTTGGCCCGAGTCGCTGGAGATCGCGGCACGAGGTCTTCAAGTAGTAGGCGACGCGGTCAGCGTGCCGCGCGCTCGTTTGCTGGGAATCAGCGGCGTAATTCTTGCCCACAGTGGGCAGTACGAGGCCGCCGTCGCGCTGATCGAGGAGGGCAAGTCGATCGCCGAGAAGATGGGCGACCCCGTTCTCCTTGGGTACGAGCAGTTGGCGCGCGCTCTTATTCATCAGGTCTACATGGAGCTCGACAAGGCTGTAAGCATCGGGATGCCTACGACTCCGATGCTCCAAGAGGCCGGAGCCCTGTGGGATCTCGCCAGCTTCCTAGGGTTCATGCAGTTTGCGCTGTTCTTCCTCGGTCGCTGGGACGAGGCCGAGGCCGTCGCCGAGGAGCTGGAACCCTTAGCGCGTCGGCTGGGTCACTTCGGTGCTCTGGTTTTTGCGCTGGAGGCGCGCCCCATCCCGGAGTTCATCGGTGCGGATCTGCAGAAAATGGAGGTGCGGCTCGAGGAGGATGCCAAAGTCGCTCAACATCTCGGTCCGCTGCAGCAATCTCAGATGGAGCAGTGGAAGGGCATCATCCAATTCTGGCGCGGGAGATGGGACAAGGCGGGGGCCCACTTCGAGTCCGCCGTCGGGCTCGATGCTCCGGGGATCTGGGCGGAGCTCCCGTGGGGTCAGCTCTGGCTCCACCGGTGCTATCTAGGTGACCGCGATCGTGCCCTTGAAGAGTTCGACGCGCGCCGTCACTTGCTTCCGGAGTCGGAGCGCCCCAATCACTGGGGAGCCGCTCACATTCTGTCCTGCGCGGTTGAGGGATTCCGGATGCTCGGTGAGCGCGAGCGAGTCGCCGAGCTTTATCCCCTGGTGCTCGAGGTGCTAATAGGAAAGAGCGTGGGACGGAACTTCGATCTGCGCCTTCACGAAACCATTGCCGGAATCGCGGCCGGGGCGGCAGAGCGTTGGGATGAAGCGGAGACCCATTTTCAGGCCGCCGTCGAAAAGGCGGAAACACTGGGACTCAGGGTCGAGCAGATCGATGCTCGAAGGTTCTACGCCCAGATGTTGCTCGATCGGCGGGAGGGGCACGACGAGGAACGCGCTGCCGAATTGCTCGAGCAAGCGCTCCAGACCTATCGCGATATCGGTATGGCGAAACACATCGAAATCGCCGAGCGATTACTAACCGGAGCATTGCAAACCTAGTCACATGAGCACCCGGCGGACGAATCTCGGTCTGCTACTCGCCCTCGGTCTCGCTTTCGCCAGCGGCATTGCGGCATTTGGGATCGGTAGCGGTTGGAATCGATGGGCCACGGCCGCCCATGCGATCGCAGGTTTTCTGATCGTGGTTCTCACCCCCTGGAAGTCTTTTATCGTTCGCCGCGGGCTCACGCGTGGCCGCAGCGATGCCTGGGTATCGCTGGGATTTCTTTCGCTCGTGGTAGTTGCCATCGTCTCCGGTCTCGTTCACGCGGCGGGATTCGCCGGCACCTTCACGATCACTCCGATGCAGGTACACGTAGGAGCTGCTCTCGTCTCGTTGCCTCTCGCTTTGTGGCATGTGGTGCGTCGACCGGTGCGCGCCACCAAGACCGATCTTTCCCGCCGCCGCCTGCTAAAGGCAGGCGCCTTCGTCGCCGGCGCGTCGGTCTCCTACGCCGCAACCGAGGGGTTGATCCGTATCGCAGGCCTGCCCGGGTCTGGCCGGCGATTCACAGGTTCCCTCGAGCGTGGCTCTCATCATCCGGACGCGATGCCCGTCACTCAATGGCTGAACGATCGCGTACCCGCCATCGATCCTGGCACGTGGAGACTGCAAATTGGGCCTCGTTCGCTGACATACGAAGAGCTCACCGCCTTCGACGACCGAGTCGTCGCAACGCTTGACTGCACAGGGGGATGGTTCGCGACGCAGGAATGGGAGGGAGCCTGGTTGGGTGGCTTGCTCGAGGCGGGTGACGCGCGCAGCGTGGTGGCAACCTCGGTCACGGGATACGGGCGGCGCTTCCCGGCCGCAGATCTCGCCCGGATGTTTCTCGCCACGCGCGTCG
The DNA here is from genome assembly GCA_046263155.1 of Actinomycetota bacterium. Classification (GTDB taxonomy): domain Bacteria; phylum Actinomycetota; class CADDZG01; order CADDZG01; family WHSQ01; genus DATADF01. The sequence goes on from JBHELF010000012.1 coordinate 17,124, forward strand.
AGGGAGAGGCCCTCAGCCCCGGCCACGGTTTTCCCGTCAGACTCGTGGTTCCGGGACGCCGGGGTTTCTGGTGGATCAAGTGGCTGACGTCGGTGGACACGAGCACCGTTCCGTGGTGGTTTCAATCCCCTTTTCCGCTGACCTAATCAACCCGCGCCCGAACGATCTGGTAGACGATTGACATATGGCTGAGGTTCTCGAATTCCTCCAGGGTCTACAGCTCGCAACGTTCGTGGTCCTGGCGCTCATCGCATTCATTCAGTGGCGCCGGCATCCCGATACACCCGGGGCCTGGGTGGCTCTGACTTTTGGGGTTCTCGCGCTTGCGGTTGTGATCAGTCGCTTGTTACCCGAGGAGTCGGATAGCCCTCTCGTGGAAGCAGCGCGACGTTTAGACGTCGCCCTGATCGTTCTATTTCCCTATTTTCTGTACCGCTTTCTCTCCTCGATGATTCCGCCCGTCCGTTGGATCTGGAACACCGCCCACGTACTCACGGCGCTCGCCGTATTGGGAGCTCTCGTCGTCGATCTGCCGGAGCCGAACGAGCCACGCTCGACCGTGGTCCAGGTCTACGTCTATTTGTTGGTCATTCAGTGGGTCTTCCTGCTGGGTCGTGTCGGGACTCGGCTGTGGGCCGCGGGACGTGACTTGCCGACGGTCGTGCGACTACGCATGCGCACCATGAGCGTCGGAGCCATCGGCCTGGCCGCCGCCATCGTCATTGCGGGCGCGCAGAGCGACCCGGCCGCCGAAACGACCAGCGTCGACATCCTCGTCCAGCTGATGGCGCTCGCGAGCGCTCCTTTCCTCCTGATCGGGTTCGCTCCGCCAGGTCTGGTTCGGATCGCTTGGCGACAAAAGGAGGAGTCTCGACTCCGCGAGGCCGAGGCCGCGCTCATGGAGGCGCTTTCCCCCCACGATGTGGCCAGCGCCCTGCTTCCTCAAGTAACCCGTCTTATGGGAGGGCGAGGCGCCGTGATGGCCGAGCCCGACGGGAGGGTCATTGACCTTCACGGGTTGGAACCCCAGGACGCCGACGCATTGGCGGCGGCGGCGGTGGCGGGATCGCTCGAAGGCGCTCCGGAGGGAGACCGAAATCCCGTTGTGTCCGTGCGCATAGGGCAGAGGTGGCTGATCGTGCGCTCGAGCACTTACACCCCCTACTTCGGGCGTGAGGAAACCGAGATGCTTCATCGAATTGCGCTGCTGGCCCAGCTGGCACTTGCACGAGTGGAGTTGATCGAGGGACAACTGGCCCAAGCCGAGGCATTGCGGGAGCAGGCCCAGCTGCTCGATCTCGCGCAGGACGCGATCTTCGTGCGCGACATCCGCGGACGGATCAATTACTGGAACGCAGGCGCCGAACGACTGTACGGCTATCCGGCCGAGGAGGCGATCGGCCAGATCAGCTCCGACCTTCTGGAAACGCAGATGCCCGAGCCATTCGAGGCCGTCATCGCCAGGCTGGAGGAGCGCGGTGTATGGGAGGGGGAGCTTCGCCAGACCACACGCAACGGTAAGCAAGTCGTGGTGTTCGGGCGCTGGGCGATGCAACAGAGAAAGGACGAACCGCTTGAGATCCTCGAGATCAATTCCGACGTGACCGAGCGCAAAAGGCAGGAAGAATTTCGAGATCACTTCATCGCAAACGCGGCCCACGAATTGCGTACACCTTTGACGTCGATGCTCGGATTCGTCGACCTGCTCACCGGAGACCGACCGCTGTCGAAGGCCGAGATGCAAACGGCACTGGGCGCGGTGTCCCGATCGGGAGCGCGCCTCTCGACCATTGTGAAGGATCTGCTGGATCTAACAAGGCTTCAGATGGGACAGATGCACATCGATCTGAAACCAGTGGAAGTGGGTGCCTTGGCGCGCGCAACGGTCGAGGCCACCCCGCCCCCTCCGGAGAAATCGGTCGAGCTCGACATCGCGCAAGGGGTTCGCGCTCTGGCGGATCCGGACCGGCTGGATCAGGTCCTTTCGAATCTCCTGATCAATGCGTACAGGTACGGCGGATCTCAGATTGCAGTTCGAGCAACTACCGATGGCGACGAGGTCGTGATCTTGGTCAGCGACACGGGACCCGGTGTCGAACAGAGCATCGTTGAAGAACTCTTCGAGCCTTTCACGCGAGGAAACAACGTTTCTCCAGGCGGCGCCGGATTGGGTCTTGCTATTACGAGGATGTTGGTGGAAGCTTGCGGCGGACGGATCTCGTATGAGCCCCGCCATCCCAGAGGTGCCAACTTCCAGGTGACCTTGCGAAAGGCTGCATGACCGCGACTGTTTTAGTGGTTGACGATGAAGACGATATCCGGCTCCTAACGAAGCTCATTCTCGAGGGCAAGGGCAATCGCGTTGTCGAAGCCCCGACCGCAGAGGACGGCCTTGCCGCGCTGGATGCCGAGCAGATCAGCTGGGTCCTCTTGGATCTGCGCCTTCCGGGCATCGACGGGTGGGAGTTCTTGAGGCGACTCCGAGAGCATCCGGATCACCAGTCCACCCCCGTCGTGATCATGTCCGCGCACTCGAGCCCTCGCACTCTTAAGAAGGCGGCCGAATCCGGAACGCACGGCTACCTGATCAAGCCCTTCACGGAGGCCGACTTGTTGCGCATCGCCGAGGACTTCGATGCCGCCTAGAAGTCGGGCCCCTTCGGCTCACGCTCTATTCCGAGGGGCCTAGTTCCTCCAGGCTTCCGAGGGGGCCGTGCGCGGTGACGGGACGGGCGACGATCGCGACCGATGCCGTCGCAAAGGCCACCCGCTTTCCTTCGGTATTCACGACCTCGGCAGTTGCGAGCGCAATGTTTCGTCCGCGGTGCACGACGGACGCGGTTGCCGTGAGGTCGCGACCGTCCGGCGGGACCGGCCGCGTGAAGTTGATCCGCAGGTCGAGTGCCGCGTAGCCCTGTCCCGCCGGCACCGTGGTCTGAACGGCGCAGCTGAGCGCGGTGTCGGCGACGAGAGCGATGGCACCGCCCAACAGATTGCCGTGCGGAGGACAGAGCCATAAAGAGGCGGGAAGGACGAAGACGGCCTTTCCTTCCGACGCCTCGACCGGTCGCATGCCGGTCAGCATCGAGATGGGCGGCGGCGGCAGATCCCCGGCGATCTGCGATTTCAGGATCTGCAGCCCGTCCATCTCGGCCCACACCTCGCGTGCCAGGATCTCGCCCTCGACCGGACGCTCGTAGGGATGTGGTGTCTCGAACTCGGGTTCCGTCCAGGGATCTAGGGGCTGGGCCGGTGGCGCCTCGAACGGCGAAAAGATGTAGCAGCGCGATGAGCCGTGCGCGATCAACCGCCCTCGGTCGTCTTCGACAAAGACCTCCGACAGGCCGAGCGATCTCCCCACGTGGATCGAGCGTCCGCGCGCGATCAACGTCCCGCCCGGGCCCGCGGGGCGGACCATGCTGAGCGATAGATCCGCCGTTGTGTAGGGCGTCGCGGGCGGCAGAGTGGTTTGGATGGCGCCTCCTAGAGGTCCATCCGCCACGATCGACAGCGGGCCGGCGTAGAGAAGGCCCTGTGGAGGGAGCAGCCATTCGGTGGCGGGCATCGTGAACACGCAGGTGCCGAAACCCGCGTCCGTCGGTCGCATGCCCGTCAGATAGCTGATCGGGGGCCGGGGTCCGTGGCCGGTGAGAAAGCTGCGCATCTGGTCGAGCCCCGGCAGGGCCATGAACTTGGCCGGGTCGGGAAATTCACCTCGGGGCGGCTCTTGCCAGATCATGATGCCGAAACTAAGCCGTCGCTCGTCTCTTAAATCTCTGAGCTACTCGGTCTGGCCGGCCCCCGCCCACCCAGAAAATCGGCGATTTGTTCCCATGGTGGCTGCTGGCCAGCCACGAGGCCACGACAAAAGCGGCGAATGCACGCGTGGTCATATTGAGAGATGAGAGAACGTTTCGACGGCTGGGTCAAGCGCTATTTGAAGGCCTGGAACTCAAACGAGCGCGCCGACATCGAGGACCTGTTCGCTGCCGAGGGCGCTTATTTCACCGAGCCTTACGCGGAGCCGTGGCGGGGCCGGGAGGAGATCGTCGCCGGGTGGCTCAAGCAAGAGGACGAGCCGGGAGATACGAACTTCTCCTACGAAGTGATCGCCGCGGACGGCGACCTGGGGATCGTTCGGGGAACGACCGACTACAAATCGAGCGGAAAGAGCTACAGCAACCTGTGGTTGGTTCGTCTGGACGACGACGACCGAGCCCTCGAGTTCGTCGAGTACTGGATGCTGATCAAGTAAACCCCCCTCCGAGCCTCAGGATCGTTCGCGGACTACCTCACGAGCTTTCTTGTCCGCGCGCAAACCTAAAAAGCGCGGGTGACGCAAGCGCCCATCCGAGGTCCACTCGCTGAAGCCGATCTGAGCCACAAGCCGGGGGCGCACCCAGTGGACTCCTTTGCGTAGCGGAGGCTTGCCCGCAAATGGGGACTCCGCTTGCTGGAGAGGTTCCATCTTTTTCAGAAGGTCCCTCAAGGTCACTGCGTCGTAGCCCGTGCCGACCTTCCCGGCGTATCGCAGTTCGCCGTCGTCGTAATAGCCCACAAGCAATGCGCCGAAAGCAACTCGTTGTCCCTGGGGATCGGTATAGCCGCCGATCACAAGCTCCTGCTCGTTGGAGCACTTGAACTTGAGCCATTCCTTGCTGCGCCCCGGGACGTACTTGCCGCGCGCGTACTTGGCAATCACGCCTTCCCACCCGCGCGCACATGCGGCGTCGTAGAACTCCTCGCCGTCTTCCTCTATATGAGAGACGTAGCTCAAGGGGCCTCCCCATCGCAGCGCCCTCTCGAGAAGATTCTTTCGATCCTTTAGCTCGACGCCGGTCGTTTGAAAGCCGTCGGCGTAAAGAAGGTCAAATGCGAAGTACAGGATGGGCACCCTCTGCCGGCGGGCCTGTTGCAGTAACGAGAAGCTGGTCACGTCGCCCTTCACGGCTGCGATCTCGCCGTCTACGACCAGTTGATCGACGCGCTGCATCCGCAGCGACTTGACCACTTCCGGATAGGCCGCGGTGAGATCGAGCTTGTTCCGGGACAGGAGCCGAACCTCGCCCGCCCGCTTGAAGGCCAGGCACCGGATGCCGTCGAGCTTCGGCTCGAACAACCACTCGGGATCGGAGAAATAGTCACGGGTCAACGTTGCGAGCATCGGTTGCACCCATTGCGGAGGTTTTGTCTTGCGCACACCGGTGGCCGAGGTGAGTGCCCTTTCTAACGACTTCACCTGCTCATCCTCCCCCTACGCACCTACAATCTCTCTCTGTGGGGGTGGAGGACTTTTCGCCGGAGGAGCTTCTCGCGAAGTATCCGTCCGAGATCCAAGCCATAGCCAATGAGCTTCGGAAGCTTGTGAAAACTGTTGCGCCGGAGGTGTCGGAGCGCGCCTACGCCGGTTGGAAGCTCATCAAGTACGAGGACATCTGCTACGTCTCGCCGCACAACCGCTGGGTGAGACTCGGGTTTATGAGTGGCGATCGAATTCCGGATCCGGCGGGCCTGCTGCAAACGGGTCAAAGCAAGGAGCACCGTTTCGTGAAACTAGAGAAGGCCACCGAGGTGCATCATCCAGACCTGAAGACCCTCATCCAGGCCGCCTTCGAAGCGGCGAAGCAGCAGCGCCGAGTTGGTCGTTACGAGTAGCAGGTAGTGGCCGAGGTGACGGCGAATCGTTCAGCGTTGGGCCCGTCTCGCTAGGAGGAGGGTCATGCGCAAGCTGATAGTGGTGCTTCTCATCGCCACGCTGTGGCTAATTCCGCTTCCAATGGCGCGTTCGATTCCGCCCGAGGGCTGTGAGGCCGTCAATCCGGGCATGACTCAGTGCGTCTTGGAGATCACACATCCGACGACCGGACCCGTCAGCGGCGTAGCCGGCGTCGGCTCCTGGATCGTCATCGTCAAGCGAGGAAAGACCAAGATCAAGATAAAGAGTCCCAGCTCCGGCGAGCCCACGGCGGTCGGCCAGACCTATCTCGAGGGCGACGTCGTGACGGCCAAGGCGCTGACTCCGGGCAGCGCGCTGGTGGTCGGCGGGGAGTAAGCAGCCAGGCGAAAGGGCCGCTCGGTCGTCTGACATAGATTCATTTGATGGCTGTTTCAGTTGAACGACATGGGCCGGTGTTTGTCGTCACCATCGATCGTCCCGAGGTCAAGAACGCAGTTGACCGACCCACGGCGGAGGCCCTCGCGGATGCCTTCCGGCAGTTCGAGGCGGCCGAGGATGCCTCCGTCGGAGTTCTCTATGGAGCCCACGGCACGTTCTGCGCGGGAGCCGATCTCAAAGCCCTGGCCGGCGATCCGGAGCGCGTGAACCGGATCTCGCCTGAAGGCGACGCGCCGATGGGGCCGACTCGAATGAGGCTGTCGAAGCCCACGATCGCCGCCATCGAGGGACACGCAGTGGCCGGAGGCGCGGAGCTCGCACTGTGGTGCGATCTGAGAGTTGCAGCCGAGGACGCAATTCTTGGCTTCTTCGATCGGCGGTGGGGCGTGCCTCTGATCGACGGAGGCACGGTCAGGCTGCCTCGATTGATCGGTCAGAGCCGTGCCCTGGACCTGGTATTGACGGGTCGGCCTGTCGGCGGAAACGAGGCACTACAGATGGGGCTCGTCAATCGCGTCTGCCTTCCGGGCGCGGCACTCGAGACCGCAGTGCAACTGGGCAGGGCGCTCGCGAACTTCCCTCAAGCCGCGCTCCGCTCTGATCGGGCCAGCCTGCTGAACCAATGGGGACTATCGGAAGCTGAGGCGATGGACGCGGAGTTCGAGCTCGGTCTCGAGACGGTGGCAACGGGGGAGACGCAAGCGGGAGCTCAACGCTTCGCCGAGGGCGCCGGTCGCCACGGCTCCTTTTCTTGCTGAACTCGATCAACCGCGAACACCAATTCTTCGCCATCCTCCTCGTCCCAGTGACGACCTACGTGGACAAAGCCGAGTTTGCGCGCGAGCTTGAGGGAGGGCTTGTTGTCGGGCGCGATCGACGCGCGAAAGCGCTCGATGCCGTGATGGTCCGCCGCCCACGCCATTAGAGCTTCGACGGCCTCGATCGCGTAGCCGTGTTTTTGGTAGTCCGAGAACAGCTCATACCCGACTTCGAGGACCCCGTCGTCATCCGGCGGACCGTGAAAACCGACGTGACCGATCATGCGTCCGTCCGTTTTTCGGACGACCGCTCGCAGTAGCCATTCCTCGATCGAAGGGTCTTCGGCGATCTGCCCCAGCCGCAACTCGAACAGATGCCGGTCGTGGGCCGCGGGAAAGTAGCTTGGGATCCTGCAGCCCAGCGTTGCCTCGGCCGCAGCGCGTTCATCGTTTAGCAGGCTTTCGAGCTCAGTCGTCATGATCAACAAGAGCCGTAAGCGCTGGGAGTCGATGCTTGCCGCGTTCCTGCGAGACGATTCGGTGGTAGTCACGCGGGAAGGTTATAGATCGCAGCAGGATGTGTCGTCCGCTAAGCAGATCCGCGAAAGGGTGGCGAATCTCTGGACCAGATTGGGGTTTGGCAACTCGAGGATCTATCCGTTCCCTTACTGGCCACGGCCGTACACGCGGGGCACGACCTGCGATCCGACGCGGCCGCCGCGATGGCTCTGCCCGAAGCTGATCGACTGCGCGAGGAGGATCCCTTCACGGAGCGTTTCGCCGGAGTCGTGCCGAATCGGTTCCTCGCACACCGATCGCGTTTCGAGCTCGATCTCAATCGGCCGCGTGGGCGCGCCGTCTATCTCAAGCCCGAGCACGCGTGGGGGCTCGACGTCTGGCGAGAGCCACCTTCTAATGAGTTGCTGGAGGAATCGTTACGTCTGTACGACGGCTTCTACACCGAGTTTGCCGAAGTTCTAAGCGACATGGAATCTCGCCATGGACTGTTCATGGTCTTGGACATGCACAGCTACAACCACCGGCGGGGGGGTCCGCAGGCCCCCCCGGATGCTGCCGAGGCAAATCCGGATGTAAACGTAGGAACGAGTGATCTAGAGCTCGGCCGATGGGGGGATCTTTTGGATCACTTTATGGACGATCTCGCGGCTCAAGGTGAGGGCCTGGACGTGAGGGCCAACGTTCGGTTCACCGGCGGTCATCTAATCCAATGGGTTCAGAAGACGTGCCCTCGCTCTAGCGGCAGTCTCGCCATCGAGTTCAAGAAGACCTTCATGGACGAGCACACCGGCGATCTGGACGAAACTCGGTTGGATCGTCTTGTGAACGCGTTCCGGGCCGTGCTTCCGGGTCTTCAATCCGAGTTGAAGGGGGTCGCCCGGTGAAGATCGCGCTCGAGGTCGATCGGGTGCTCGTGGAGGTTGGGGAAGCGCTCGACCTTCTCCTCCACGTGAGCCCGGTGAACTCCGAGGCCGCCTGGAGCGCGTTCGCCGATAGCGACTTTGAGGCGCTTCCCGCCTTCGAGTATCGATCCCTGTCGTTTGACCCGGACGCGTTAAAGCGACGCCTGTACGAGTTGCCGCTGGACGACGTCGAGAATCCCACGCTGGCCAATTTGTTTCGCGAGAAACGTCTTGAACTCGATCGCCAGATCATCATGCTCGAGGATCGAGAGACCTCTCGCTTCCTGTATGGGAGCCTGGCCGTCTTCGGAGACGTCGACGACGTCCTCCTCGCCGATGCCGAGAAACTGCTTGCCGAGGTTCCGCCTCAAGCGGTGCGCGACCTTATGGAGCCCGACGAGTTCTGCCGACTGGCACGTGACGAGCTCCATAGCTATGCACATCTGGCCCCGGACCTGTCACTCAATGTTGAAGTACGAGACGACGTTCCCGGTCTCATGGTCGCCCGTGGCAGTCTGCTGGTGAGCAGCCGGGTCAAGATCGGGCGGGCTCGGGCAGGTGCTCTGATACAGCACGAGATCGGCACTCACGTCGTCACCGCTGCGAACGGGAGGCTTCAGCCGCTCTGCTTGTTCGCCATCGGCCTGCCGGGCTACGAGCAGACGCAGGAGGGCCTCGCGGTCTTCGCGGAGTACGTGTCGGGGGGATTGGACCGTGCGCGCCTTCGTCTGCTCGCGGCTCGGGTCGTGGCGGTCTACCGTCTGCTCGAGGGAGCGAGCTTCGGCGATGTGTTCCTCGAGCTACACCGCGACCGAGGGTTTCGCCCGCAGAGCGCCTGGAGCGTGACGATGCGGGTCTATCGGAGCGGTGGTTATACGAAGGACGCGATCTACTTGCGAGGGCTAGCCGAGATCATGAGCCACCTCCACTCCGGTGGCTCGCTCGATCCACTACTCGTCGGGAAAGTGAGCCTTGCCCAGATCCCTCTCGCCGAAGAGTTGCTCGCCGCCGAAATCCTTAAGCCCCCCACATTGTGGCCTCACTGGTTGAAGGCGGAGGGGGCCGAGGGGCGGCTTGAACGTGTGCGCGGTGGGCTGGCCGTATCGGAGCTGGTGACCGGGGAGACCTGATGCGTATCGCCTTTTTCGTAAACGATCTGGAGACCGAGGACCCCCGCTACACCACCACCCGACTTGCGCGCGCCGCGGTCTCCCGGGGTCACGAGGTCACCTACATCACAAACGACGACTTCAGTTTTGAGGAAGGCGACCGTCTGTCGGCGCGGGCTCGTCCGGCGGGCACTGCCGGCGAAGATCTCGAGGCATTCCTGAACGAGGCGCGAGAGGCCGAAGCCCAACACCTCGACCTGGAGACTCTCGACGTGCTGTTGTTGCGCAGCGATCCGACTCAGGATCTTCCCGAGAATCCTTGGGCGCCCCCACTCGGGGCGATCTTTGGCCAGCTCTTGACCCGCCGAGGTGTCTTGGTCCTAAACGACCCGACGGGCTTATCCCGGGCGTTGAACAAGCTCTACTTCCAGGCCTTTCCGAGCAAAGTGAGGCCTGACACTCTCATCAGCCGTGATGTCGAAGCGATCAAGCGTTTCATCGCGGATCACGAGGGCGCGGTGATCAAGCCGCTGCAGGGATCTGGCGGGCAAGGTGTCTTCCACGTTCGAGCGGACGAGGGCGCCAACGTCAATCAGATGATCGAAGCCGTGATGAGAGACGGTTACGTGGTGGTGCAAGAGTTCATCCCTCTGGCCGCCGAGGGTGACCTTCGACTCTTTCTCATGAATGGTCGACCGCTTCAAATCGGATCTGCGTTCGCAGCTTTCCGCCGCATAAGCGAGAGCGAGGACTTTCGCAGCAACATGTCGGCAGGGGGTCGGTCGATTCCGGCCGATGTCGACGAAGGGGTTCTCGCCATAGCAGGGCTCGTGCGTCCCAAACTGGTTGAGGACGGGATGTTCTTAGTCGGTCTGGATATCGCCGGCGGAAAGCTCCTCGAGGTGAACGTGTTTTCGCCGGGGGGACTGGGCAGCGCGTCCGAATTCGGGGGCGTGGATTTCAGCGATGCGGTCGTGGCGGCTCTGGAGAAAAAGGTAGGGGCCAGGACCGGTCAAGACTTAACGAACGTGGAGCTCGCCACGCTCTGACCACGCTTGAATCCAGCCCCATGCTCTAGTCGTAGTTCTCGATTCCGTGGCGGTAGGTGATGCTTATCCGGGGCCCGGCCTTGGCCACTTTGGGAACGCTGTGCTGCCAGGCCCGCTGACAGGCCCCGCCGGTAATGAGGAGATCCCCGCGGCCCAGCAGAAAACTTTTCGACGGGCCCCCGAGTTTGGGTCGCAGCAGAAATTTGCGAGGCTCTCCCACCGACAGGATGGCGACAAGCGGATCCACTACCGACTTGGGGATGTGGTCGCCGTGCCAGGCGACGCTGTCCTGGCCGGTGCGATAGAGATTGAAGCCCACCGAGTCGAAAGTCACGTCGTAGCGATCCGATAACGCCACGCGAGCGCGTTCGAGCACGGGCGGCTGGAGTGGTTCGCCCGAGGCGAGCCTCCAGGAAGCAGTCAGCCGCGGTTCCACGTGTTTCTCGTCGTAGATGCGTCGCGTTCGTTGTCCCCAGTCGCGCGTCTCCAACAGCTCGGCGAAAAGTTGCTCCGATCCCTCGAGCCATCCGGGCACGTGCTGGACCCAGGAGGTCGGATCGAGCTGGACGTGCTTGAGAGGGGCGAAGGATTCGTCGATCGACGGCTCGATCGCGGATTCGAGCAGCGACGGCTGCCACGAGACTCCCGGGGATGTGGACATCGCCCCAGCCTAGAACTTTGGTTAATGGTCAGAACCCAACCTGGCAGGCCACCCGCCCGCCCCAAAACCGTCCGTCCTAGGCACGGTTCGTCGAGGATTAGTCGCCGGCGATGAAATAGATCCAGTCGCCGTCCTCGACTATGCCGATGCGATAGCCGATGTAGCCCCCGAACTGTTGCATCCGGCGCACCTCGCGCTCGTTGTAGAGACCGGCGTCGATCAACAGCTGCCAGTCCTCGTCGGTCGGGTTCGGGCCGTTGGCGGAGGGCCAGCTGTAGACGACGGACTTCGGTTCCTCGGGCGACTCCTGCAAGTCAGAGGTGACGTAGGGGAGTTCGAAGACCTTGACCAGAGTCGCTAGGACTTCGAAACGCCGATCGTCACGCCTCCAGTACTCAGCCGGCGACTCATCGGCGCCGAACGAGAAGCTGAAGAAGTCGCGTCCCTCGAGGGCCAGGGACTCAAGCCCTTCGTAATCGCACGCGGCAGCGAGGCGCGCTATCTCCAGTCGCATCTCGGCGACCGCAGGGGGAAGGCCTACCTGGCTCGCGAGGTCGGCAGACATCCCTGTCGCCGAGCAGGCAAGGGAGGGCGTAAGCGTAGGCCTCGGTGCCGCCGATGGCGATGGGATAACGGTCGGCGTCTCCGGGGCGGGCGAAGGCTGCTCCATCGGTTCCTCCGCGGCATCACACGAGACCCCTCCCGCGAACACGAGGGCGGCTGCAACCCAAACTCGAATACGCATCCTTCGACAGACGTCTTGTGGGTGCGGTTCCCTAGCTCAGGCGGGCACGACGACGTCGACGGGTTCCATCAACTCCGCACTCTGCGTTCGCTGGTAGAGCCGCCATCCCATCACGAACAACCAGACCGTCAGACCAAGTGAGGAGATCGGAAAGAGCACATTCAGCGTGAGATTGGTGAGTCCGTTGAAGAATTGGATGGCCGACGTCACCAGGCCGAGGGTGCCGGAGAAGATCGCGAGCCAACCCAGCCCCCGCGCGTACTCGGCGCCCGAGAGGACGGTGACGCCGAAAAGGATGGGGGCGAGCCCGAAGGTTAGGCCGATCATCGCGGTAAACAGCGCGATCCCCACTGAGGTGACTCCACGCGCGGCAGCCAGACTTGCCTCGCTGCCTCCGGACCTGGCCCATTCGTCTGCCACCGCCTTCGTTGCGTAGCCATCGATCGCGACCGTGAGGATCAAGGCAACTCCGCCGGCAATAGCGAATACCAGCGACACCCCGGCCCACGAGCGAGAGGGCTCGGTACGAAAAGAGCGCGCGATCGCCCACCCGGAGAAGAGGAAGAAACCGCCGAGCAACAGAAGTACAAAGTGATCGAGCAACCAGATCCCACGTGTCGATGCCAGCTCGAGCTCCTCGACAAGCGTCGGATCGCTGGTCCGGGGATGTAGCAGGTTGAACACGACGGCGAAGACGGCGCCAACCATCGCTACGATCCCACCGACACGCAGTACCCGGTAATCACCCATGGGTTACCTCCTCGAAACCGCCGGTTTTGACCGGCTCCCGCTCAGGCTCGCGACGTTATCGCGATGAGCAGAGAATCCCCTTGGTGATTCGCTCGCACGCCTCGATCAACGGACACGGGTCGATCTCGAGCGGACCGTCGCAGGATGCGTGGGCTGCCGTGGCCGGAACCACGACGAAACCGGCGGACGCGATCAGGGACGACAGCAACAGCATTCTGAGCTTTCTCATTTGGATACCTCCCGACCCCCTGGCTGACGTTTCGGGGAGCTTTGTACACCATCTTTAGATTGGGGTAAACCCTTTCGCGGCATCAATCCGGAGCGAGCGGGTACGAGACGAAGCAGGAATGCAGTTCGGGAGGTGATCACCAATGGCCAGCGAGAGACAACGAGCCGCGGCCAAGCGCAACATCGGAAAAGCGCAGAGGGCGGCGCGGGCGAAAAAGACGATCACGAAGCTCCCCGCGGCGGTGCGCCGGGACCTCGGTCGCCAAGCCCCTGCATCGCGCCAGCGAGGAGGCAAGCCCGGCCGTGCGCTGGAGGAGCGGACGCGCCAGGACCTCTACGAAGTCGCCAAGAAGCGTGGAATCGCGGGCCGCTCGAAGATGGGGAAGTGGGACCTGATTCAGGCACTTCGTCGCTCGAGTTGAGGCGCGCGCGTAGATGAGGTGGAGGCGGCGCCGACGTAGTCCCGACCTCCAGGACCGCCGCGGGGCGCCGGGCGGCCCCCGGATGGGTGCCATAGGCGCGGGGCTGGGCATCCCCGGAGTCATCGTTCTCGTGCTGGTGATGGTCTTGACCGGAGGCGATGAGAGCGAGCTCGGCGATGTGCTCGGCGGGCTTGAGAATCCTCGGGGGCCGGCGGAGGCCCCCATCCCGCGCAGCCAGGATCCGGATGCCGACCTCGTCGGCTTCATGTCCTTTGTGCTCGACGATGCACAGAACTTCTGGTCTGACACCTTTGCGCAATCCGACAAGCGCTACGAGCGTGCCCAGCTCGTCCTGTTCGAGCAGTCGACCCATTCCGCCTGTGGGGGAGCGACGGAACAGATCGGCCCCCACTACTGTCCGGTCGACCAGAAGGTCTATCTCCATCTCGATTTTTTACGCGAACTGAGGCGTCGTTTCGGCGCGCCGGGCGATTTCGCGCAGGCTTATGTTCTTGCGCACGAGATCGGCCACCATGTTCAGAAGCTGCTGGGGATAGAGGCCCGAGTTCGCCGCGACCAGAGGTCGAACCCCGGCGAGGCGAACGAGCTCTCCGTCCGAATGGAGCTACAGGCCGACTGCTTCGCCGGCGTCTGGGCGTTCACGACGTATGAGCGAGAGTTACTGGAGCGCGGCGATTTGCAGGAGGGTCTCGATGCGGCCGCGGCCGTGGGCGACGATCGGATTCAGGCTCAAGCGGGCGAGCGCGTCAATCCCGAGAACTGGACTCATGGCTCGTCGGACCAGCGCACGTCCTGGTTCAGTCGGGGTTTCGAGGATGGCGACCCGAACGCCTGCGACACCTTCGCCGCGGAGCTCTGACGTCAGGCGGCGCTGGCTCCGTGCCCGGCTTCGACGGCGGGCGTAGAGATTCCGGGACACGTTATGACCGGCTCGGCCTCCGGTTTGCGCTCCGGATTCTTGATGCCGACCGCGTTTACGGCCGCTCCGGCAAAGCAGAGAAGCCCGCTGATGGTCATGGCGAGTTGGAACGAGTCCGTCGACGCATCGCGCGCCTGGCGCGCAACCTCGGCTGAGATTCCTTCGGCGGGCGGATTAAGGGGCATCACTTGTTCGCGGAAAGAATCGGAGCCGACGTTGGTGGTCGGCAGCCGATCGGAGAGCGCCGCGTAGAAGCTGGCCGTGATCGCAACGAATACGAGCGCGCCCGCAAGCTGAGGGCCGACGCGCGAGATCGCGTTGTTGATGGCCGAACCAACGCCGGCGTGTCGCTCGGGAACGGATCGCATAAGAGCAGCCGTTAGCGGCGCCACCATGATCATCAGTCCGATCCCAAACACGATGAGCGCCGGCAGGACGTCGACCAGGTAGCCGCGCGGCGGGACGAACGTCGAGAGATCGTTGAAATCGATTGCCCACGCGTCGCTGGTCCCCGGGATGCGACCCAGGAGAAGCATCCCCAGCCCGATGACCGCCGGCCCGATGGTCATGAAGATCCGCGGGCCGTAGCGGACGGCGAGGGCGCCGAACTTCGTCGAGAAGAACACCAAGAATATGGACGTCACGATGCCGCCGACGCCGAAGGCCAGCGCGTTGTACTCGACGACGCCGATGAGAAAGAGCGGCAGCAGATAAAACGTCACGTACATCGCTCCGTAGATCAAAAGCGTCGAGATATTCGTCACGGTGAAATTGCGCGATTTGAAAAGGCTTGGAGGCATGAGGGGGTGGTCCGAACGCACCATCGCGATCGGCAGGGCGATCGTCGCCACGGCACCGATCGCCAGGGCGATGAAGGCGGTCGCGTCCTGCCACTCCTGGGCTTGCCCCCGAATTGTGCCGAAGCTCAGGCCCCCAACCGCGAGAAACACGAGGAGCGCTCCAAACCAATCAAAGCGCCCGGTCGACTCGTCGTCTCGCGTCTCGACCACATACCGTGTGGTAGCCCACAGCGCGAGCGCGATGAGCGGAATGTTGATCAGAAACGCCGCTCGCCACGACACAAAAGTCACGAGGCCACCGCCGAGCACCGGGCCAAAGATGGTCGTGGCCGCGGACGCGCCGGCCCAAATTCCGAACGCCCTTCCTTGCTCCTCGCCTTTGAACGTCGAGGTGATCAGCGCCAGCGAGCCCGGCACGAGAACTGCGCCCGCCGCTCCCTGTAGGACGCGGAAAGCGATCAACATCTCCATGTTGGTCGCGAGTCCGCATAACAGTGAGGTGATGCCAAAGCCGAGAAGGCCGATCGAGAACATCCTCCGCCGGCCGTAATAGTCGTTCAGCGCGCCGGCGAGGATCAACAGCGCGCTCAACGTCAGCAGATAGCCGTAATACACATAGCTCTGTCCCTCGAGCACCTGAAACAAGGAGCTTTCGAGCTCCTGGCCGATGCGAGGCAACGCCACGTTCACGAGCGTGGAATCGAGAAAGACAATGCCTGATCCGAGGATTACCGCGACGAGCGTCCAGAATCTTTGCCGGGGTGGCAGAGCACCCTCGCCCTGCTCGCGTGCATAAGGTCCGGCCCCCAGGCCGAGACGCGCGTGCGTCTCGCCCATGCAGACATCCATCGCGACCTTCAGGCCCCCGGCGTGGGCGATCTCGGCCGCTTCCTCGGAGACGATCTCTCTCTGGAGCCACAACGCCTTCGCCCCGATCGCGACGGCCTCGCGGGCAATATCCGGGGTCTCCTCGGAGGGCCGAAAGACGTCCACCACGTCGATGGGGACGTCGATCTCGGCGAGAGATGTATAGGCCTTCTCGCCCAGGATCTCGCCGCCCTTGGGGTTGACGGGGACGATCTTGTAGCCCTGGCGCTTCAGGTAGTTGGCGATCTGGTTGGCCGGCTTCGAGGGGTCGTTGGAGGCCCCGACCACGGCGATGGTCTTCGTCTGGGCGTAGATCTCCCGCAGCTGGTCGTCGGTTAGGGCGGCGGGCGTGGCCATAGGGGGAACTCTATGGGAAATGTTTTCCTGGACGTATGGGTTAGAGTAAATGAGTAATCGTTAGTTAGAACGTGTGAGTGGTTGGCCCAGCCTTCCTGAGCTCGTTCGTTAAGCCTGCAGGGAGGTGTTTCTGTGGCAACCGGTACCGTCAAGTGGTTCAACGAGGCCAAGGGTTATGGCTTCATCACCCCGGAGGACGGCTCGAAGGATCTCTTCGTGCATTTCTCCAATATTCAGGGTGATGGGTACAAGACCCTAGCTGAGGGCGCGACCGTGACCTTCGAGGCCCGTCAGGGCCAGAAGGGTCCGGAGGCGATCAACGTAACGCCCGTCGCGTAGATCCACGGATCAAGCAGAGAAGGGGGCCTTTTAGGCCCCCTTTTTCTTTGGCCTCCTTTGGGTAAGCCCCGCTCATGCGCCGCCTGATCAGGGCTCTTGCCGGGAGGTGCCCCCTGTGCGGCTCGAAGGGAATCTGGCGTTCCTTCGGCCAAACGGTCGATCGTTGTCCCGGCTGTGGCTACCTGTACGAGCGCGAGGAGGGTTACTGGGTCGGGGGCCTGATCGTGAACATCGCCTTTGCGATGGCGCTCTTTTTCTTGTTGTTTGTCGGCGGAATGCTGTTGACGTGGCCCGACGTCCCCTGGACGGTTCTGCTCATCGTCAATCTCGTAGGCCTCGGAGTTGGGCCGATCCTGTTCTATCCCTTGAGCAAGACGATCTGGGTGTGGCTCGACGCGACCTTCCTGCACCCCCTCGACAGGAGCGGTCGAGGCACGACGCTTTCCTAACCCACCCCTCTTTCAGATTGGGCTCGGCGCAGCCGATAGATCTCTTGTAGGTGCCCGGCGCCGCAAGCGCGCCTGGGCGACTCGAGGTGGGGGCGACTTTCCGTGTACTCAAATCGCATGAAGCTCGGCGTCGGCGCGCTTTTTGGGGCGGTCGTTATCGGGCTGTTTGCTGCCGATGCCGGTCTCAACAGGTCAACAGACGTGGCGCCGTTGGCGGCCGCCCCGGAGGCCGTACAACCGGCTCCGGAAGCCCCCGATGTGTCGACCGGCGATTTCTCCGAGCACAATGCCGGGGCAGGCATCGCTGAACCCGACCAGGTCGTGGCCCCGCGTCGCGGTCCAAGTGTGCTGGTTTCCCGCGTGATCGACGGCGACGCCATCGAGGTCTTGCTGCGGGGGCAGACGACCGACGTGCGCTTGATCGGTATCGACACACCCGAGACCGTCCATCCCTCCGTTGGAGTCGAGTGCTACGGGCCCGCGGCGTCAAGGTTCACGGAGCGACGCCTCGAGGGCAGGCAGGTGACTCTGGAGTTCGATGTCGAACGCAAGGATCGCTACGGCCGCACGCTCGCTTACGTGTGGACCGGCGGTGAGCTCTTCAATCGCGTTCTTGTGGCGTCGGGTTTTGCCCAGGTCTCGACCTACCCGCCGAACGTCCAATACGTGGATCGTTTCCTGGGGGCTGAGAGAAATGCCCGCGCCGCCGGTCGGGGGCTGTGGAGTGGTTGTGGGGCCGAGCCGGAGCCGGCGCCCGCTCCTCAGACCGCCGAGCAGCCTGCCGAAACAAGTTGCACGCCGGGGTACGACCCCTGCCTGCCTCCTGCCTCGGACTACGACTGTGCCGGGGGATCCGGAGACGGTCCGGAGTACACGGGCCGCGTGCGAGTTACCGGCGACGATCCCTACGGGCTAGATTCCGACGGGGATGGATACGGCTGCGAGTAACTCTCGAGGGAACTCAGACTCAAACGCGCGACTGATCGAGCGCTTCTACGAAGCCTTCTCGAGACGGGATCACGAAGCGATGGCGGCCTGCTATGGGCCGGACGCGACTTTCAGTGATCCGGTATTCCAAAACCTGAAGGGCGCCGAGGTCGGCGCGATGTGGCGGATGCTGTGCGAGAGAGGCACCGACCTAGAGGTCTCCTGGAGCGATGTTCAGGCCGATGGTCACCACGGATCTGCGCGCTGGGAGGCCCGCTACACCTTCACGGCCACCGGCCGCGAAGTTCACAACAAGATCAGGGCCGACTTCACATTTATCGACGGCAAGATCGAGACCCACCGCGATCATTTCGACTTCTATCGCTGGTCCCGTATGGCTTTGGGCCCCCTGGGTGTCGTACTCGGGTGGACGCCGATCGTTCGTGGGCGCGTCCGAGATCAAGCGGATAGACAGTTGCGCAAGTTCATGGCCTCCGCCGGCGGATCGGATTCCGAACCGTCCTCTGCGGGCATGTAAGGCGAAACCAAGCTTCCAAGGAGGTTCGCAATGCCCGCACGCAGAACGGCGTCGTCTGGCAAGAAGACCACCGGGAGACAAAAGCGCGCGCTGAAACGTGTCCCGAGCACTGACACCAAACAAGAAGCCCGCCCCAAGGCTGAGGAGATCCGGGCGAAGACGCCGCCGAGCCGCAAAGTGTTGTCTCGTCTAAGGGATTCGGTCGCCGGCAGACGCAAGCGCAAGAGCGGAGTCGCAGACTCCGCGATCCGGGAGCCGAAACCACTCTCGAACAAGACGACTGCGAAGAAGACGGCGGCCCGTAAACGCACCGGGAATACCTCAACAGGCCAGAAGGCTGCGGTGCGCAAGCGCAACGCAGCCCCGGCGCCGACCCGGGCCCGACGCCAGAACACGAGCGGTAAGGAAACCGGCCGCCGCAAGGGCAACGCCGGTAACAAGTAAGCGCCCGGACCGTGTAGCACACGTGCCGATCGAGCATCGTGGTCAGGGCCGCTCGGTCTGTTCGGCGACGGGCAAGCGGCGCTACGGCAACTGGTTCGAAGCGCGCGACGCCGCCGAGCTGATCAAACGTGAGGCGAGCGAGGACCACGGGCGCCCGTATCGCTGCGAGCATTGCGGCGGGTTCCACCTCGGACGCGCTCAGGGGAGCCCTGAAGGGCTCCCCTGATTAGTGACTGACCTGCTGGAGTCTTAGAGGCGGATCGTGCCGAGATCGAGCCTCTCGCCGCGCGTGAAGACAACCTCCATCGTCTTGGTCTTGCCCCCCGCGGTGATCGTAAGCGTGTAGCCCTCGACCTTCCCCTTCGTCCAGGGCTGGTCGCTCGGGCTCACATGCCACTCGAACGAACCGTCCGGGTTCGAGTTGATCGTGATCCGGACTTTCTCGGTGACGAACTCCTTATCGAGCGGGTTGCCGGGCGAAAGCGGGGTCTTGACCTTCCTCGACAGGGTCAGCTTCGCGGGACCGTCGGCAACCTTGCCCGTGAGCACCGAGTGGTATTGGGGATCCGCCGAGGCCCTCAACAGCACCATGAAGGCCTTCATCGTCCGATCGGTCGGCATTCCGACACATTCGTCGTAGGCGCAGTGGAACCCCGAGCCGCCGTGCTCGATGGTGTAGCCCAGGACGCTCATCAGAGCGTAGGACCAATCGTCGGTGGTCCCCGTGGTCGGGTAGCCGACGGTGGGGTTGTTCATGAACTTCAGAAGGTCCGCCATCTTCTGCCCTAAACCTTTGAGGATCCTGTCCTCCGGGGCAAGGCCACCACCTGCACGCAGCACCGACGCCTGAACGGTGTGGTTGGTGATGAGCCCGGTCACGTTGTTCGCCGTCACGATGTCGCGCACGTTGGCGACCTCGGGCTCGGAGAAGGGGGCCTCGCCTCGGTAGGTCTGATCGAAGATGTTGTTGGACGAGCCTCCCTGCTGGTCGCCCCACAGGTATGCGTAGTTGCGGTTCGGGTCGACGCCATAAGCGTCGGGATTGACCTGGACGACAGGAGCTGTGATGCCGGTCTCCGAGCGCCGGTTCTTACGCCAGTAACCCTCCAACCCAGCGAGTGAGAGAGGCAGCTCGATGGGATCTTGTCGCAGGGCGGAATGAGCCGAGGTGACCGACTCGCGCGAATAGTTGAATCCATCGACGTTCACGACAGGGACAAGAATCACGCGTGTCTTCCTGAGAAGCGACGTGATCTCGGGGTTCTTGCCGTACCCCTCGACGAGGTAGTGGGCAAAGATCATCGTGAACTCCGATGCCGGCCATTCGCGGGCGTGGTGCAGCGCGTCCATGTAGAAGACCGGTCGACCGTCGTCGGACTTCACGTTGTGAGCGATCTCCAGCCCGAAGATCGGTCGGCCTTCGAGAGACAGCCGCTTCAGCTGGAAGTGCTTCACGATGCTCGGATTCGCGTCGGCGATCTCTTGCATCTCGCGGTTGTAGTCGGGAAGGCGTCGGTAGTCGGAGTAGTCGGGGCCGGGCAGAACCTGCAGAGGATGCGGCCCTTTGTTGAGCTCCCGGTCGCGCGCCACGAGATCCTCGGTGACGACCCGGTACTCGTAACCCGTTTGATCGAGCGCGGCGCGGTCTCGCGGCCACAGGACGAGCTCGATCTCGCTGGCGGAGTGGTTGTGCGACTCGTCGAAGCGAGTCATCAAATACGAGGCCTGTTCTGGCGAAGTGACCTTCACCCGAACCAGAGCAAGCTTGGGAGTGTCGGTACGAGCAATAGGAGCAAGTGCTGCAAGCAAAACCAAGGCAAGCGAAACAACAGTCAGTTTTCTCATGGCGGGGATTTTCGCCGCGCGGGGCGGCCGACCTGCACCTCCTCTAAGGGTTGCCTACAAGACGTCTTACGGGTTACCTACTTGATAGTAGATAACCCATTGAACCTGATTGCTGATCTTTTTCTTCCAGCGGGCGCTCATTCCCATGTGCATGCGCCCGCGACGGTCGAGGCGGACCATCTCGAACTCCGGAATGAGCGATCGGCCCACGAACATCGGCTTCCTGGTTGTGCGGCCTGCCCGGATGCGTGGCTTGGAGGTGTGGCCTTTCGAGATGCGGGCCCAGTAGAAGTACCACCTCGACTCCGTGGTGGTGTCTGCCTTGGGATCGGTGCTGCCGTACCAGACCACGGCCGCCTTGCCCTTGTCCGCGGCGGCGACCCAGGGGGCGTAGCCCGCGGCACCGCGCATGAGGGGGCGCGGCTTGCTCCACGACTTCGCCTTGTCCTTCGAGACCGAATACCAGATCGGCACGTCCCTGTCGGTGGGCGAGGCAAAAACGACGTGCAGAAAGCCCGCCCGATCGATCGCCATGCTGGGATAGAGGTAACTCGCGGATGTGTTGCGGCGAGCGACGAGATGGGAGTTCCATGTCAGCCCCCCGTCGTGACTGGCGGCGACCCAGACCGTCTCCGGCCCCGAATCACTAGCCGTAAGACCAGGCGTGGCGCGGCGCGTGTAGACGAGGTAGAGATGCACGGCCCCCGGGGCGACCACAAGATTTCCCTCCCACGTGAACGCGCCCTCCGGCCCTGCAAAGGCCACTGGGACCGCGGGCAAGAAGGTCTGCCCGTAGTCGGTCGAGCGTGTGTACCAGATCGCCGACGGCATGCAGCACTGCAGGTCCTGATAGCTGACGTGGATGTCACCGCGCGGCCCGCCGACGAGCCAGGGACGGTCGACGATCGGAGTCGTACCCGATATGGGGGTTCCCGTCCAGGTCTTTCCTTTATCTCTGGAGAGGCCGATCGAGAGGTTGCCGAGCCATGTATCGGCCGTGTACATCGTGCCTTTCTTGTCGAAGGCGACGTCGCAGTCGCCTCCCTCGAAGAAGTACCGACGTAGCTCGCTGGAACTCTCGATCCGCGCCGGCTTCCAAGATCTTCCGCCGTCGCGCGAGATGTGGAAGTAGGACTGGTTGTGTTCAGTGTTCGGGACGCCCGAGGGCGCACATATAAAGAGAAGGTCGGGATCGGTGGGGCTCATCACGAGGCTCGTCTCTCGGTGGGCCTGGTCGGCGCTCACTACGACGGGCTTGGACCAGCCGCGCGTCGGAGCGGGCACCTTTATGCGCGTCGGCGGGGCCTGGGCCTCGACCGGCGGGGGGCCCAGGGCGCCCAGCACAGCGACCGCCGCAAGAATCGTGAGCCGCTTTCTCAAACGCCGCCCTCCCCTGAGTTGCTGCAGACGGTACCGTCTCGGAGGCCTCGCCGCCGGGAGCGTCCTGCTCCCGCGTACGGCCTCGCTAGGCTACTTATGTGCCACTTTTCGAAATCGACAAGGAGCCTACGGATCTAGTCGCTCCCGCCCTGATCGTGTCCTTTGAGGACTGGGTGGACGCGGGGGCCGCCGGAACGACCGCCGCCCGTCATATCGCCGACGGCGGCGAGACCATCGTGACCTTTGATTCCGACGGCATCTACGACTACCGGAGCCACCGTCCGGTCCTCGACATCGTCCAGGGGGTGCCGACGAAGTTCGCGCTCCCGACTTTGAAGATGACGCGTCGGAGATTGCCGGAGCGCGATGTGATCGTGCTGACGGGTCCGGAGCCCGATTCTTCGTGGAAGGAGTTCGCCGCCGACGTGCTCGACCTGGCCCGGCGCTTCGGAATCGTGCAGCACATCAGCCTTGGCGCCATCCCGACTACCGTCCCGCATACCGCGCCTACGCCGGTGATGATGACTGCGTCGTCCGAGGAACTGTTGCGTGGGGGCGCACCCAACGAGGGGCTGTTGCGCGTTCCGGCCGCGGCGGTGAGCCTCGTCGAGTGGACTCTGGCGAATAACGGGATCCCCGCCGTGGGGTTCTGGGCGCAGGTCCCGCACTACGCGTTGCCCTATGCCGCGGGAGCGATCGCTCTGATCCGGCGCGTCGAAGATCTATTGAGTGTCACGATCGGCGCGGGCTCGCTGGAAGAGGAGGCCGCCGCGCAGGGAATGGCGTTGCAGAAGATCTTCTCGGCCAATCCCGAGGCCACCGAATATCTCGAGCGTCTCGAAGGGCTGGTCGGTGAGGAGCAGGTACCCGGGGCCGAGGACATCGGCGAGCAAGTGGAGCGCTTCCTGCGGAATCAGCGCCCAGGCAACGGGGGCCGCACGCCCTTCAGTCCCTAATCGCGCGCGAGGGCGAGGCGCTACCTGGGCGTGCTTGAGCGTTCTGCGCGACCGGCAGGGTGTACGCGAAGCGGGCACCGCCCGAGAGAGCGCGGCCGACGGACATCGTTCCTCCCTGACCTTCGACGAGCGCCTTGCAGATGTAGAGGCCGAGGCCGGTTCCCTCGCCCCCGGCCTGGAGACGCCCCATCTTCTTGAAGAGTCGCGGGCGGTCTTCCACCGGGATACCAGGACCTTCGTCGGCGACCCACAGCTCTACGTAGTCGCCGACGAGGTGGGCGCCGACGCTGATTGGGGTGTCTGCGGGCGCAAACTTCATTGCGTTTCCGATGAGGTTGTCGAGGACCTGCTGGTTGCGCTCAGTGTCTCCGAGCGCGAGCGGAACGTCCTCGCCTACTTCCACTTCGATGTCGTGGCTTTTCCCCAGAATCGTCGCGTCGTCGATCGCGCGGCGAATGGCGGCGCCGACGTCCAGAGGCCTGAGGTCGTAAACGATTTCGCCCGACTCGATGAGGGCCACGTTCAGGTCCTGTGTCACACGTCGCGAGATCCGGTCGACGTTGCGCGCGATGCTGTCGATGGCTTGGGCGCGCTCCTCGGGAGACCATTCGTTCACCTTCTCGCGTAAAAGAGAGGTGAAGCCTGAGATCAGAGCAAGAGGAGTCTTGAGGTCATGAGCCACCCTTCCGATGAGGTCGTCCTTGAAGTCATCGAGGGCCTCGAGGCGCTCCACCGCGGAGCGTTCGCGCTCGAATATCAGGATGTTCCGTACGGCTTGCGCGGCCGCTCCCACCTGTAGAGCCAGCAGTCGCACGATCTCGTCGGAGAAGGCGTCAGGATCCGACATGCCGAGGTTGAAGGTCGCAAAGACGGTCGAATCCGCGATCAGCGGAAAGATGGCATAGGACCCGATGCCCGCGGCGGCGAGATCTCTGTCGAAGGGCCATCGTTCTTCCGAGGTGTCTTGAACGACGAGGTGTTCACCGGTCTCGACTACCCACTCGACCGAGTTGCCGGCAAGCGGTAGTACTTCACCTGTGGTGAGTGGCCGGGCACCGCCGCCTGCCACACTCACGACCCGCCGGTAGCTCTCGTCCTCAATGACACCGAGGGTTAGCTGGCGAAATGGCACCACTCGCTGCAGGACCTGCGCGAACTCCGTAATCGCTTCCTCTGGCATAAGGCCCGATCCGATGGCTGCGGTTGCGGCTTCGACGAGCTTGCGATCGGTGATGTCTATGACCGTCCCCTCGAAGCCAACAACCTCGCCCGCCTGGGAAACCGCACGAGAGCTGACGGAAATCCAGCGGATGGCGCCGGTCTTGTGCCAGATCTCGTATTCGAACTCCGCCACGCCGCCGTGGCCCGCTGATAGACGAACGAACTCGTCGCGTCTCTCGGGATGGACGTAAAGATCGCGGATGTTGCCGACTGCGGCGATGAACTCCTCGGGTGTGTCGTAGCCCACGATTCGTGCCGCGGCGGCATTTACCCACAGGACGCGTCCGTCGACGGATGTCTCGAACAGCCCGACTCCGGACTGGTCGACTAGTCGCCGATAACGATCTTGAGCATCTGGCTCCGTCAGGACCCCCTGCGCGCCGCCGGCTACAACTTGCAACTCATCCTACGGAGGCTTCGACCCAGGGCGTGTCTTTGCCTGCGGCCGATGGCCTCAGATCAAGCGGCGATCGGCGGCCCAGCGCGTCAGCTCGTGACGGTTCGAAAGTTGCAGCTTGCGCAACACCGCCGACACATGCGATTCCACGGTTTTTACCGAGATGAACAGCGCCTCGGCCAATTCCTTGTAGGTGTAGCCGCGCGCGATGAAGCGCAGAACCTCTCGCTCCCGCTGGGTTAGCTGGTCGAGCTCGGGATCGATCGACGGCGGTGCTTCGCCGGTGAAGGCATCGAGGACGAAGCCGGCGAGGCGCGGTGAGAACACGGCGTCGCCCTCGTGCACTTGCTTTATGGCGGCGATGAGATCGGGTCCTGAGATGGTCTTGGTTACGTAGCCGCGGGCGCCGGCGCGAATGACACCGATCACATCCTCGGCCGCGTCCGAGACCGAGAGCGCGAGGAAGTGCGTATTCGGGCAGTCCCTGGACGCGTCCTCGAGCACCTTGCGGCCCCCACCTCCCGGGAGATGGACGTCCAACAGCACCACGTCCGGCTGCAACTCCCTAATGGCGGCTACGGCTTCGTCCACATCGCCGGCCTCGCCCACGATGTCGAAGACCGACCCCAGTTCGGTTCGGGCGCCGGAGAGAAAGAGGCTGTGGTCGTCGACCAGAAAGACCCTGAGACGCGCCGGGGTTTTCATCGCGGCATCCGCAGCTGAATCTCGGTTCCCTGGCGGCGAGCCGTCGTGATCGTCGCGACGCCGCCATGAGCCTTCATTCGACCCACGATTGAGTCGGCGATGCCACGCCGATCCTCCGGAATCGCGTCGGCGTTGAAACCGCGCCCCTGATCGCGCACGTATGCGACGACCTCGTCGGGCTCGACCTCGAGATAGACCGCTATAGCGGAATCACCCGAGTGTTTGGCCGCGTTGGTCATGGCTTCGCTGCAGGCACCCACGAGCGCTCTCGCCTTGTCGTCGAGCGGCATGTCTCCCACGATCACGGTCTCGACGTTGCAACGAAGGGTCTCTTCGATGCGCCCCGCGGCGGCCTCGACAGCGGCTGCAAGCGTCTGGCCGTTGCTGGACGCGGCGCGGCCGTAGAGCCAGGAGCGAAGCTCCCGCTCCTGCACTCGCGCCAGCATCGCGGTTTCACGCGTGCTGTCGGCGCGCTGAATGAGGGCCAGGGTTTGCAGCACGGAGTCGTGCAGGTGGGCGGCCAGTTCAGAGCGTTCCTGACTGCGGATGCGCTCGCGTCTTTCCTCGGCCGCCTGCTGCGCGAGGCGAAACAGCCAGGGTCCGAAGATCAAACTCAGTCCGGCGACGGCGACGGCCACGGGAAGCCCGAGGTCCAGGAGCCGCCCGATCGTGAATGTCATGTTGGCCGCCAGGAGCGACCCCATGCCGGCAAAGATCAAGAGAGCCCCGATCCCGACCCTCACGAGGGTCCTACCGGAGAAGGCACTGGCGTCGGCGCTTCCGCGGAGCATTCGATCCCGGCGCGAGGGGCCCTCTCCTTGAACCCAGATCACGCTCACGCCGAAGGCCGCCAGTGTGACCGGCCACACGACGCCGTCTCCCAGCCACAGCCCGGTGCTGCGAAGCAAGATGAGAAGGCCGGCGGTTATGAAACCGATCGCCGCGACTTGGCGGGGTCCATCGAGGAGCGGGCGCGCGGTCGCCGACCTTGTCGGCTCGGCCGACAGAATCCACAGGACGACGTAGGCCATCACCCCAAAGCCACCGGCGCAGGACAGCGCGATAAATGCTGCCCGGACGACTGCCGGATCGACTCCGAGGCGCTCGGCGATCCCGCCGGCCACCCCCGTAAGGACGTGCGAGGTCGCGCTCCGGGGGAGCAGAGCCGGTCGCTTCGTGGCGAGCGAAGATCGCTGCGTGGTCATAGCTCGATATTCGCGCCCTCAGTGGGGTCTTCCATCAGGGAGACACCCTGACGGACTCCGACCTCTATCAGGGTCGATATCCGGATATCCACCCATAGTTTTCGTCTCGTTGCATTGCGACGATGTCGTCATGAGCGAGACACAGGAGGCCCGCAGGCCGAGAAAGTTGGTTCGCCGAACCGACGACAAGATCGTCGCCGGCGTCTGTTCGGGACTCGGTTACTACTTCGGGGTCGATCCGCTGCTGTTTCGGATCGGTTTCGTCGTGCTCGGTCTGACGGGCTTCGCCGGAGTCTTGGTGTATCTGGGGATCTGGGCCTTCGTTCCGACCGAGGGCGAGGCCCAGAACTCCTCGGAGCGGCGTCGGCGACTCTCGGCCGGCGTCGGCATCCTGCTTCTGGTTTGCGCGGGACTACTCGTCCTGCCGATCTTCTTCGGGATCCTCCAGGGGGGGGTTCCCGGCACTCCCTTTGGGTTCTTTCACTTTGAGCCCGAGCCCGTCGCGCTGGCCGTGGTCTTGATCGTCATCGGCGGTCTTCTTCTGCGACAGAGAGAGGTTCCGGTCGGTGCATCCTCCGCATCGATCGCGACTTCCGAAGTTTCCACCGGGGGGGTCGTGCCGGTGGCAGCGCGTCCCGCGCGCGAGCGATCAGCGTTGACCGCGTTCACCCTCGCCGCGGCGCTGCTTCTCGTGGGATCCGCCGCCCTTTTGTCGAGCACCGGCAACCTCTCGGTGGATATCGGGCAGCTCGCCGCGCTCGGACTTTTGATCGTGGGCCTCGGTCTGATCGTGGGGGCCTGGTACGGGAGGGGCCGACTTCTAATCGCCATCGGGATTCTGATGATTCCCTTCGTGCTGATTTCCAGCGTCGTCAATCTGCCGCTGCGGGCCGGGCTTGGCAGCATTTACTTCTTCGCCCAGGGACCTGAGGACATCAAGTTCATCGACCACGCATTCGGCTCTTACGCGGTCGACTTCACCGAGTACCGCTTTACGGAGAACGGTACCGACGAGATGCGGTTCGAATTGGGGGCAGGGCAGCTGACGCTCGTCATCCCACGTGATGTCTATACGGAGGTCGACGTCCGGGCCCGGTTGGGCCAAGCCTTCGTCTTCAATACATACGACGATGGTCCGGGAATTGCGCTGCATGACAAAGCGGGCGACCCCACCTCCGACAAGAGATTGTCGATCGAGATCGAAGCGGGCGTTGCTTCGATCAGCATCTATCGTCAGGGCGGACCGCCGCGAGAGTTCCGACGAGAGCGGCGATCCAGCGAGCGCCGCGGTGAGCCCGCACGTGGAAAGGAAAATCGATGAAACTCCACCCTCTTGATCCCTGGTCGCTCGTCTTTGGGATTGCCTTTGCCGCCCTCGGCGCAACGTTTCTCAACACCGGCATCGACATCGCCCATCTCTCGGGGATCTGGTTGCTGCCGCTGCCGTTGCTCTTCGGTGGGTTGGTGCTCCTGGGTCTAGGCCTGAGCAGAGTGCGCCGAGAGAACGCAGTTCCCGCAGCCGACTTGCCGGCCGACACCGTCTCAGAACAATCGGAACCCGCGGAAGGGCGACCCGACGAGTAGCTAACTCCCCCAGAGGAAGCGCACCCCCGGTTCTTGGTCGTCCCGCAGGCGTGGCTGAGGCCCCGGTAAGGTTCCGCCCCGTGCGACCCGAACCATTCACCGAACTCGACATGGAGCCCAAGCGGGTGCGCGGTCTAGTCGAGGCCGCGGCCGAGATCGTCGAGGAGTATCTCGAGCGGCTTCCCTCATTTCCGGTCGACCGTCGCCATACCGCCGGAAGCGTGCGTGCGTTGGTGGCGCGCGATATACCGGAGGAGGGGCTGAGCGACGAGGAGTTGCTCGACTATCTCCGCACCACGGTGTTCGAGGCCGCCATGTACACCGGGCATCCCGGCTTCATGGCCTACATCTCGGGATCCGGCACGGCCGTGGGCGCGGTGGCCGACCTCGTCGCCGCGGCGATCAACCAAAACGTCGGGGGGTCCCGGCTGGGGCCCGGGGCGACGCAGCTCGAGCTTCACCTGACGACCTGGTTTGCTCGGCAATTCGGGCTTCCGGAGCAGGCCGGTGGGCTCGTCATGTCGGGTGGGTCCATGGCCAATTTCGTAGCGCTCAAGGTGGCGCGCGATCGCATTCTCGGAGTTGAAACAAGGGAACGAGGTATGAGGGGCACGCCGCTGACCGCCTACACGAGTTCGGAGGTGCACTTCGCGACGACGCGCGCCGCCGACATGCTGGGGCTCGGGTCGGACTCGGTGCGGCTGATTCCCACCGACGATGCGTTTCGGCTCGACGTCGACGCGCTGGGGCGCCGGATCGACGAGGACCTCGAATCCGGTTTCCGACCGTGGGCCGTCATCGCCAGCCTCGGGACCGTGGCGACCGGCGCGGTGGATCCACTCGACGACATCGCGCGGGTTTGTCGCGAGCGAGGGCTGTGGCTGCACGTCGACGCCGCCTACGGTGGCCCGGCCGTGCTGGCCCCCGAGCTGCGTCGGCTTCTTGCCGGAGTCGAGCATGCCGACTCGATTGCCTTCGATCCCCACAAGTGGATGTACACGCCGCAATCGGGTGGCATCGTCTTGGTGCGAGATATCCAGTGGCTCGCCGATTCATTCGCCCCCCACGCGACCTATCTGCATGAGGACAAGGAGCTGACCGGGCGAGGACTCGACTTCGGAATGATGGGCCCGCAGCTGTCCCGCAGTTTCTGGGCTTTGAAGATCTTCATCTCGTTGCTGGCCCACGGGACGCGTGCCTACGGTGAACGTATCGCTCACGACGTGAAATTGGCGCGCTACCTCGCCGAGCTCGTCGGCGAGGCGCCCGACTTCGAGCTCATGGCTCCGGTCGAGTTGTCGATCTGCTGTTTCCGCTACGTGCCGGCAAACCTCCCGCAGAGCGACGAACGCGAGAGTTACCTGGACGCCTTGAACGAGCGTCTGATGGCGGAGGTTCAGCTGGATGGCCGCGTCTATTACTCGAACGCGGTCCTCAACGGCCGTTTCGTGCTGCGCTGCTGCATCGTCAACTTCCGTACGGAGGCTGAGCATCTCGATCGAACGATCGCAGTGACACGTGAGCTCGGGGCCAGGCTGGATGCCGACATGCGCCCGGCCTCCTTGATCACATGAAAAGTGAGACCGATTCCATTGCTGCCGGCATGCGTATGCCGACCTTCGAAGGTGCATTGGAGGCGCGCGCCCGCATCGCGCCCTACGGGGTGACGGGAACGCCTCTGTACCGGTGGCCGGGTCTTGAGCGAGTGCTGGGGGCCGAGGTGTGGGTCAAGCATGAGAACCACCAACCGGTCGCGGCCTTCAAGGTGCGCGGGGGAGTGAACCTCGTTTCCCAGCTGAGCGACGATGAGCGCGCTGCCGGCGTCATCGCGGCCTCGACCGGTAACCACGGCCAGTCGATCGCCTTCGCCGCAAAACTCTTCGGCGTCCGTGCCCGCATCGTCGTGCCCGAGGGAGCAAACCCGGTGAAGGTGCAAGCCATTCAGGATTTCGGGGCCGAGGTGATCGTGCACGGGGGCGATTTCGACGATGCGCGCGAGCACTGCGAGGCGCTGGCTGAAGAGCACGGCCACCGCTACATCAATTCCGGGAACGAGCCACATCTGATCGAAGGCGTTGCTACCTACACCATCGAGATCCTCGAAGAGCAGCCCGACGTCGACCTGGTAGTCGTGCCCATCGGTGGAGGCAGCGGAGCCTCGGGCGCGTGCATTGCCGGCAAGTCCATGAAACCGAGCCTTCAGGTGATCGGCGTCCAAGCGGCGGCCGCACCCGCGGCATTCCACTCGTGGCGGCAGCGCCGGCTCGTGACCGACGAGATGAAGACGAGCGCGGAGGGCCTGGCCACACGTGCCGCCTTTGAGTTGCCGCAAAGAATTCTTTGGGAGCAACTCGACGATTTCCTCTTGGTGTCCGAAGAAGACTTGCGTGTCGCGGTGCGCGACATGCTCGAGGCGACGCGAAATCTGGTCGAGCTCTCGGGGGCGGCGGCGCTTGCAGGCGCCAAGAAGATCAAGGATCGACTCGCCGGAAAGAAGATCGCTTTGATCGCGTCCGGTTCGAACATCAGCCTCGACCAGCTGCGCTCGATCCTGGCCTAGGACTGCTCCTCGCGGTAGCCCTACCGGAACCTGTGGTGCCGCGCCTTGGTCAGGTCTTCGCACACACCGTAAGGGCCCGGGGATGGAAAAGTGCCCGCCCAGCATGGATCGTCCCGATCTGCTTCCGGGTCCTCGTAGCTCGTCACCGCGCGCCACGTGAATTCACGCAGACCGCGCTTGAGCCGGTGGCGATCGATGGCCACGACGATGCTGTGGCCATTCGGTCGGTGGCCCGATAGCACGCGCACGAATTCCTGCTTCGTCGTCCAACACCTCCGGTGGAGCTCTACCCGCGGCTCAAACTCGCCGTGGGTGATGACGATGCAACGCTCGCGGATGGCGTCGTCGTCGAAGTTGAACTCGAAGGCGATGAAGTTCTTACGGCCCGTTAGGAGCTCGCTGTCCCACTTCTCGTAGGTCGCAAGTCTGAGCTTGATCTCAGTAACCCGGCGCCTGGTCTTGGAATGGCTACTGACCTGGAAGAAGACCCGATGACGCAGTCGCACAGCCGCGACATCGAGTGGGCCCTCCGAGTCGTCGTCATCGAATCGTGTCTGCTCGTCTGCCCGTACGACGTCGGGCGCGAATCCCGCCGTCGCCAACAATGCGGTCAAGAGGGATAAGACGCCCAGCCGGAGCCGCCTAGTCACCTCGTTCTCCCTTTCCGTAGCCTGCCTTTGCCCGCCTTCAATAGACCTCAACGTTCAGAAAGGCAAAGCGTTGCGGGGGACGAATGTCTCCGTGTGCGGCGGGCGAGGAACAAACCTCCGACCAGACTCGTCCTACAGGCATGCTTGTGAGATTCCTGCTGTGCGCCTCATTTGCTCTGACTGCCTGTGACGGCACCGTCGATCAGGGGCGGTCGAGCCCCTCGCCCACTGCGACCGCCATTCCTTCAGAGTCCGAGGCCGAGGCCCGTCGTTTTGACGGACTGACCATCACTCTGGAGGTGGAACAGGCGCGCGTGCGCAGTGGCCGCGAGATCGGATCCTTTGTCGACATCCGCAACGACTCCGGCGAGGCGATCACCGATCCTCGCTGTCTGATCGCCTCGACTCGGTCCGGTTTGATCCCGGCAAATGATCCCGATGCCGAGCTGTGGCAGCAGGTAATTGTGGACTGTGCCGGCCCCTTCATATACGAGGAAGGGTTCATCGACCGCCGCACCGGGCCGACGTTCGTGGCGCGAGACAAGTTCGGCGACCCCTTACCGCCCGGCGACTACTTGGCGGCGTTGGAGATCCCCGGCTACTCACAACGGCTGACCCAACCCGTCGAGGTGACGGACTAGCCTCCCTATCTAGCATCCCGACGCGGTCGGACCTAGGGTTAGCTCCATGGAGACCAGCCCCCCGATGAGGCCGCTTCTGCCACCGATGCGCAAGACCTCGAGCGTCGTCGCCGAGTACGTCGGCGTGGTGCTCACACCGCTCCTGTTCGTCGGAATGCTGATCTCGCTGCGCTTTGCCTTCGATGGCCCCAATTGGGAATGCTCGGGCAGCGGATGTCTCGAGGAGTTCGACCGTCTGCGCGGGTGGACGTTTCCCATTCCGCTGTTTGTGATGATCTTCATCACGACGTTTGGGTTCGTTGCCGCGCTACTGCTGTATCTATGGGGACGCGGCGGGCGTCCGCCGAGCTTTGATCCTCAGCCGCGCCGAGGCCGGCCCGCCCTCGCCGGAGTGCCCAAGACTCTGCTGTGGGTCGGGATGCTGGAGCTAGCTCTGGCGGGAACCTTTGCCTTCGCTGGAGTGTGGGTCGCAGCTGCACCTCTGGGCGTCACCGGGCTGGTCCTGCTGCTGTGGGCCCGAGCAATGGCGGCCAAGAGCGCGGCCGCCGACCGGATCCTCCAAAGTGGAGTGCCCGCCGTCGCGGAGCTCACCGCTGTTGGCCGCACGGGAACCGAGATGAACGATCAGCCACTTCTGAAATTGACCTTGACCGTCATTCAGGACGGCGTCCCGCTATACGCCCTCGTGCACAAGGAGTATGTGCCGCTTCACTACATGGGACGACTGCAGATCGGTGCGCGCCTGCCCATCAAGGTTGACCCGCTGGATTCAAACAACATAGTGATCGAGTGGGACAAGACTCCGGCAGAGCTGCCTGGCGTCTAGCAGCTAGTCGCGCTCTCGGCCGAGACACACGTGTCTTGTCCCGGTCCGCCGTCGACCGAGTCGTCGCCATCCCCGCCGTCTAGATGATCGTTTCCTTCCCCGCCAAAGATCATGTCGTCACCGCCCGCGCCTTGGATGACGTCCTGGTTGTCGAGCCCACTAAGGACGTTGGCGTCCTCGTTGCCGATCAAGAGGTCGTCACCGAAGCCGCCTTGCGCGTTCTCGATCGAGATCAGCGTGTCGATAAAACAGCCCTGGCCCTCAGGGCAGCGCTCCTCATTGACCCACGCCTGTCCCGCGGCGAGATCGACGCGTGTGCCAACGTAATGGTCTTCGACGCCGTATCTGAAGCTGTAGGCCGCGGTATCGGATCCCACCCCTCCGTCAAGCGTGTATCCGGCCGGGAATCCCCCCAAGATGTCCTCCCCGGCACCGCCGGTCAGTACTCCCATTCCCTTGTGCTCGGGTCCGCACGGCCCGAAGCAGCCACCGGTTATCTGCAACTCGTCGTTCCCGTCGCCTCCCTCGAGCGTTAGCTGGCCGGCGATCGTATTGAAACCACTCAAGTAGTCGTCACCTGCGAACCCGCGGACCACGTCCGGCCCTGCAACCCCGTGAAGCTCATTTGGTCCATCTGTTCCGAGCAAAGAATCAGGAAATGGAGTTCCGATCGCGCCCTCGATCGAAGTGAGCGCGTCCATTCCGTGGCCCTCGGCGGTTTGCGCACTTAGATCGACGATCACCGCGGCGTTGGCATCTCGATACGAAACCAGATCTTCGCCATCGCCGCCGTCGAGGCTGTCATTGCCGGACCCGGAGGTGAGCGTGTCGTTGCCCTCGCCGCCCCTTAGCTCGCCACCGGACTCCAGAGACGGGTTGCTGGCGCGGCGCCCTGCACTGACGAGGAGGTCATTGCCCGCATCGCCATCCATCTCGTCTGCTCCATAGCCACCCGTTAGCTCGTCGTTGCCCGCGCCTCCCGAAAGGCTG
Source organism: Actinomycetota bacterium (assembly GCA_046263155.1). Lineage (GTDB taxonomy): Bacteria > Actinomycetota > CADDZG01 > CADDZG01 > WHSQ01 > DATADF01. Next base: position 51,003 of record JBHELF010000012.1, read on the forward strand.
TCCTCACCATCACGGGTACCTCCGCGCGACTTGCGCTTGCCGCCGAAGAGCTTGTCGTCTCCGCCTCTGCCGTCGATTACATCGTTTCCCAGGCCGCCCACGAGGTCGTTTGCATTGCCATCGCCTTGCAGCTCATCTACGCCCTGGGTACCGATCACGCCTTCCACGTTGACGAGTTCGTCGGTCCCGTCACCAGTCACGAACGATCGCGACAGATCTGCGACAACCGGTGAAGGCGAGAACTTGTAGGTAGCCCGGTCGGTGAAGGTCTGATGGTCCACGGCACCGCCGTCTAGCCGGTCGTCCCCAGAGCCTCCGTCCAATCGGTCGCCTCCCCAGGCACCATCGAGGTCGTCGTTCCCGTCGCCGCCGTGTATGCGGTCGGGACCGTCGCCGCCCTCGACCCGGTCCTCACCCGGCCCCGCGTGGATCTCGTCTTCCCCCCATTCACCGCAAATTAGGTCGTCGCCGCCACCTGCATGTATCTCGTCGTCACCCTTCAAAGCAAAGATCACATCGCGGCCGGGCGTGCCTTCGAGGATGTCTCGCTCGCGGGTCCCGACGATGGTGGGCTCTTCGCCGAAGCACAGCTGCTGTGCTGAGGCCGCGAGCGGGAGCGCCACGGCGGCGATGACCAAGCCCAAGAGCATCAGCACGGATCTCTTCAACGCGGACCCCTCAATCGTTTGTCAATGAGACGGTTCAAGGAACCGCTTGGGTTCCCCAATAGCCCGCCCTGATCTTTCCCTTCGGCTGGCGAGTAGTCGTAATTGACGGCTGGAGCGAAACTAGACAGCCGTTTTGTAGGCGATTGACCCATTTGTCCATGGAGGTCATCCGTGACTGAATCAGAGCTGGATGCGGCGACGGAGGAGGCGACGAGCGCGTTGCCGGCCGGGTGGAGCCTTGGCCGGTCCGATCACGAGCGCTATTTGGCGGGCTCGAAGAAGTTGGACACGTACTCGGCGTCGGCAGTGGGCCCGGCCGGCGAGGCGATCATTGCAATAGCTCTCGATGAGGCTGCCGCCTATCGCTTACTTGCGCAGCGGTTTCGAGGCGAGGCCGAGGAGAGCACCGGGTGGATTCCGCCTGCGGTTGGTCCCTAGTGGACTCGGTCGAGATTGATGCTCCCGGCAGCTAGTCGTGCTGCCGGTTCCACGCGGACCATCCCAGCCGGTGCGGGCCCATGAAGTCGATCCAGGCTGACTGTCTGACTGGGCTGTTCAAGGCAGCCGGCAACACGGAGTCACGTACTTGCAAAGCCTCCTGGCTTCCCTCGATCTTGATGCCCGCCTTCCTCGCGGCGGCGAGAGCCCGCTCGTAACCGGCTCGCGCGTGCGTCAATGCTTGCTCGTATTCGTGGGCGGCGAAGGCATCTATTGCCGCCTGAAGGTGGCTCTCGACTCGGTGCGAGACGCCGGGATCACCGATCTTGCGCGCGATCGTTCGCGCCTGGGCCAGATAGGTCGCGGTGAGCCAGCGATCCATGCTGTCGCGATTGAACTGACCGAAATCGTTGTTGACATTCAGATAACTCATAACGTCGTTGGTCTCGTCGCCTGCCCACACGAAATACATCTGTCCGTAGGGGCCGATGTGTCGCGCCCGTTCGTAGTCATAGCCGTCATGAGGATGTGGAAGACCGAAGTGATGACCGTACTCATGAATGATGGTGTCCGTGGGGCCGTAGCCCCGCAACCGCCACTCGTCGACGGTTGCCGTATAGATCATGCTTTGCAGACCCGTGGCTTGATTGTTGTCGGCCAGCCCGCTCCAGGGCATCGGGTGGTATCCGGGTACGGAATAGAGATAGCCCATAGCCTCGTAGTCGGCCGCGGAGGTATCGCGCGTCTCGTCCAGGCGTAGCGCGTTGTACAGAAAGAGGTTGGACCAGGCGGCGTAACCCCGATCCGGGTAGCAGGACGGCGAAGCATAGGCAGGCCAAGCTCCCTGGCCGCCGGCCAGCAGGATTGTTACGTAATGCTGGAAACAAGCCTGTTGGCGCGGCTCGTAGTAGTCGAGGTCTTGCGTATCTAGGTCCCACTTAGACGTCGGCACCAGGTCTCTCAGCTCGGTCAGGATGACTTCGTCTTTGACCAGCGTCTCCGACGCGTCTACTGCGGGGTTTCCCTCATAGGTATTGATGTCGAGATTGATGCGGGTGGGTTGGGCCGGGGGAGTGATGCTCGGTGGATAAATCGGAGAGGGCGTAAACAGCAAATCGATCGCGACATAGCGAGCGAGCAGGCCGAGATCCGTCCCGAGCAGGTCAGGGCGGCGCGCTCCTTCTTCGTCGTACTCCCACACGGGTGGGATCGTGCGTCCCCTTGACGCGTCGTCGACACGCCAATTGCCCGTCCTCCAATCGGGTCCGGCCGACATGTCGTAGAACCACACGCGACGCACATCTTCCATCGGCGTCTCGGCATCGGTCGGAGGCGTTCCTCCCCACGCGATGGTGTAGGAGTCGTCATAAATTGCGAAGTCGAAACCCATGTCGGCGTCGGGTTCACCGGGCTTGTGAAAGAGGTGAAACCGGAAATCCTTGCGGTCATACCAGTTGACAAAGAATGCGGTGTACTGAGTCGTATCGACTCCGGCCGGCGGATTCGCAGCCAGCCAACGTTCCATGGCGTCCGCGCGTATCAGGTAGTTGCCGTCGATATCGATGCGATTCGTCTGTTGGTTGTTGTAGTTGGTTTGCCACCTCGTGATCGGGGCCTCGGTGGCGCTTCGCTTCATCCAGCCAAACAGCCGGTCTTCGTATTCATCGTCGGTGAAGACCAGGTTGTAATCGAAGAGGTGCTCGATCCCCAGCAATTTCCGCTCCGTCCGGGAGTAAGCCTGCGTTCTCACGACTGGCCGGTAGATCTTGGGAAGCTCCTTCACAAATTCTTTCTTGACATGGGACGGTTCGAATCCAACGAAGACGAAATTCACGGGCAGCCGTTCCCGCAGTGGGATCTCCAGAGGCGCCACGAAATCGCTGCGCGGGCCGAAGCGAACGACATAGTCGACATGGGCCGTGGGGCCGCCGGTGTAGTTGCAGGCGACGATGGTGACGGTGCCTGGCTTGTTGATGTAGTGCTGGAATCGTTCTTTGCCATCCTCGAGGGGACCCTGCGCGGAGTAGGCACCCGCCACGAAGCTCTTAGCGCCAACGTTCAACCAAACATCCCAGTCGCCCGTGAACTCCGTCATGGTGACGGTAAGCATCCCGGCCTGGGGTACCTCCACGTCCTCGGCAGTCGAGTGAGCCGTGTCGAGGCAGTTGCTGCTCAGGTAGTAGCTGGCGGTCGGCTCCGCGACGGCGTCGAAAGAACCGCGGAGAGGTTTGCGCTCTCGGCCTGCTGCGGTAGGGATGGCTACTGCGATCCCAACAACGAGCGCGCTTACGACGAAAATTGCCTTGATCCGAGAAAACATTGCGCCCCCCATGTCCTTCGCGGGGGGCCTAACCCGACCCGCGCAGGATTGCTGCCGGTGTTTTGATGATGCTAGCTAGGGGGCTTGCGCATGTCTAGATGCTGTTTGGTCGCCTTGGTGACAGGTCCGACACCTCACGATGTGCAAGTCCCGACCCCAACTAGAGTGAACCCGTTGGGTAGATCGCCCAGGAAGCGGCCTTCGTGAGAACTATCGGAAACGTGATCTGGCTTCTGTTTGCAGGCCTCTGGCTTGCGCTGGCTTACGCAGCCGCGGCGCTCGCCATGTTTCTTTTGATCATCACTATTCCGTTCGGGGTCCAGGCGATCAAGCTTGCTTCGTTCAGTTTGTGGCCCTTCGGACGCACCCTCGTGAAAAAGGAATCGGCCGGAGCTGGATCCGTGCTCGGAAATCTGCTGTGGCTGCTGCTGGCCGGTTGGTGGCTCGCGCTGGTCCACTTGACCTCAGCGATCATCCTTGCCCTAACGATTATCGGAATCCCATTCGCGGTCGCGCAAACGAAACTCGCTGCCACCGCGCTGTGGCCGTTTGGCCGCGAGATTGTTCCGCTCTCTGCGGTCGCAGGCGGCGAAGGAACCATTGTCGTTGGGGGCCTTGAGCCGCCCCATAGGAATGTCCGGGTCTAGATCCCGACCAATTTCGCGAGCACGCCTTCGCCTGCAGGGCGTCCGCTCACTGTCTGGTCCTGGTCGCATTTGCCCAGGGGACAGCCGTCGACGAAGGTTCCCCAGATCGCGCCGTCGGGTCCGAACACGACATCCAGGAAGTCGTATTGGGGCCCGCAGGAGATCGGCGGGCACTGGCCTCGCATAAGAGGCTCGGCAAGTGGCTTGGCTGTCACGCTGTAGAAGAGCGGTCGCTTTGCCAGCACATTCGAGGTAGCGGTGATGTATCCGTTCCACGCTGACCCGTCGCGCGTGCCCATATAGAGCAGCGCGACCTTGCCCGGGTTATCGATGTCCACATCGATGCTCGGAAGGCTCGCGTCCCTCACACCGGGAGCGCCGACCATGAGAGGGGAGCCGAAGCTCTCGCCTCCATCTTCGGAGATCGCCAGGTAGGGCAAGCCGTCCTGGGCGACCCACGTGTAATAGATCGTGCCGTCGCGGTCGACGGCGACGCCCGCTTCGTGGTCGGGGTAGATGTCCATGAAGGTCCTCATGCCCTTATCGGACACCTGGGCGCGCCGCCAGGTCATGCCCTCGTCGGCACTTATGGCGAGGTACGGCTGGCCACACCAGCCGCGCGGGAGGTAGACGACGCCTTCGGCGTCCACGACGCCATGGCCCGTCCCGCCTCCGCAATGCCCGGCGATTCCCAACTCGCCGCGGCCTTCCTGGGGCTGGTCGGTATAGGGGGGCGAGCCCGTCGGGACGTAGGTGATGCCGCCGTCCAGGGACTTGACGCATTGCGTGGCGGCCGACCACATCGCCGTCACCCCGGCTTGGATCGCGCAGTAATAGACGAGGTTCGGATAGTCAACGGGGGTGCTGTGCACCGGCGGCCCCGCAAAGATGTTCTGGTGGTCCGATTCTCCGCAAGGAGCGAACGTGGTCGTCCAAGATTCGCCGCCGTCGTCCGAGAAGGAAGTGATCGAACACGGATAGGCGAGGTCGACAGTGAAGATCCTGGATGTCCACGGATCCGCGTAGATGAAGGGATCGAGCGTGTTCTGGTGCGGCTCTAGCCCTCCTTGTTCGGGGGAGACCTCCTCCCAGCTGGCTCCGCCGTCTTTGGATCTCAGAACCTCGGGCTTTCCCGCCCCGCGGGGACCCGTCGGGGGCACGACCTCGTAGAAGAGCCACCCTTTTTTCGTTATCGCAAGCGTGGGTTCGGCGGCGCGATAGCCCGTGCGGTAGAGCCGGACTGTCGGCGGCTTTCGGCTTCGGTCGCCCACCGGCTTGCCTCCGGCGCGATGCGCTACGGCGGGGCGAGGTTTCGTCGCGCCGGCGGCCTCCTGAAGGACCGCAGCATCGGAACGCCCGAGATCCAAAAAGGAAAAGGCGTGGCCCGAGCGCCTGCCGCGGACAGCCGATTGCGGATCCGGGTCCGCGATCGAGACCACAGCGCAGACGATCAGCAGCGCAGGCATAAGCCGGCTACGAATTGTCATCGCCAAGCTGTTCACCGAAACGCTCGGCGATCCTGCGCCCAGGCCGCGGGGTGCACCAGTGGTATCTAAGAGACCAGCCTCAGGGTGCAGACAAGGGACGGCCGCTTCTTGAACGATCGAAATTTGCATGTACTCGAACGCTGGTTTCAGGCCTTCGAGCAAGAGGATATGGACTCGGCTCGCACTCTTTTCCCATCTGATTCATCTCTCCATATCGAAGAGCCGGCCGAACTTCGCGGCACCTATCGGGGATTCGACGAATTTCTCCAGTTTTACGAGGAAAAGAGACGGCTATCGGGACAGGGGTTCAAATACGAAGTCCTGGACACGCTGGCGGGTGATCGACATGCCGCTGCGGTTCTGCGTTTGACAGCTCAAAAAGAAGGCGAGCCGATCGAATGGCTCCAATTCGCGATCTATCGGATCAGCGATCAGCAGATCAAGGAAATGTGGTTCTTCGAATCCTCTTATCCCGTCGGCCTGTGACTCGCGTGCTCCGGCCGACAACTTTCATGGAGATCGACGCTTAGGAGGGGGCGTCCTTGTCGGGGTCGACGAGGCCGGTTGCGAGGGCGGCATTCACCGTGAACGACATCGGCACCGGCCCGTCTGACAGCAGACCGGCCTCTTCAAGCTCCGCGAGCAGCTTGCGGTTGCCCTCGTTCTGGGCTTCGGTCAGTTTCTTGTCTTCATCGGGGTCACCCGTAAGCGGAACCGTGGTCTCGAGAACGTCGAGACCCATGACCTCTCCCGACTCGTAGATGCGCCGATGGTCGTCACCCCATATTCGATGGAACGAATAGAACTCGAGATACGGACCCTGATCGTCTGCGTTCCACGCGTAGCGGATGAGTCCGGATCCGCCGGGCTGACGAATCGAGCCGGTGCGTGGGCCGGCGGGCGGTGGCTCGATTTCGATGTCCCAGCCGGGATGCAACTCATTGATCTTGCGGACGGACACGTCGGTGCTGGAGCTCATCGTTTAGTCGTCGGGCGGATGACCCGGTGGTAACCCGTAGTTCTCGGGATTGATGTCGCCCTTCTTGGTACCGGAGCACAGACTGGTGAAGAGTTTCCCATCCGTCCTCTAGGCAAAGATCGTGTAGCGCTCGCCAACCTTGAAGTTCTCAATGCCGCAGGCCGCTTCCGATTCGTTGGTCCGGACCGTCTGGAAGCGGGTGATGTTCTTGCCCTTGTACACGGTCCGAACGCGAACCTTCACTCTTACGTTGTCGTCGCCGCTAGTGCCGTCGTCTGCCGGAGCGATGATCTCCCGGACCTTAGCGAAGATGACGACGTCGGCGTTGTCCGCCTGTTCTTCCTTCGTCATGGGAGCGCAGCTGCAGGCCCAACAGGGCGAAGCATTCAGAGCGATCCCGGACAGGGCAATCATCATCACCGCGACCAACCGCTTCACCACGTCACCTTCCTAGTTGAGCCCAGAGAATCCAACCATTAAGAGGCTCGGGCCATTCATTTTATTCCCGCCTCACCGTCTAGCGAAGTTCCATAGCTTGGCTTGGTTTCGAGGTGTACCGTCGGCCGGGAACGACAGCCTGGGGACGAGGACATGAGCGTGTCGTTGGCGGATGATTTGCAACTTACCGTGTCGGCCGATCGGCGACGCGGTAAGTTCTCAGTGACCGTTCGGGTTTCTAATCGCGGCACCGTCCCTGTCTACGTCGTGCCCGTCCTGATGGGTCCCGCCGGACCCCGTGCCGAGCACAGCCAGGAAGTCATTGCGATCGAAGCCGATCAGTCGTGGTCTTTCACTCTCGAGCCGGCGGAGGATGACGAGGGGGTAGGCGTCGTCGCTTCCACATCGCCGGGGACGCGCGACTCCCAGCAGTTCATGGTGGACGACGAGTCGGCGGTGTGGGTCATTCGTGATTTCCCGGGCGAGTCAATTTCCTCGGCGGTCTCCGAGGGCGGTCCCGGAATGGAAACGCACGACGCAGTCCACCTGGAGCCAGACTGGAGTGACGAGGCTCCGCAGGCCAGGCACGAGAGGCGCCAGTCGTCCGGCCGGCGTCCAAGAATACGCGGCCGCATACGTGCCGACGCCAAAAGCGCCCCGATCCCGATTCCCCCGATGGCGCCCCCACCGATGCCGTCCCCCCCGGATGCGGGCGCGGATGCTGTGACCGCCGAAAGCGCTCCCCCGATGGCGGCCCCCCCGGACGCGGGCGCGGGTGCTGAGACCGCAGAACACGCAGTACCCGCCCCGTCGACGCGCGAAGTCTTCGGCGATATCAAGGCGCCCGGGCGTGCCGTTGTAGCCGAGGAATTCGAGCTGGAGGTGGGCCTCGCCGACGTCGCGTCCCCGGGTGTCGCTGCCGCGGCCTTCGAGATTCCAACCGAAGGAACGACTCTCGAGCTTCAAGTAATCGCTCCCGGCTTCCAGCTCCGAGACGGTGAGTCATGGCGGACCACCCTTACGACCTCGCACGATGATCCATTCCCCAAGATCGTTTTGCACCTCACCCCGGACCCGATCTCTGAGGACGTGCACGTGCGTTCGATCGACGTGACTTACGCGCTGGACGGTGAAGTGATCGGGTACGCGTCTCGATACGTCACCGTTGCCTCTTCGAGCGCGACACCCGCGCGCCCAGAGGCCCCCGACAGGCCGATGTCGCTACCGCTAAGAACGAGTTCGGAGAAACCCGATCTCACCATCACAATTTCGAGACCTAAGGGGGGCGGGGTCGGGGGGTACCAGCTAACCATGACGTCTCCGCACACGGTCGAACTGCCAGACGCGCCGGAAGAAATCGACCTCGGCGAAGAGGCACTCGGTTTTGCTGAGCGTCAGATTGAGCAGGTGAAGGCGGTCGAGAACTCGGACGAGGTCTTCCGGCTCCTATGCGGTCGGGGTGCTGACATCGCACGCGAATTGCCCGACACATTGTGGAGAGTTTTGCCGGAGCTGCAGGCACAGGTCGGCGCCAGGCCCCTGAATGTTCTGTTGCAGACTGCCGAGCCATACGTTCCGTGGGAACTCGCTTACATGAGCGATCTGATCGAGCCCTCGCGGCCCCCGTTTCTGGGTGCACAGGTCGTCCTCGGACGGTGGCCTCTGGACAAGCCTCCTCCGCCCGCACAGCCATCGGACCGGCTGTCCGTCTCCAGGTTGTGTGTCATCAGCGGCGTATACGACAATCCCGAGTTTCCGCGTTTGGAAGGCGCGGAGTCAGAAGCTACAACGCTCGCTCAAGAGTTCGGCGCGGTGCCGGTCGACGCCCTCAAGCCGGCCGTCTACTCGGCGCTGGAGTCCGAACCTCCAAACGACATCGTTCATTTCGCGATTCACGGAAAGTTCAACCACCAGGGTTATCAGAACGGGTTGATCATGATTGACAAGAGGGTCATCACTCCCGATCTCATCAAGGGAACTCGTATCCAGGGGACACCCTTTGTGTTCCTCAACGCATGCCAAGTCGGAACGAGTGACGAAGTTCTCGGCAACTACTCGGGAATGGCGCACGCCTTCCTTGTGAAGGGGGCCAGCGGTGTCGTCGCGCCTCTATGGTCGATCAGCGACACCCTCGCGGCCGAGATTTCTGTCGAGTTCTACAAGCGCGTTCTAAATGCGGGCGAGGCCCCGGCCGCCGTCATGTGGGACATCAGGGGACGCTTCTCGGAAGCGACCACGACGTCTGCGTTCATGGCCTATCAGTTTTTCGGCCATCCGACTCTTCGGCTGCAGAAGGAAGCGGTTCCATGACGAGCGAGAAGCTAGATCCCGGCGGCAATCCGGTACGGGTTGGAGCAGTCAAGCTCAGTACTCAGGGTTTGCGTGGTCGCGTCGAGCTGGTGGATGCCGGTGCTGACGCCGTTCGCGCTGAGAGCGCGTCCACTCGGCTGGACGAGGCACTTGCGCAGCGGGGTTTTCAAGAACAGCATGCCCCCGTCGTGCTCACCGAGGTTGAAAGCGTTGCGCCCGTCGTCGACGAAGACGCCGGGACGAGAGGGGAGACGACAAGCGCCAAGCTCATCACGCCGGCTCCTGCCGAGGGATGGGGGCAGCTCCTCGTCACTGAGCAGGGTGACCTCGTGACGTTGGAGTTTCCGGACGAAGCCGCCACCGGCGCGATCGTTGATCGTGGTGGCGGAGAGCTCACCTATACGATCGACCTCCCTGTTCCCCCCGCACCAGAATCCGAGCGTGCGGAACGCGGCATTGTCGGAAAGATTGTCAAGAAGATCGTCAAGGTTCTGGCCTTCCGAGTCGCGGCGGAGGTCGGAGAAGGTCTCGTATCCCGCTGGGAGGTCGACGCTCGTAAGCATCGACTCCGAGAACTCTCGTCGACAACAATCAAGGATCCGACGGCTGCAGCGGTTGATGAGTCGAAATGGAGAGAGCTCGCCGCCGGGCCGACCTTGTTGCTTATCCACGGGACGAACAGCCAGCTCCATACCGGCTTCCACGCGCTACCGGATCGGGAGCTTGAAACGTTTCGCGAGCGCTATGGGAACCGCGTGATCGGATTCGACCACCCAACGCTGACACTTTCGCCGGCAGCGAATATCGACAACTTCATGGATCTCCTGCCGCGGGGGATCGAACTCGACCTCGACATCGTGTGTCACTCACGAGGCGGCTTGGTGGCTCGCGAGCTATCACAACGTCCGCGATCTGGTTCGAGAGTCAACGTCAGCAACATCGTGTTCGTGGCAACTCCGAACGGAGGCACGGCTCTGGCTGATAGTGACCACTTGAAAGAGTTCATTAACAGCTACACCAACTTTCTCAACTTCATGCCAGACAACGTTTTCACTACAATCCTGGACGCGGTCGTCACGCTGGCCAAGGAGGTCGCGGTCGGCATCCACAGCAGGCTTGATGGGCTTCAGTCGATGGATCCCAATGGCGCCTACCTCAAAGAACTGAATGCCGCGGGCCACACGTCGACCACTCACTCCGCGATCGCTACGAACTTCGAACCGCCTGGGATGAAGGACTTCGCGCTATGGGCACGCGACCAGCTCCTCGACAAGGTCTTCGGAAGTGGCGTCGAGAACGATCTCGTCGTTCCGACGAAGGGTTGCTTCGAAATAGATGGCGCCGCCGGAGGATTTCCGATCCAGAACAGGCTCCTTTACGCACCTACCGATGCGGTCCATCACAGCTCGTTCTTCGGCGACTCACGCGCTCTTCAGTTCCTTCACACGAACCTCACTGGTCGAAGGTAATCCGGTCACAGTTCGCTGCTGTTGGCCTCGATGAAGCCGGCGAGCTCGCTCTTTGATGCTTTACCCGACGCAGCTCTCATAGATATCTCGTAGCTGTCCTCGTCGGTGGCAGTGAGCTTCCAACCGTTGATTCTTAGAAACACATCGGCCGCGGCGAAAGCGATCCGCTTGTTTCCGTCGACGAAGGGATGGTTTTGCGCGAGATGAAATAGATAGGCCGCGGCTTGTTCGAAGAGAGTTGGGTGCAGAAGTTCCCCGCCATATGTCGCCAGCGGCTGAGCAAGGGCGGAGTCAAGCAATCCCTCGTCACGAATGCCTGGATCGCCTCCAAACCTAGCGATCAGGTCCCGATGAATTGCAACGAGCAGGCGCTTGCTGAGGAACTTATTCGGCAAGTCGTTGATAGACGGCCGCCCGCTCCCTTTTCGAAGCAAGGTAGGCCAAGCTGGCCTCGATTTCGCTGGGCTCGATATCGGAGGGCGCGAGCATCAAGGTGTTACCGACGACCTCGAGTTCGACCTCGTCGTCGATGTCGAGAAGATCGAGCACTTCTTTAGGAAGGATCACACCCCACGAGTTCCCGATTCGTGTAAGTCTCTTTCGCATTCAATGATTATAACGTCGTTCTAACTAGTGAAGCCGCCCCGACCGTGGTTTCTGACAGCCCACGGGACTGTGAATCCGATGCACCACGACATCTCGACGGCTGTGGATCTGCCGATCTGGCCGGCGGAGGTCCTGTCAGGACGCGTTTCGTCGACCGTCACATACAGCACAGGCCGGATTTGGAGCTGGGCTCACTTCCGAAAGAGCAAGATAGGAATCAAGACGCATCGTCAAGATATCGGTTCGGGCCGCCACGGGCCGGCCGAGGGCGAGTTTGGCCAGCGTGGCCGCGGCCACAATTCCCGTCATCACAGAGGTCGGGCCAATGGTTGCCGCCGGTTCGTCGCCGATCGATTCAACCATCGTGAAGCAGCCTGCGCAGAAGTGAGTGTCATGCGGGGTATGAGTCGCGACCTGTCCGAAGTGATCCTCGGTAGCAGCGACCACCAACCTCTCAGGCCACAAGGCTTGGCAGATTGGTCGTACGGAAGGGTCGTCAGCGCCGCACACAATCCAGCGAGAGATGTGATCAGCTCCTCCGGAAAACGACTCCTCGACGTGTTCGAGCTGGACGAAGGGCCCTTGAAGAGCGCCGGCAATCACGCCAACCTTGGGGAAGTCCACACTGTCCCGAAAACTTAGGATCGATCGATTTAGGTC
>JBHELF010000013.1:0-10967 GCA_046263155.1 Actinomycetota bacterium
GCCGATTGTGCCGCCGGAGTTAGTGATCCCTGCGCCCGGTGCCCGGGTGCGTCCGAGGTTGCGTCTGCCGAACGCGCTCCCCTCCTCGGGCTGCTCGGCCCCCATTGGGAGGTCGGCCGGGTGATGGATGGCCGGATGCTGTTGCCGGCGGGAGTGACGATGGGGCACGGCCGGACCCGTCGCGGTCAGCGACCGAGCCGTCCGGCCGACCGCACCGATCCGCGACTCGAGGTTGAGGCCCCCCCCAACCTCGGCGCCTGCCGGTGCCGCCTGGGCCAGGATGACCAGTGCCAACCCAACGAGTATCGACCGTGCTCCCATGTCAAAAGGGATCGACGGTACGAAAAACCCACTCCATGACCCGACGGCATGGTTGCCACTGCCTCAAAAGGACCCGAGCGTGCGGAAGCCCCTGCTGAAAGGACTAGTTCTTTTCCCGCTCCGTGCAACCCGAGGGCCGGCGCTTGCGTCCTAAGGAGCATGGCCGGCCCGCACCCAGGAAAGCGTACCGAAAGGGCGTCCGAGAGCGCGAGAAAAGGGCGTCTCGAATCGCGAATGGGCAGGTCAGAGACCGCACCCAAGCGGACCAAGCGGAATAGGGACGGGGCCTGGAGCGTTTATCAGGTTGATGCCCTGGCTATAAGGCAGAGAAACGCGAGGGGGATTTTCGGATGCTGAGGGAGGAAGAGACCGGCGCTCCTTTCCTCGACGCCGATCAGCTTGATTGGCAAGAGGAAGCGCTTTGCCGCGACTATGAAGTTGACCTCTTCTTCGGCCCCGACGCGCCCGAAACCGAGCTCGAGAAGCAGACTCGCGAGGCCGAGGCAAAGTCGATCTGCCAGCGGTGCCCGGTCAAGGAGGCCTGCCTCGAGTTCGCCATCGAGACCAATCAGAAATACGGCATCTGGGGAGGCCTGACGGATAAGGAGAGGGCCTCCCTCAAGCGCCGCCGGGCCCGCGCCCGCCGCTCCGCCTAACTCCGTCTTTCGGACCCGCCCGGCTAGCGATCTTCGGAGCCCAGGCGGCGAGCGATCTCCTTATAGAGGCTCACGGGCACCAGGTGCACACCGTGGAAGATGCCCGACTCCCGAATGGCCTCCATCTGCTCATAGGCGATGTCCACGCCGACCTCGGGGCCTTCGTCGAGTCGCTCGATCACGCTCTCGGGAATTCGGATGTCCGGGAGGCTCGCGTTTATCCGTCGAGCCATACGCGAGCTCGCGAGCACGATCACGCCTGCGTAAAGCCGGCCGGCGAAATCGAGTGACTCGGCCCAGCGGAAAAGCCGATCGAGGGAGAAGCTGATCTGCACGAAGACGAAGTCGGCCCTGTTTCTCCACGCCAGCGGTCGCCCCGGCTTGCTCACGGTCCCGATCCGGAAGTCGGGGTAGCCGGCAAAGAGGGGGCCGGTCCCGAACGAATGGACCTCGTCGATCATGCCCCTCACGGTGAGGTCCTCTGTGCGCCGTCCCTCGTTGGGGGGGTCTCCGTAGACGAAGAGGAAGTGGTCGACCCCGTAGGCCGCGGCGGTCAAGAGATCCCGGCGAAATCCCAGCAGGTTGCGATCCCGGGCATTGATGCACGCGATAGACCGCCCGCCAAGATACGCAACCTCATGCGCGACGGAGACGCTCGAGACGGTTGCCCGGCCCAGGTGGTTGTCCGGAATCAGGAAGGCGTCCGTCACGGGACGCAAGACCTCGATCTGCTCCCGGACGTGTTCTATGTCCGGGCGCCTCGGCGGCTCGATCTCGCACAGGATCGAAAAATCGTCCGTGTCGAGGAACGACGGAGGGGGCTCCGGAACGGGCGGGTACGCGCTGGAAGGCGGTTCCATCTCTTCCATATACCAAGAACGGCACCCGAAGGTGCCGTTTAGCGATCGCGAAGCGGGTTGAGTTAGTTGAGCGGGTCGATCAGTGAGCCGACCTTTTTGACTAGCGCGCGTACTTGGGCCAGCGCGGTTTTGGAGGCCGCTGAAGCTCGACCGCCGAGGTCCTTGCCGGTGCCCGAAGTTCCCGAATCGTCCTCGTCTCCATTGCCGAGCGAGCCTCCTGCGTGATTTCCGAGGGCGAAGACTGGCTCGAGCAGTCCGTCATCAGAGGGCTCGTCCGCGGCGGCAGGCGATTCGGCCGACTGCGCGGCCGCGGGGCCTTCCACGCGGACCCAATTCAGCTCCATCTCAGGCACTCGCTCCCACTGCAGATCTTCGGCATAAAGCGTGTTGTCGGGCGGTGCCGTTACGGCCGGTGCCGATGCCGGCAGAGCGGTTAGCGCTGCGACGACAAAGACCGCGCCGGCAGCAACTCGCTCGGACAACATCGGGCTCATGTTGGAGGCGACGCTGGCAAAACTGCCTGCGCCTGTTCCCTCGCGGCGGCCCTGAAGAAATGTACGGAAGAAGAGGACGGGGGCGAGGGCGAAGTTCTCAGCCTTCTCCCAGGCCCGCTTGAAAGAGGCGCGCGCCCGATGCAGCAAAGCTTTGACCTGCTCGGGGCTCATGGAAAGTTGCGCCGCAATCTCCCTGTGCGAGAGATCGCCGATGGCACGCATCTGCAGTGCGCGTGCATGCAACGGCTGTATCTCGGCGATTGTCTCGTCGACGCGCCCATCGCCTCCGGCGAGCATGTCCTCCGGCCCGTCCTGCGTGCCGAGCACTTCCTCGGGAGGCAGAGCTACCGAATGGACGCTCCGTGTCCGGACCCTTATCTGGTCGAGGCATACGTTCGACGCGATACGCGTCAGCCAAGCTCCCAATTGGTATTGCCCGTTGAACCGAGGCAGCGCTTGATACGCCTTGAGGAATGTTTCCTGGGCGGCCTCTTCGGCCTCCGGCGCACGTCCCAGCATGCGCGAACAGATGCCCATGACCTTTGGGCTGTAGCGCGCGTACATCTCGTCGTACGCCGCGCGATCCCCGGCCTGATATAGCTTGACAAGCTCTTTATCGCTCAGGTTTTTGAGCGCTCCGCCCATGGATCTATTTTCGCCTTTCTGAGGCCCGATTCCTACTGCTAATAACGCTGTCCTGATAGGAAAGTCGTCCTGCCTGACCTGGGACTTTAGTCTCGGAGGTGACTAATCGGCCGGGTTTGGCAACGAGAGTCGGGCGATTGGGACATTTCGCTCATCCCCGGATCAATTTGGCCGGCCACACGCCCACCCGTAAACCGCTCATCTGCTAGCGCTCGGCCTGCTGGGGGATGATTGGGCCGGTGCTCAAGCTCCTCGAGTTCGAGATCAAGACCGGCGGTCGCCTCGATGCTCTCGACATCACGGACGACGTGGCGGCCTCCGTGGAGGAGGCCGGTCTGTCGGGGGGGAGCGTCCTCGTTTTCTCGCCGCATACGACTTGCTGCGTCCTGGTGGCGCCCTCGGGGCGCTCCACCGTCGAAGGTCTGCAAGCAGCTATGGAGGCCGCCGCGCCGGCCGATTCGTACTACGCCCATGACGATCTCAGCATCCGAACGGAGAACCTGGAGGAAAGCGAGCGCCCGAACGCTCCCGCCCATATCGCTCACATGCTTTTCGGTCGAGCGTCGGAATGCATTGCCGTCGCCGGTGGAAAGCTGGTCCTTGGGGACCGGCAGCGCATCCTCTTCGTAGAGCTCGATGATTCGCGGAAGCGGCGCTACTACGTCCAGCTAATTGGAGATTGATCCTCATATCATGACGGGTCTCGTCGCGGGCCCTACCGAGCAGTGGCTGGTCGAGGATCTGCTGCGTGTCGAGAACATACTCACCACCACGGCAGGGGCGTCCAGCCATCCGCTGACGGCAGAGGCGAGCACGCATCTCATAAAGGCCGGAGGGAAGAGGCTCCGCCCGGCCCTCGTGCTGACAAGTGCGCGCGCGGGGACTGCGGGAGCGCGTGCGACCGACCTTGCCGCGGCCGCGCTGGAACTCGTGCACCTTGCAACGCTGTATCACGACGACGTAATCGACGAGACCGAAACCCGGCGCGGGGTTCCGACCGTTCACGCCAAATGGGGCCTGCAGGTCGCCGTGCTCGCGGGCGACTATCTGTTTGCGTGTGGATGCGGATTGGGAGCCGAGGCCGGCGGAGAGGTGCCCGGGATTCTGTCGAACGCGATCGCCAACGTGTGCGAGGGCCAGATCATCGAGTCGGAGTCCCTCGAGGACGCGCAGCGAGACCCAACCGAATACGTCGCGACCGTAAAGCTCAAGACGGCTTCCCTTTTTGCCGCGGCCTGCGAGCTGGGGTGCTCAACCGGCGGCGTCGCAGGCGCGGGGAGGGCCGCTCTCATCGACTACGGGCTCAATCTTGGGATTGCTTTTCAGTTGGTGGACGATCTTCTCGATCTCGTCGGCGACCCGGAGGTGACGGGCAAAGAGCCGGGGACGGACCTCCGCGAGGGAGTGTTTACGTTGCCCGTCCTACTGGCGGCTCAGAGAGACGAACGGTTGGCGCACGACTTGGGGGCCGGGGTCCGAGATCTGGATCAGATTCTCAGAAGCCTTCACGCCACGGGAGCCATCGCAGACACACTCGCGGAGGCCCGCAAGTACGGCAAGGGGGCCGCCGCCGCTCTGCGCGACCTCCCGCAATCGGAGTGGCGCTCGGTGCTCGAGAAAACGGTCGAAGGAGTCCTCGCCCAAGTCCCCTAACGACATCTTTGGGTCGTGGGTCAGGATTGTCAGTGCTGGCTCACCAAAGACGCCTCTCACGTTGCTCTCTTGCACGTCGGATCCGTTCAGCCACGGCGTTGGGTCGATTCTCCATCTGGTCCCGCGTCACTCTCAGTACAAGCCAATCCAGCTGTAACAGCTCAGCATCTCGTTCTCGGTCTTTCTCCCAATCGCTCTTTTCGGAATGGAAGATGTAGCCGTCAGCCTCGATGGCGATCTTTAGTTCTGGATAGGCAAAGTCGACGCGTGCCACCAAGCGTCCGTCGGTGAAGATCTTGTGCTGGCAAACTGGCGTCGGCAGTCCATGCTTTCGAAGAATCCTTAGAAGCTGTTCCTCTAGCGGACTCTCGGTCAGCGAGCTGGACGGATCGCGCTCGCTGAGCAGTCGCCTTAAGAGGGCTGCTCCACGGCGGCCATTTCCTCCGTTCGCCTTCAGGCATTGCTCAAGCTGATTCAGGCTCGTCAAGCGTTTCCGCAAGGCGCCGTCCAGCGCCTTCTCTACCCGAGGAGGCGGCAAAACTGCACCCAGGTCGAGCAACGTGCGGGCCACGGTAGTAACTGGAATACACCCGATGTGAGTGCGATCGAGGCGGGGCAACGGCTCTTTGGAGCGGTGAAGGATGACGCCCCGGTCTCTGCGATCAGATGTGCTCGTGATTTCGACGACCGTGGCGGTGTAGCCATCCAATTTCCAGAGCGCTGCTGCCGATTGATGCGAGACAAGGGCGTCCGGTCCGGCGTGCAGGCAGGCCGCAATTAGTCGTTGTTCCCAGCATTGTCGCGCTCCCACCAGGACATAGACGGAGGGATGCATACGTACCAGGTCCTTTGTCTCGACCCGATAGTTGAACGCCCCGCGGCTTAGGCCCGCGGCGAGAGCCTGCTCCCGGCTTATAACGCCATGTTGGCGAAGGGCTCGTCGGACTACTGTTTGCCAAGCATTATGGGCCGAGGTGGAGGACACATCCCGAGTTGATCCCAGCTTTATCTGCGTGTCAGTGACGCGCGCCACATTTCTGAGCTTTTTTGGGGATGGGGTACTGATAAACCTGCTCCAGCCACCAAAGATCCTTGGAGGCGGTTAGCGGCCTTTGGCGAAGGAGCTGTGGCCCCGGCGCGAGCGATCGTTGATCTGACGCACTAATTCCTCGCGGGCCTCTCTGACGGCTTGGCCCAGAGCCGTGTGCTCGGCTTTCGCCACCAGATGGTTGCGCCCGTAGTCGAGTTCGACCGTCACATGAAATCCCGGTGTGCCGTCGCGGCCGTTGATACGAACCTGAGCCGAAACCTCTTCGGTGAAGTCGGCAAGTTGGCGATCGATCTTCTCGAGATCTTTCTCGATCCCCTGGATCTGGCTGGCCTTTAGCTCCTTGCCCGGAGAAGAGACACGTATCCGCATCGGGCCCCCTTATTGAGGCGAACGAGAGACTCCATGCTAGTTCCCGCTTGCCGGCCGACCCAACCCAGCCCCCTAGATGCACGCAAACAGGCTCGGAACTCAGTCGTCCAACCACCCGAGGAGGGACTCAGGAAGCGCTCGGCGCGCGAAGCGGCGGATCACGAAGCGTCTTCCGGCCGCGCCCATGGCCCGGGCTTCCTCCACGTTTAAGAGGAGCCGCTGGATCGCCTCGAAGAGAGCTAGCCCATCGAGAGCGTCGACGACAAAGCCCGTTTTTCCGTGGTGGACCGCCTCCGGGGTTCCTCCCGACCGCCCGGTGACACAGGGCGTCGCGCAGGATGCCGCCTCCAGCAGGACGACGCCCAGCCCCTCGACATCGAGTCCCGACCATCTATCGGCGACGGCCAGAACAAAGACGTCGGCCAGCGCGTACAGAGCGGGTGCATCTTCGTAAGGGACGTGTCCGGCAAAGATGACACGCGCCCCGAGACGGTCGGCCTGCCGCCGGAGCTTCTTCTCCTCCGGACCCGTCCCCGCGACGACGAGGACCACATCCATGTCACCGGCGAGCCGAGGCATCAAGTTGATCACCCGATCCACGCCCTTGCGCGGTACCAGGCGGCCGAAGCAGAGCAACACTTTTGTCTCGGGCCCGATGCCGAGCCGCGCCCTGAGATTGGATTTCACCGTCGGCGTGAACGTCTTGGTGTCGACGCGTGGATAGAGGACATCGATCGGGGGCGGGCCGCCCCGAGACTCGAGGAAGGAGTGCAATCGACCACCAGTGAACTGACTCACGGTCAGAAGCAGGTCCGCCCCGGCGAGGGCCTGCGCCAACCGACTTCTGAGAAAAGGTATGGCCGCCGGGACGAGCAGTTCGGCCCCGTGGACCATTACCGCGTAGCGGAAACCGCTTTCCTTCAGGCGGGGGCCGAGCAAGGACAGGGGCCACGGCGTCCCGAAGATGACTTTGGTGGTTTCGAATCTCTCGCTCGCAGCGCGGATGGCCTGAAAAGCGCGCGGCCCCGCGGCAAGTAGTCGGCCGGGAAAACCCACTGTGGGATAGCCGCGATCGCTCGGCAGGGGTTGTCCGTCGCGCTCGGCCGCCGCCAGGACGGCAACCCGCGGGGCCAGCTCGCTACAAAGCTCACCGAGCAGGCTCTCGATCCCACCGCGACCGGGCAGAAAAGAAGACGAGACGAGCACGGCATTGGCCACGGGCGAATCTTCGCCCGGAACGACAGCCGACGAAGTTCGCGCTAGTCCGTGGGGCTGGGGGAAGGAGTCGCGGTGGGCGTCGGCCGGCCGCCCTTCCCCTTCTTGCCCTTTTTCGGTTTCTTTCCGCCGGGAACCACGAAAGTTCCGGTCATCACGGCGATGTCCTTCGGTCCCCCGGAGTTAGAGACGAAGACGGAAGGAAAGACACCGATATTCGCACCTTGGCCTTCCATAAAAGGCGTGGCGCCGCCCGTGATCACGGATCCCGGTACCGCGCCCAATAGCTCGAGCGGCACCGGCACCGTGATGAGTCCGGTTCCGGCTTCGAAGGTCCCGTGAACGAGTCCTTTCTCCTGGCACACGGTTTGATTTTGAATCGCCATGCAATCCCCGCGAATAGCGAAGGGGGCATCGATCACCTCGGCGGGATTGCGGGGCGGCGGGTTGGTCGGACATCCGGCAGTTGGATCACAGACGCCTCGCGACAGATTTGTGAACTTCCCATCGATATCGATCAGCTTGCCGTCGACGAGGATGTCCCACACGTAGCGACTGACCTCGGGCATGCCCCCGGTCGGAGGCAGCGACGAGACCTTGAGGATGAACTCGATCGACTTGCCGTCCTCACTCATCTGCATGGAAGCCTCGAGGAGGTCTTGGCCGAGTTGAGCCCCTCCCGGCGCGGGGCCACCCTGGCCTGTACCCCAGTCGCCGGCGGGGTCGGTCATGACCACGATGGGGCCGGCCGGCGCTTGCGCGCTCGCGCTATGTCCCGATACGAGAAGTCCGGCGAGCATTCCCATGCTCGCAATGCCGGCGATCAGCTTGACCTTCATTTTTCTGGTTCCCCCTGTCTTATCGGAAGCACTATGTCGCGGTCGGGCTCGGCGATTGCGGTGATGCAGTCGGCGCCGGTGATCTGCCGCCCTTCTTGCTCTTCTTCTTGGGCTTCTTTCCACCGGGAATCGTGAACGTCTGCGTCATCACCATGTCGTCGTGCGGAAGATTGCCGATGCTGAAGTACGCGGACACCGTCGCGACTATTTGGCCGCCGCCGAAGCCGGCCACGCTCTCGGTCGATCCGATGCCGATGATCGAGCCAGGCTTTGCCTGGAGCTGCTCGAGGGTCACGGGGATGGTGATCGTTGCCTCGGCGGTGTCGAAAGTCGCCTCGATGATCGCTAACTCGTCGCAGACCTGAACGCTGTTTTCCGTGCGGCAGTTGCCCCGCAGGAAGAACGGCCGCATCCCGGGATCGCGCGGCGGAGGGCAGGCGCCGCTATTCGGGTCGCAAACGCCGCGGCTGTAGTTCGTGAACTTCCCGTCGAGCTGAACGAGATTGCCGTCGATCGTGAAATCCCAGAGATAGCGCGTGAACTCCGGCGTACCTCCGATCGGGGGCAGGGATGTCAGCTTGATGACGAAGTTAATGGTCGTCGCGTCCGCCATCCCGATCGAGGCCTCGACCAGGTCTTGGCCCAGCTGGTTGCCTCCCGGGGCGGCCCCTGTGTCGTCCGTTCCCCAGTCGCCCTCAGGATCCTCGGCCACGACCGTCGGCTCCGCAGGGGCCTTCTGCGCGGTGGCAGGAATCAGTGGGAAAAGAAGGCCAGCCATCAAACTTGCCGCCAGCAGTATCGCTAGGGCCGTTCTCGGGCGCATAGAAGTCCTCCCGCCTGTCAAGAGTGCGTCTAGGTGATTCAGATTTCGACGGTTTGGGCCTGCCCTCCTGCGACCCAGTGTGGCCGAGGGTCGTAGCAAGTGTCAGGGAACGAACTTGTAACCCCACCCCCGCGCAGTGACGATGTGTTTCGGGTGCCGTGGATCGGCCTCACATTTGGAACGCAGCCGCTTGATGTGCACGTCGAGCGTGCGCATGTCGCCGAAGTAGCCCGATCCCCAAACTCGATCGATGAGCATTTCACGTGTCACTACGCGGCCCGCGTTTTCCATTAGGAGTTCGAGAAGCTCAAATTCCTTGCGGGCCAGATGGATTGTTTGGCCGCGGACGCTCACTTCGAGTGCATCCGGCTTTAACTGTATCCCTCCACCTTCGAGGATGCGGTGCTCTTCCGGCACTGCGGAGCCGGTACGACGCATGACTGCCTTGACCCGAGCGATCAACTCGCGAGTGCTGAATGGTTTCGTCATGTAGTCGTCGGCACCGAGCTCCAACCCCACGACCTTGTCGATCTCGGTGTCTTTTGCCGTCAAGATGATGATCGGGGTGTCCGACGTGCGTCGGATCTCGCGGCAGATGTCTTCGCCCGATAGCCCCGGGAGCATCAGATCGAGCACCACGAGATCGGGAGTGGTGGCGTGAAATCTCTGGACGGCCCCGGTGCCGTCGCGTTCCCAGTCCACCGCGTATCCCGAACGAGAAAGCTGGTATTGCAATGGCTCTCCGATGCCGTCCTCGTCCTCTATGAGAAGAATTCTGTGGCTCACTGCATGGTCCCCGGCGCCGATTCAATCTTGTTGTCGGGCACAGGAAGCTTCACTGTGAACGTCGAGCCCTCGCCGAGTTCGCTGCTGAGGGTTACATGGCCGCCGTGGAGCTCTGCCACATGACGCACGATTGCCAAACCCAGGCCCGTCCCACCACTTTCGCGCGAGCGATCGGGGTCTGCGCGAAAAAAGCGTTCGAACACGCGCGCCTGAGCCTGAAGTGGGATGCCAATTCCGGTATCCGCAACTCTTATTGTTGCCGTGCCGTTCTCCGCCGTCAGGGAGAGCCGTACACTTCCTCCCGCCGGTGTATAGCGCAGGGCGTTGTCGAGCAGGTTTCTGATCATGAGACCCAAGTGTTCGCCGTCTCCTTCGACATGGATCGCCTTCGCTACGTCGATTTGGAAATCCAAGCCCTTATCGGATGCGGCGGATTGCAAAAGATCGGATTCGCGGCGCGCTACCTGCGAAAGGTCGACCGTCTCTATCGAGAAGCCGGTTGGATCCTCAAGCTTGGATAGATCGAGCAGTCTTTGAATAAGGCTCGATAAGCGTTCGGACTCGATCGTGATGCGCTGCGCGAACCGGCTCGCCGAAGGAAGGTCCTCCGGCAGGGCCTCTCGAATGGCCTCGGCCAACGCTTGGAGGCTCGCGACCGGCGTCTTCAGTTCGTGCGAAGCGTTGGCAACGAACTGGCGCCTGACCTGTTGAGTAACTAGCTCGTCGGTTACATCGCGAAGAAACAGCACTACACCTGCCGGATCCTCTAAAGGGACCGCCGTAAGGCGAAGGCTTTGACCGGTCTCCCTTCGAAGCACGCTCTCGACGATGAGGCCCTCGACGCTCGCCCGCCGGCTCAGAGAGGCGATTTCATCGGATTGCAGCGTCGGAGGAAGGCTCGCTTCCGGCAAGGCCAGGAATCGACGAGCGGCGGGGTTCGCCAGGCTGGGCATTCCCGACTCGTTCAGCAGGACGATGCCGTCGGTCATCTGTTCGAGTACGTCGTCAGCACTCACTCCGCGCCTCGGGGATCGGGGTTGCTCGGTAACTGGAGAGTCCAGCGTCGCCCTCAACGCGACGCGGCCGAGCAGAAAGCCAAGGATTACGGAGATCAAGGCGATCATGACCCAGACGAATGTGTCCATGCCCTCATCCTCTCCCGCGATTGATCTTCGAGGGCAAGTCTGATCACGCGGGGGATGGTGTTCACAGAGAATTCACTTTCGATTAATCGAAAGGTCAACGACACGCGGCA
>JBHELF010000014.1:0-6163 GCA_046263155.1 Actinomycetota bacterium
GCTCAGAGCGAATCCGATCCCGGCCGAAGGGAACACGTTCGATGAGGAGACCGAGCACCGGCCGCACATCGGGTAGGTGCACTAAAAAGATCTCGGGGCTGAGACCCTCCCTGCGGAGAGCCTGCAGCCCCGAGACGAAATGGTGGGAGTTAGGTCGCCGTCGGTGACGGTGTCGGTGAACCGGTCGGACTCCCGTCGGGCGCGGGAGTCCCTCCTCCGGGTCCGGTGCCCGTGTACTTAAAGGCGGCATCCAGGCCGTCGTACATGCACACGATCACCTTCGTCATGTTGGGAGGGATCGCACCCTCCTCACCGCCTGGTTCGCGCGTTTCGTAGGTCACGGTCTCGCCAACTGCTTGTTGGTCACCGAAGTCCGGATAGAAGACGATGTCGAAATCGGGTTCACCGCTGGTGACCTCGAGGACGAAGTTGCCTCCCCAGGTTGCCTCATCGACATCGAAGTGGTAGCCGAAATAGCCTTGAGCGCCATCCCCGAATAGCAGCGTGGCTCGTCGGTGAATGCCCGAGAAGCAGGCATTGGGATCGCCGGCCGCGGCGCCGTTGGCCGGAAACATGATGCTTCCCTCGACCACTTGCTCTACGGGGGGAGGGGGCTTCTTCTTCTTTTTCTTCTTCTTCTGGCCCATTGCGTCCATCGGAGCGAGCGCGAGCAGCAGAACCAGAACCACCGCCAAAACCGTCCATCTCTTGTTCATGGGGCTTCCTCCTTGTCCTCTCAGGTAAGAACGATTGGGCGCGGCCCCGGTATTTCCTTTATCAAAGCGCCAAGGGGTTCGGTGGGGACGAAGGCCACCAACGGCGATGCCAGGTTCTGGGACTTGCGGTTCGGTGTGCACGTGCGCGTAAGGTTGGATATGGATCAGCCACCCGAAACCGACTACGCGTCCAGCGGAGATGCGCATATTGCCTATCAGGTTGCGGGCAAGGGCGAATCAGACCTAGTTCTCGTTTCCGAATGGCAGATTCATTTGGATGCCCATTGGGAGGACCCGCTGGTGGCTCGGGGCTTGAGACGCCTCGCCTCGTGCAGTCGATTGATCCTGTTCGACCCTAGAGGCTTCGGCCTCTCTGATCCCCTGCCCCCGACGCGGCTACCAACCACAGAGGAAGTGATGGATGACATCCGCGCGGTCATGGACTCAGCCGAGTCCAAGAAGGCAGCGTTGCTGGCTATTGGAGACGGAGCGCCCCCCGCTCTCCTATTCGCCGCTACGCATCCTCATCGCGTTCGCTCGCTCGTGATTGTGAATGGATACGCTCGGCTCAGAGCTTCGCCTGACTACCCTTCCGGTTTCTCTGATGAGGAACAGGCCGAAGTAATCGAACGAATCCCTGAGATTTGGGGCCGCGACCAGAGTTGGAACCTGGTTGCTCCGAGTTTCCGGGACGACCCTACCTATATGCGTCATCTGAGCCGTCTGTATCGCCAATCAGTTAGTCCCGGCGGAGCTCAAGCTCTCTTGAAGATGAGTTTTTTAAGCGATGTCCGTGAGGCTCTTTCGTTCGTGGCCTGTCCGACTTTGATCTTGCACCGCGTCGGGAACCGGTGGATCGACCAATCTCACGGCCGGTATATGGCTGAGCACATTCCAAACGCGCACTGGGTTGAGTTGCCTGGCAGCGATCACCTGTGGTGGGCAGGCGATATGGATGAGCTACTCGACGAGGTTGAGCCCTTCCTGACTGGAAAGGAAGTTCCCACCAGAATCGATCGTGTGTTAGCAACGGTTGTTTTCACGGATGTAGTTGATTCGACGCGGACCGCAAAGCGTCTGGGCGACGCGCGTTGGCGCGCGGTCCTTGAATCGCACGATCAAGTTGTCCGCAAGGAAGTTGAGCGCTTCGGCGGCAGAGAGATCAAGGCCTTAGGTGACGGATTTCTGCTGCTGTTTGATGCGCCGGGCCGCGCTGTTCGCTGTGCTGAGGCCATTGCAATCGGAGTCCGACCCCTTGGACTCCAAGTCCGCGCTGGCGTGCACGCCGGTGAAGTCGAACTTCGAGGGGAGGACATTGGCGGGATCGCGGTTCATATTGGTCAACGAATCTGTGCTCTGGCCGACGCTGACAATGTCTATGTTTCGAGCACAGTTAGGGACCTGTCTCAGGGATCGGACATCCAGTTTGAGGACTTGGGTGTTCGGCCATTGAGAGGACTAACGGAGCAATGGCGTATCTACAAAACAGAGGGCCCCTAGCAGGCTTGCTGGGCGCGAGGAGCGTTGGAATCGTGAATGCCAGAGGCGTAGCCGCGAAGTAGCCAGGCTCGAGTCCTTAATCAGTCGAAGAGGCGAGCGACGCGGTATCGAATCGAGATCTCGACCTCGGCTGCTTGCTTCTGGTCGAGCTTGGCGTCTGCCAGCGTCCGCACATAGAAGACATCGACGACGCGCTCGCCGAGTGTGTCGATCTTGGCTACGTGGATGTCCAGATCGAGATCGGTCAGCGCGGCGGCAACCGCATACAACAGTCCCAGTGCATCCTTGGCGCGGACCTCGATGACGGTGGAGTGCTCGGATTCGTCCTGTAGCACGCGGACTTCGGGCAGGATCGGGGCCGGAGGCCTGTAGTCGCGCGCCTTCCTTTCGAGGCGGGCATCCAATGCCAGATGTCCCGAATAAGCCGCCTCGAGATCGGCGGTCAGCTTCTCCCAAGAGGAGTCACTGGGGGCCGCGATCACGAAACGCTCGAGTGCCAGCCCGGTTGTCGTCGAGTAAGCCTGTGCCTTCAGCACCGATATGCGGTTTAGGGCGAGCACGCCGGCGGTACGCGCCAGCGTTCCCGGGCGATCGCGGCAGCACACCGTCAGGAGAGCTTGTCCCGGCTCGGCCCCCTCATCGATACGGCATCGAACCTGGCCCTGCTTCGGCGGACTCAAAAGCAGGCGTATGTCGTCGACAGCATCGGGTACCGGCGTCGAGTCGAGATACGAAGAGGGCAACGAGTCGAGGACCTCTTCGGCGCGCCCGGCCAGTGTCGGCTCGTAGGCCTCGACCTCTCTCGCCTTGGCGGCCACATCGCTGCGCACGGGAAGCTCGCCCGTCTCCAGCGCGGTGAGCGCCTTTCCGTAGAGTTCTCGGAGCAATGCCGCTTTCCAGTCGTTCCATCCCTCAGGACCTGTCGCGACTGCATCGGCGATGGAAAGCACGTAGAGAAGCCGGAGAAGCCGCGCCTCTTTCAGTTTGGCGACGACGTCGGCGATTACCGCTCCATCGTCCAGATCGCGACGGGTAGCGGTGTCGACGAGAAGCAAGTGCCAGCGCACCAGCGCGGCTACCTCTTCGACTTCCTGTGGAGCGATACCCATCCGGCGGCACATGGCACGCGCCAACCGCTCGCCCGCGATCGAGTGATCCTCGCCGGAGCCCTTGCCGACGTCGTGAAGTAGTGCAGCGAGGTAGAGCGAATCCGGGTCTCCCGTCTCGGCCCGGGCGCTCGCGGCGATGGAGTCATTGGCCACCGCCGTTCGAACCTGTTCGACCGTAATGAACGAGTGCGCGTCGACCGTGTACTGGTGATACGGATCATGCTGGGCTCGGCCTCTTACGACGGACCACTCGGGCCACAGGACGGGCCAGATCCCCAGATGATCCAGCGCCTCCAAGGCCTGCGTGCAGTGAGGCCCTCGCAGGACCTCGAGAAAGCGAGACCGCGTCGCGAGCGGCCACTCCGGAAGCTCGATGGTCTGGAGCGCAGCTTTCAAGCGCCCTGCCTCGCGAGCCGACATTCGTTTGCCGGTATTCGCTATGGCGGCAGCGAGCGCGAGCGCGGCGCCGACGTCCTTGTCCTCGGACCCGAGGACAAGGCTGCCGTCTTGAAGCCGGACACCTCCCCGCAACTCCTTGATGGAGCCCGATCGACGAGGGCCCCCGAGCGCCTGTTCCGCCAGGGCGTCGCGCGCGAAAGCCGATTCGTGCTCGATCGTGCGCGCGGCCGAGTGCACTGCTCGCATCAGCTCGTCGGCGCCCTCCTCTGGATCGAGGCCCAGGCGCTGGGCTACGCGCGGTTGCAGGTCGATGCGGAGCCGGTCGCTCTTGCGCTTGACCTCTGCGTGTAGGGCCTCTCGGACGGCAAGCAAAAGCTCTTGGGCCTCGGTCCAATCCGCGCGCCATGGAAATGTCGCGTCGCTCGCAGCTTCGAGCCAGCGGACGACGTGAACGTCCCGCAAGCCCCCGACGTCCTCTTTGATGTCCGGAGCCAGCGCCCAGCCCGCGCGCGCAACGCGCGCGTGACGTTCGGCGGTGCCCTCGAGGATGCTGCGGACCAGAGCGCGCCCGTCCTTCTTCAGCCATCGTCCCCGACGGTCGAGGACCTCCTCCAACAGTTCGGTCTCGCCTACAACGAGCCGAGTCGAAAGCAGCGCGGTGGCCGCATGAGGGTCGCGTGCCGCGCGCTCGACGGCCTCCTTTGGCGTGACGGTCGCGTGGCCGATCGAGAGACCCGCATCCCACAGGGGATACAGCAAGCCTCGGAAGGTGGCCTGAGTGGTGTCGCTCTTGGGCGGTACCAGGAACAACAGATCGATGTCCGAATGGGGAGAAAGTTCGCCGCGACCGTAGCCGCCGACCGCGACGATCGTTATCGCGGCGGTGGGGCCCAGGGTCGTCTGTGCCAAGTCGGCAAGCGCGCGGTCCATGTCGACCGCGCGCTGCCTTGCAACCTCGGACCCATCCCTCAGGCTGACGGGACGGGGCTCTTTGAGACTAGAGAGCGTCGGGCCCCTTCTCTCCCGTGCGAATGCGCACGACGTCCTCTGCGGGCATCACCCACACTTTGCCGTCTCCGATTGAATCGGTTCGCGCCGCGGCGACGATGGCCTTCACTATCTCGGGTACCTGATCGTCGTCCACGGCGATCTCAATTCTCGTCTTCGGAACGAAGTCCACCTGGTATTCGGCTCCGCGGTAGACCTCTGTGTGGCCCCTCTGGCGCCCGAAACCGCGAGCGTCGGAGACCGTCATCCCCTGGATACCGAGGTCCTCCAGCGCCTCTTTCACTTCGTCCAGTTTGAAGGGCTTGATGACGGCGACGATGACCTTCATCAAGCCTCACCTCCCTGCGGCACTCTGACCGCGCTCGTCGCCGGGTGTGCCGCCGGAGCCGCCGCCGAAGGGGCGGACAGTCCTCCTCCTTCCGCAAAGGCGTAGCCAACCTCGGAGTGCTGCGCCAGGTCGACACCGGTGATCTCGTCTTCCTCAGTGACGCGCAGACCGACTATTGCGTCGACGACTTTGAGGATGATCAGAGAGCCCACGAAGGAGAACACAAGCGTGACGCCCACGGCAACGACTTGCTTGCCGAGAAGCGCCGCGCCGCCGCCCGTCAGCAATCCGTCGGCTCCGGCGCTGTTGATGGCAAGGTCGGCGAACACGCCCGTCAACAAGGCGCCGATCATTCCGCCCACCATGTGGACCCCGACGACGTCGAGCGAGTCGTCGTAGCCGAACCTGAACTTCAGGCCCACGGCCCAAGCACAGACGACACCGGCGACAAGCCCGATGGCGATTGCCGCAAGCGGGCCGACAAAGCCCGAAGCGGGGGTGATGGCAACCAATCCGGCGACCGCCCCCGATGCGACTCCGAGCGTCGTCGACTTGCGCTCTTTAGCGGAATCGACCAAGGCCCATCCGCAGGCACCGGCCGCGGCGCCGAGGTTCGTGGCGAGAAACGCGGAGGCCGCAAGTCCGTTGGCCCCGAGCGCGCTGCCCGCGTTGAAGCCGAACCATCCGAACCAGAGGATGCCCGCGCCGAGAATCGTAAGGGTGAGGTTGTGCGGGACGATCGCCTCTTTGCCGAATCCGCGGCGCTTCCCTACCACGAGCACCGCGGCCAAGGCCGCCACACCCGCATTGATGTGAACCACCGTGCCGCCGGCGAAGTCGAGCGCGCCGAGCTCGCGGATCCAACCTCCCGGTGCCCACACCCAGTGAGCCAAAGGCGAGTAGATCAAGACCAGCCACAAAGCGGTGAAGGCGACGTAGCCCGAGAACTTCATCCGCTCTGCAAATGCGCCGGTGATCAGCGCGGGGGTGATGATCGCGAACATCATCTGGAAGATCGCGAACGCCGTGTGGGGAACGGTCGCCGCGAGATCGGCGTTCGGCTCCGCGCCGACGCCTGCGAAACCGAGGAAGTCCAGGCCTCC
>JBHELF010000015.1:0-7293 GCA_046263155.1 Actinomycetota bacterium
CCAGCCGACAAAATCCCTCGGAGATCCCGACGGCGCGCAACTCGTCGGAGCTGAGCTGCGTGTGCGTGACGCTTGCCGGGTGCGTGATCAGCGAATGCGTCCCGCCGAGCGAGGCCGCCGGTTGAATAAGTCGCAGAGCGGACTGGAAGCGCGCCGCCCGCTCGCGCCCGCCTACGACGTCGAACGCCACGGTGCCTCCGCCGCGTCCGCCCAGCAGTAGATCCGCCAAAGGTTTACCCGGGTCACTATCGAGTAGCGGGTAATACACCGCCGAGACCTCGTGGCGCTGCGCCAGCGCACGCGCGATGCCTAGGGCGGAGTCGCAGGCACGGTCGACGCGCAGATGGAGAGTCTTCATCCCTCGCAGGGCAAGCCACGCGTTGAATGGAGAGAGGGTGGCGCCGAGCTCGCGGGCGAGGTCGCGAATGGGCTCGAGAACGGACTCCGAGGCGCAGACAATGCCGCCCATGAGGTCGTGATGGCCGCCGAGGAACTTCGTCGCCGAGTGTACGGATACATGTGCGCCGTGCTCGAGCGGCCGGCAGACAAGGGGGCTGGCGAAGGTGTTGTCGACCACCATCGTGGCGCCCGCGGCGTCGGCCAGCTTCGCCAGCGCGGGGAGGTCGGCAACCTGCATCCTGGGATTCCCTATGGTCTCGCAGTAAAGAATGCGAGCTCCGTCGATTGTCCGCTCGATCTCATCGTGACGATCGACGTCCACAAGATCTATCTCTATGCCGAAGCGAGGAAGAATTTTCGCGAACAGAGAGTGGCTTCCTCCGTATAGCTGGCGCGCCGAGACGATCCGGTCGCCGCTGGAACAGAGTGCGAGCATGCTGCAGGAGATCGCAGCCATTCCGCTGGCGAAAGCCTCGGCCCCCTCGGCGCCCTCGAGATCCGCGACGGCGGCCTCGAATCGATCGATGGTCGGATTCGCCCAGCGCGTATAGACGTAACCGCTCCCGACCTTGTCCTGAGAGGCGCGGGCGAACGCGGCGGCGTCCTCGAATGAATACGTCGACGACTGGTCGAGCGGCGGCACGACCGGATCGCCTTCCTGAACGGCAGGCTCAGGTGGATGGACGGAGCGCGTGCCGGGACCGCGCTCGCGGCGAGGAGAAGTGGGGGAGTCGCTCAGAGATGTACTACGGGGCAGGTCAGCGTGCGCGTGATGCCCTCGACGGCTTGAATGCGCGCCACCACCAATTTGCCCAGGTCGTCAACGTTTGACGCGCCGGCGCGCACGATCACGTCATAGGGACCTGTTACATCTTCGGCTGCGTCGACGCCTTCGATCTCGCGCACTTCCTTCGCCACCTGCGCGGCCTTACCTACCTCTGTCTGAATGAGGATGTAGGCCTGTACGTCCGCCAACGAGAACCCCCTTTTTCATTCAATGGTTGCACCCAACCGGAATTCGGGTGAGTGTCGCGGAGCATAGCCGGGGGGTACGCGCGCGGCAAGAGGTAGGCTCCCCGAGCAATGAGCGTGCCGCGCGCCCAACAGGTTGAATCCTTGGAATTCGAGGGGATAAGCCGTCCCGGCACGGTGATTCGCAACGCCAGCGCTCCCGAACTCGTCGAGTACTCCGTGGCGCGCGGCGAAGCACTGCTGGCCGACTCCGGAGCGCTTGTCACGCGCACGGGGACGCGTACCGGCCGTTCCCCGAACGACCGCTTCTTTGTGGCGTCCGAGCCGTCTAAGGAGCACATCGATTGGGGAGGGACGAACCAACCCATCGGTCGTTCGGTTTTCGATGCCCTGCTGGCGCGCGCTCGTGAGTATCTGGAGGGCCGCGATGTTTTCGTCGTGGACGGCTACGTGGGGGCGGATCCCTCGCACCGCATCAAACTGCGAGTCGTCGCTGAACTTGCCTGGCATGCGCTGTTCGCTCGACAGCTGTTCCGCCGGCCGCCGCCGGACGAGCTCGGTGACTTCGCGCCCGAGTTCACGGTCACTTCGGCCCCGGGGCTCAGCGCGATACCGGAACGTGACGGCACCAAATCCGAGGCCTTCGTCGGCATCGATCTCGACCGGAAACATGTGTTGATCTGCGGCACTCACTATGCCGGGGAGATGAAGAAATCACTGTTCACGGCGGCCAACTATCTTTTTCCGCAGGACGGTGTCCTGCCGATGCATTGCTCGGCCAACCTCGGCTCCGGGGACGACGTCGCTCTCTTCTTCGGTCTGTCGGGAACCGGCAAGACGACCCTCTCGGCGGACCCGGAACGCCGCCTGATCGGCGACGACGAACACGGGTGGTCTGATTCGGGTGTCTTCAACTTTGAGGGCGGCTGCTATGCGAAATGTATCCGTCTGTCGCAATCAAAGGAGCCGCAGATCTGGTCGGCGATTCGTTTCGGTTCAGTTGTCGAAAACGTCGTACTCCGTTCGGATCGCAGCGTCGATTTCGACTCCGACGAGATCACGGAGAACACTCGGGCGGCCTATCCGCTCGAGTTCATCCCCGACTTCCTCCCGGCCGGTCGGGCCGGGCACGCCCAGACGATCGTTTTTCTGACCGCCGACGCCTTCGGCGTGCTGCCCCCGATCTCGCTACTCAGTCCAGAGGGCGCGATGTATCACTTCCTTTCCGGGTTCACCTCGAAGCTTGCCGGAACCGAGGCCGGTATCGGGAGCGAGCCACAAGCGACGTTCTCCACCTGTTTTGGAGCGCCTTTCCTTCCGCTCGCTCCGGACAAATACGCGAGCATGCTCGGCCAACGGATCGCCCGCCACGGCGCACGTGTCTTTTTGGTCAACACCGGATGGACCGGGGGTCCCTTTGGCGTGGGTAGCCGCATGGACCTGGACGCGACGCGCGCGATGATCCGAGTCGCTATCTCCGGCGACCTGAACGATGTGCCGGTCCGGCGGCATCCGATCTTCAACCTGGACGTCCCCACGAGCTGCCCCGGCGTCGGGGACACCGTGCTCGATCCGCAATCGACTTGGGCCGATGCCGAGGCCTACGAGGTCAAAGCGCGCGAGCTCGCCCGAATGTTCGCCGCGAACTTCGAGCAGTTCGAGCAGTCCGTTGCGCCGGAGGTCGTGAAGGCCGGTCCGGCCGCGGACTAGTCGTTCCCTATGGTCGAGCGAAAAGGCTTGAGGCGACTGCCCGCGGGCGCGTGGCTGAAACTGGGCGCGATTGGTCTCGGGGGCGCCGCGCTCCTGGCGGTCGCTCCCCAGATGGCGGAGACCGGTACGCGTCCTCCCGTCGCCCTCTTGCTGTTGGTCGGGTTTCTCCTGATAGCGGCGGCCGGGGCGGCGGTCTACGGGGCTGTGCGATCCGATCTTGGTCTCCCGGGGATGGTTGCCTGGTACGCGGTCGGCTACAACGCTCTGCTGATCCTGGTGAAGTTCGTCTTTGGTCCGTTCGGCCTCTACGAGGTCAACCAAAGCGTTGATTTCGAGGCCATCGGTCTGATCACCAATCCGGCCGGCGCGGCGATGGCCGCCACAACTGTGCTGATCCTCTATCTCGCCGGTTACCTGATCGTGTATCGCATCGCCACCAAAGCGGATCGGCCCAGTTGGATCGCGCGTCTGCGCGACAGAGCCGTACGTAACCGCCGAGCCGTGCTACTTGTGGTCGGCGGAGCGTTGTTGGTCGCGGCGGCGGGGGGCACGGGACTGCTTCTGGTGATGTTGATATTTGCGTCCAGCGGCCTCGAGTACATCCACTTCGTCTTTTCGTCGAGCGCCTCCCTTCTGGTTGCCACCTTCTTGGCCTCGGCCACGATCCTCCTGGGGCTTCACGTTCGTGAGGCAGCATCTCTGGGGCGGGCGGGTGGCTTGCCAGGCGGAGTTCCGCGCCACGAAGTCACGAGTGAAATCCCTGCGCCGGAACAGCTAGTGGCGAACGCGGCCGCCGTCGCTGCTGTCTTTTGGCTGGGGCTCTGTTTCATCGCGCTGTACCACATCCTCTGGGTCGTATACATCCTGGTGCTAACCTCGATATGGCCCCTTCGGACCGTGGTTCCCAAGTGAGCGCCTTCCGTCGGGTTCGTCTCGCGGGGGTGATGCTTCGGTACCGAGCCGCTCTGATGATCTGGCTCTTCATGCTTCTCGGAGCGGCACGACACGGGGGGCTCGGCGATCTCGGTGCCGCGCACGCAGCCGCGCTCCTTGCCTTGGCCGCCAGTTACGTGGCCGCGACGAGCATCAACGACGTCGCGGACGTAGGTCTCGACCGGATCAACCATCCGGGCGACCCCGCGCGGCCTCTCGTTACGGGACAGGCCGACGAGCACGATCTTCGGGTCATCTACGCGGGCGCGGTCGCCGCCGCGCTCGCGGCAGGGGCCGCAGTGGGAGCGGCCGGCCTGGCCCTGGTGGCGGTCGGTTTGATCCTGGGCTACGTGTACTCCGCCCCTCCGTTCGCGGTCTCTTACAGGACCTATCTGTCGCCGTTGCTCCTTGCTACCGCGTACGTCGTCATTCCGTACAGCCTCGGCGTTGCCGCATCGAACGCGGTTCCGGATGGCTCCGACGTCCTGCCGCTGGGGGCCTTCGTGGTCCTGTTCCTGGCGCGCATCGTGTTGAAGGACTTCCGCGATAGGGAGGGAGACGCCGCTTACGGAAGGCGCACCTTGCTGCAGCGGTTCGGGCGCCGCGCGGTATGCCGGACCAGCCTGGGAGCGCTTCTGACGGCGGATGCCCTGTTGGTCGCGGTCCTTCTGCCGTCTCTCGCACTGATCCTTGTCATACAGGGTTTCTTCGGCGCCATCGTGTGGATGCTCTGGAACCTCGAGGCCGCCTCGGATCCGCAACGCGAGCAGGTGGCCATCGGTATCGGTGCCCGGCTGGGCAACGGCTTGCTGCTGACGGTTCTCGGATCGCTTGTCCTGGAGGCCCGCGATGCCCCGGCCGGCGAAGTCCTCCTCTATGCCTGGTCACTGGCGGCGATCTACGCGATCAACTTTGCCGCCCTGATGGCTCATCCAGACGAGGTGTTGATCGGCTACAAGGGTTGAACCGGCGCTCGAAGGACCTACCGTTCCACTTCGAAGAAGATCCGAACGTCCGTGTGGTACTCGACCACCACTCCGTCTTCGATTACCGCGCGCGTCTCCATAATCTCCATCTTTGAGATGCCGCGAATCGTTTTGGACGCCTCGGCCAGTGCAGAGCGTGCCGCCTCGGACCAGCCATCCGCGGACACACCGGTAAGGTCGATGGTGTTGAAGACCTTTCCCATGATCTCCACCTCACGTCTTGATGGCTGACTCGCCGCAAACCGGCCGCAACGGGCAAACCACCGTATCCGAACTGGGTGAGAGCCGGCTGATCGCTCGTCTCCTCGATCGCATCGGACCCGGCCCCGCGGACGAGTTATGGGGAGGAGATGACGCAGCGGTCGTTTCGAGCCGCGCCGGTCGGGTCCTCGCCACCATCGACTCGATGGTCGAGGGCACCGACTACGAGCTTTCTTACGCGAGCCCCACCGATGTGGGCTGGAAAGCGCTGGTGGCCGGGGTCTCGGACTGCGCCGCGATGGGGGGACGGCCCACTCACTGTGTGATCTCCGTGACGCTCCGCAGAGACAGCACGCTGTCGTTTGTCGATGAACTGTTGGACGGCATTCTCGAGGCCGCGCGGAGCTGGGACGTCGCTGTGGTGGGTGGCGATGTGAGCGGGGGGCCGCAATCCGCAGTCACGGCGGCAGTGATCGGAGCCGCCGAGCGCCCGGTGCCGCGGTCGGGCGCGAGCGAGGGCGACATCATCTGCGTCACGGGAACTCTCGGTGGCGCCGCAGCCGGGCTCCTCGCCCTTCGGGAGAAGCTCGAGGTGCCGGGGGAGCTCGATGCCGTCGTGGCACGACTTAAGTCGCGCCAGCTGCGCCCACGCGCGCGCGTGGCGGAAGGACTGGCGCTTGCCACCTCCGGCGCGACCGCCATGATCGACGTCTCGGATGGATTGGGCGTGGATCTGGGTCGAATCCTCAGCGCGAGCGACTACGGATGTGAAGTAGACCTGGCCCGCATACCGATTGACGACGACGTGCTCGCACTCAAGGCGCGCGGGGTGAGGCTCGATCCCGTTGCGCTCGCTCTGGCCGGAGGCGAGGATTTCGAACTCTTGGCCGCCTTGCCGTCGGCATTCGTGGACGACGCGCGTGCCGCCATCGAGGAACTGGGAGGCTCCCTATCTGCGATCGGCACCGTCACCGCGGGGGACGCCCTGATCGGCGGCCAACCGCTGCGAGCCTGGGAGGAGGCCGGATGGGATCACCTCCGTCCCCGGTAGAGGGAATCGCTCGCGCTCTCACGATCGCCGGGTCCGACTCCGGAGGCGGCGCCGGCATCCAGGCTGATCTGAAGGTCTTTCTCGCGCTCGGATGCCATGGCATGAGCGCTGTGACGGCGCTGACGGCTCAAAACACGGTCGGAGTAAGAGGGGTCTTCGAGGTGTCGCCCGACTTCGTGCGCGCGCAGATCGCGGCCGTCGCCGAGGACATCGGCATCGATGCGGCCAAGACCGGGATGCTCGCTTCGGCTCCGTTGGTCGCGACGGTCGCCGACGCGGTCTCTGAATTCCGGATCGCTCCGCTGGTCGTTGATCCTGTCTTCATCTCCAAACACAGGGATCCGCTGCTCGCCGTGGACGCGGTGCAGGTCTTGACCGAAAAGCTCCTCCCTCTCGCGACCGTGATCACGCCGAACCTTTTCGAAGCAAGCGAACTGGCCGGCGGCCGGATCACCACTCTGACGGAGATGAAGGACGCCGCACAGGCCCTCCACGCGATGGGTCCCGCCGCCGTGTTGGTCAAAGGGGGCCACCTTCCCGGCGAACGCGCGGTCGATGTGTTCTACGACGGGGTGCGCATGTCGGAGCTGGATGGACCGCGCTACGACACCGAGGACACCCACGGCACGGGGTGCGCGTTGTCGGCTGCGATCGCGGCGTACCTCGCCCAGGGCACGGAGTTGCTGCATGCGGTGGGCGCGGCGAAAGAGTTCGTAGCCGGCGCAATTAGACACGGCCTCCGGATCGGCTCCGGCTATGGCCCGGTCAATCCGGGCTGGCGTCCGGTCCGCGGTGACACGCCCTCGTAATCGCTGTCTCGAGCCCGCGCGTCGGGACAGCCGGCGGGATGACGGAGGTTTCTGTTAGCCGCGGACTCGGCGCTTGGCGATAACGCCCACAACGACGAGCGCCGCGAGGGCCACGCTCCCGATCAGAAGCTTCCGACCGAATTCCGCCGCCTCGACGCGCGCCCGGTCGACCAGGAGGTCGACCTTCTCCGCTAGCTCCTCGCGGGCGAGCTCGATCTCTTCAACCGTGCGT
>JBHELF010000016.1:0-2171 GCA_046263155.1 Actinomycetota bacterium
CGCTCGCGGCTGCGATCGCCGCCGGAGACGGCGCCGGCTATCGCCTGGCGCTCCTCCTCCGACAGATTGTGCTCGGAGCTCAACGCCTTGATCGGCTTCGCGTAGGTGCGAGTCTCGGTCCGGCCGTTTATCGAGGTGATGACCACCCCGTCTCCGTGGTCGTCCAGCAAAGCCGCCGAGAACGAGAGCCGTCCTCCCATGTCGTCGAATGCGTCATAACGCACGATCCCAAACTTCTGAACGGCGAACCGCGCGAGGGCCTCGGCCTGCGTCTGTGCCGCGACAACCTCGTCCACGCGCCGGTCGACCGCGTCCAGCAGTCCGGCCGACCGAGTCAAAGCCGCCAGCACATCTATCTCCCCTGCATCTCCACGAATGACCGCGACGTCGCGATGCAGTTTTCTCAGCCTTAGGGCTAAGCCGATCGAGCTGAAAAGCGCAATGAGCGCAACCGTGGCGAGGACGGCTACGGCAACCGTTAGCTGTTCAACCGTGAGATTTGGCACGAGCGGGCATCCTACACTGGGGCATGCGACCGGCGGAAGTAAAAGCATTGCTGCAACAGGTGCGCGATGGCGATCTCGACATCGAAGACGCGTTGATGCAATTGAGGTATCTACCGATTGAAGATCTCGGTTTCGCCCGCGTCGATACCCATAGAGAACTACGGCAAGGAATCCCTGAGGCTATCTACGCGGAAAACAAGACACCCGATCAGGTAATCGAGATCGCGCGCAAGCTACTTCAGAAGACCACCGGGCCCGTCCTCGTCACTCGGGTCGGTGGCGAAACCGCAAAGCGGTTGGTCGAGCAGTGGCCGGACGCGCGCCATAACTCGCTCGCGCGCCTCGTCGTTCTCCGTCTCGAGACGGAGGCCGCCCCGCTGGGCCTGCTGGCAGTTGTCAGCGGCGGTACCTCCGATCTTCCCGTCGCCGAGGAAGCCGGGGCGGTCGCCGAAGCCGTCGGCATCAAAGTCGATCGGATCGACGACGTCGGGGTGGCGGGCTTGCACCGAGTCCTTGCCGTGCAGGATCGCCTCCATGCAGCAGACGTGGTCGTCGTCGTCGCCGGCATGGAAGGGGCGCTTGCCAGTGCGGTGGGGGGTCTAACTGGTAAGCCGGTGATCGCCGTCCCGACAAGTGTGGGCTACGGAGCGTCCTTTGAGGGCCTCGCGGCGCTTCTTGCCATGTTGAACTCGTGTGCGGCGGGCGTCGTTGTCACGAACATCGACAACGGCTTCGGCGCCGCCGTATTCGCGCTTCGGCTGCTGATGCCCAAGGCTGTCGACCCATGACGCTCGTCTATTTCGACTGCTTCGCGGGCGCGGCCGGGGACATGATCTTGGGTGCGCTTGTAGACGCGGGTGCTCCGGCCCAGCTCGTACAGGAGGCCATCAGACGGCTGGGACTCGCCGATGTGCGACTCGAATTTGTCCAGGTCTCAAGGTCGGGACTGAGGGCGACGAAAGCCGTCGTGTCCGCGCCGTCTCAACCGGGTACGCGAACTCTTACCGAGATAACCGCGATCATCAGGCAAGCGGGGCTGGACGAGCGCGTTACCACAAACGCGCTCCACGTTTTCGAGCTCCTAGCGCGTGCCGAGGCGCGCGCACACGGTTCGCCACCGGAGGCGGTACATCTCCACGAGGTGGGGATGGCGGATTCAATCGTGGACGTGGTCGGATCAGTGGTGGCTCTTGACCACTTCAGGCCGACGCAGGTCGTGTGCTCGGACCTGCCTGTCGGGGAGGGGACCGCGCGGGGCGCCCACGGCCCCGTGCCCGTTCCGAGCCCGGCGACCTTGGAGCTGCTTCGTGGGATCCCGGTACGCGGCGGCGGGACGCACGAGACGGTTACTCCCTCCGGAGCGGCGCTTCTCGCCGGCCTCAGCGACGCGTTCGAACGCCTGCCCCGCGTGATACTGGACACGGTCGGCTACGGAGCCGGCGATCGGAACACGGAGGCGCCCAATGTGCTGAGGGTGATGATCGGAAGGCCCCTCGCCGAGGAACCTCCGAGCACCGATCCCCGCAGCGAACCCGTGCTGGTGATGGAGGCAAACCTCGACGACATGAACCCGGAGGTCTTGCCCTACGCGCTCGAGCAGTTGATCGTCGCGGGCGCTCAGGACGCTTGGGTGACGCCGGTTCTAATGAAAAAAGGTAGGCCGGG
>JBHELF010000017.1:0-4519 GCA_046263155.1 Actinomycetota bacterium
CCGTCGCCTGTGGCGCGGGTGGCCGCCTCGATACGTGCCGCGACGTTCACGGCATCGCCAATGACGCTGAATTCCAGACGGCCACCTCCACCTATGTTCCCAACGACTACGTTGCCTGAGTTCAGCCCAATTCCAATCTCAAGCCGTCCTTGAAACTCGTCGGCGACTGCGCTCTCGATTCCAAGAGCCGCTCGTAAAGCTAGGTCTGCATGATTCGGCTGTCGACGCGGCGCACCGAACACGGCTAGAACACCATCTCCCACAAACTTGTCGACGTGTCCTTTATGTTCGTGGATGATTGGCACGATTCGTTCGAACAGCCGGTTAACGGTTGCGACCACTTCTTGTGCAGGAGCACGTTCTGCGAATCCGGTGAAGTCTCTGATGTCGAGGAACATGATCGTGACCTCGACTTCCTCACCCGCCAACGAAGGTCCTGTACGCAGGATGTGATCGGCGATCTCGGGATCCAGGTAGGTCCCGAAGATGGAGCGAAGACGCTCACGCTCCTGAAGCCCGGCGGCCATACGGTTGAAGCCTGCCTGCAATAGGCCGACCTCGCTTCCGTCGTCTACCGCCACGCGAGCGTCGAAATCACCTTTCTCAACGCGTTGGACCGCGCTGCGCATCGCTGTGACTGGCTCGGCGACCGAACGCGCCGCGAAGGCGATGATCAGTCCTCCTCCGAAGAGTCTGAGCGGCACAAAGACCCAGATCGCCTGTTCAAGTCGCGGAGATGAAAAGGTGGTCAGCCCGATGGCGACAAAGACGACAGCCGATCCCAGCCCCCAGGACACAATGACTCGGTATCTCACTCCCAACGTGCGCGGACGCAGCGGCGTGGTTTCGGCAAGGGCCCGAGCAAAGATGGGCTTGAGTCGTTGTTCGATAACCAAGTAGCTCAACATCGCCGCGGCGAGCCCACCCAGCAGGCTGACCGCCCCGATAAATGCGCCATAAGCGGGTTCGTAATGCACTGGAGTCAGGTGCAGAACCGCGAACGCAAGCCCGCCGAGGCACCACGCAGCCAAAACCCATGTGGCTTGTCGGAGCGGCTGCTCGAGTGTGTGCTCGAGCTCTTCATGAGTCGGGGCGCGGGCGCTGTTCAGCCACTCAGCCACGGGTCCGAATGTCCGCTTTCCGACCCGAACCCCCACAACGGCAGCCAATAGAACGTAGGCGCCGAAGGTTCCAATCTCAAGAGCGAAATTCTCTTCGGTAGCTGAAGGTGGGGAAACAAGAGCAAGGTAGAGGTAGACGATCACCGCGGCAATGAAGTTTGCGCCAAGGACATGAGGCACGACACTCCGTACAAAGGCCGCCGATTCCGTCGCGACGCTGTGACTCGTACCAGACCCGGTACCGCTCATGCACTGACGATAGCGAAACGTCCAGTGTCGCTAATGGGGACCTCGGTCAGGCCTTGTAGACGTACTTCAACTGTGCATGGGCAGTAGGACCGCCGAGGAAGTTACAGGCATAGATGTCGATCTCGAGCTTCGCGGGCAGCGCCACGACAAGGCGCTCCTGCGGGCCCGCCATGAAATTCACCGACGAGGCAAGCACGCGTCCATCTTCGTCGGTGACGTAGAGGTCCCATTCGCCCTGGAACTCGCTCAGACTCGCTTCCAATGTGCCCTTGCCCG
Organism: Actinomycetota bacterium; assembly: GCA_046263155.1. Classification (GTDB taxonomy): domain Bacteria; phylum Actinomycetota; class CADDZG01; order CADDZG01; family WHSQ01; genus DATADF01. The sequence goes on from JBHELF010000017.1 coordinate 1,647, forward strand.
GGGTCGTGAAGCTGTGGATTGTGAAAGTGACATCCTCGAAGCCGCATTCGGTGGCCGGGTCCGAGTGGTCGTCGGCGCCGGGGTAGGGGGCCGCCGTAGCCTCCCATTCCTCGGTCATCGTCTTCCTGCCTTGACCGGCGCCAGCGGAGACTGCCGTCGCGGCGAAAATCGCAACAAGCACAGCAATTGCGATCAACCAGCGCAGGGAAACACCATCTCCTTTACACGTCCGCCGAATGGCTACATTTTTCGCCTCGTGGTCAGGAAATCCTGGACCATGTCGATATGGAATCGAAGGTCACGCCTCGCATAGAGAGACTTAACTCGGTTACTTGGCTCCATCCCACAGGTTTGCTGGTCGCTAGGCCTCGTTCGTGGCGAGTCCCACGATGAGGCCGAGCAGATGTTGCATCCCTTCTGGGACATCGAGCCGGACGAGTACTTCCTCGGGACCTTCGTCGATCTGGAACTCCATGAACGGGCAACATTCCTTCTCGGCCTCGGCGAGTCGATGCAGCTCGGCAACTAGTCCCGGATCCCTCGGATAGGCGGACATAACGACGTTCCCGGTCATCGTTCGACTCTTGGCTCGAGCGGCTACCTTGCGCCACTCTTGGATCCGCTGCAGAAGTTCGGGGCCTGCCAGGGTGCAGGCTTGAGCATGGGTCTTCATGTGGTTCTCCTTCCCTAGGGCCTGGGGCCCATCGTGCTAGTTGAAGTACGGTTCAAGTCAAGTTATGCGAGAGGACCTTCTGAGCATCAGCGAAGTCGCCGAGACGACTGGCTTGCGGAGCTCGGCACTCCGCTACTACGAGAGGGCAGGGCTCATTCGGGCACGAGCGCGGCAGGGGGGACGCCGTCACTACTCAAAGGATGTACTTCGCCGACTGGCCGTGATCGCTCTTTTTCAGGAAGTGGGCTTCACGATCAGGGAGATCGCGACGCTGCTCGAACGTGGTGGCCGCAAGGATCGATGGCATTCTCTTGCGGAAGGGAAGCTCACTGAGATCGACGAGCACATGGACCGGGTCAGTCGGGCACGCGAGCTTCTCCTGGCGGCCCTTGCCTGCGATTGTGCAGGCCTCGAGAGTTGCGGGCTCGTAACGGCACGCCAAGGGCGCCACAAGGCGGCGGTCAAGACGCTTGCATTAGATTTCGGTCCGCCGAAGTAGCAGCGCTACCTCAGATTTGGGGTGCAGGGTCAAAAAAGGAGGGAGTCATGGCAGGGGTTGAAAAGAAGAGCTTCGATTCGCCGGACGAGACGCGGACGCCGGATAAGACGCAAATAGATGTGGTGCGGGTCGGGGACGCGACCGCGGCCAGAATCACGTTCCAGCCCGGTTGGAAGTGGTCCGAGTGCATCAAGCCGGTTGCGGGCACCGACTCATGTCAGGCCCGCCATGTAGGGACGGTCCTAAGCGGGCGGCTTCATGTTCTGCATGACGACGGGACGGAGGGCGAGGCGGGCGCCGGCGATGTCTATGTTATCGAGCCCGGTCACGACGCCTGGGTCGTGGGGGACGAGGAATTCGTTGGGTTCGAGTTCGAAGCGAAGACCGCGGCGGAGTTCGGCAAAGGGTAGAAGCTAGCAACGCGGCGAGGAGCCATGGTCAGGCCCGGCGCTTCCTCGCCTTGGGTGTAAAGCCGAACTTCTCGAAGTGGATGCGCGATTTAGGGAAGCCCTTCGCGCTCAGCTGTGCGCGCAGCGCGTCGATCATCGGGGGAGGCCCACAGATCATCAAGTCTTTGCCCTCCAGACCCCCCGATTCCTCCTCGATCCCGTCGACGGTTAGGAACCCGCGCTCGTCTTCCGGGAAGGGAATGACGCGGAATCCTTTGGTGCGTTCGGCCACCTGGAGGAACTCCGCCAGCAGGTAGCCCTGACGCAGGCTCTTCATCGCGTAATAGAAGTCGATCTCGTATCCGGTCTCGCCGAGGCTTCGCGCCATGCTCAGAAAGGGCGTGATGCCGATCCCGCCCGCTACCCAGATCTGTTTCTTGTTCTTGATGTTGTGATACGAGAAGGTGCCGTAAGGCCCCTCGATCCTCGCCCACGCGTCGCGTTCCAAAGCGCGCATCGCCCGTGTGTAGTCGCCCACCGCCTTGAACACCACCTTGAGGTCCCGTTGGCCCGGGACCGACGTGATCGAGAAGGGATGGAATTGGTTGGCTTTTTCTCCGGGCCGGATCGTGATCATCGCCGACGAGCCCTGTGACTCCAGCGAGAATGGATGGAGGCTCTTTTCCACGGCATCCGAATAGAAGGTCACGAACAGGAACTGGCCGGGCTTGAACTGGACAGGTTTGCCCGCGGGAGTCATCTGGATCTCCATGACGTCCTCGTCCAGAGGGATCGCGGCTGCGACGCGATAGTCGTGCCGTTTGACGAGCACGTTCGCGAATAAGGATCGATACAGGAAAGCTCCGATCCCGAGAGCGCTGAGACCCCCTAGGTAGTAGGTCAGGGCTTGCGACGAGGCCTTGGCTCCCGGCGTCTTGAAAGCATGCAGCATGGCGAGAAGGAATACGAAGCCGAAAATCCGTTGCACGTAGACGAAGACCTCATGGTTCAAACGCACGTAGAGAGTTAGCCAGATCGCCACAGTCATTCCTGCGAGCGCAAGCACGCCGAAGCCAACCGTCCAGCCTGCCGAGGGACCGAAGAGTGACAGCGCCTGTCCGAACGAATCGGTGGCCCGGCTCGCCGCCATTAGTGCTGCATGAAGAAGGATCAGTAGGAAGGCGATCCGTCCGTTCCACTGATGGATGCGAAACATGCGGTCCAGGCCTCCGAACCACTCGTCCACGAACGCGAATCGGCCCGCAAGAGTGAGATTTAGGGCGAAGGCGCTCATTCCCGCCAGTCCGCTGCA
>JBHELF010000018.1:0-26146 GCA_046263155.1 Actinomycetota bacterium
TAGACCGCGACGAGGTTACCGGCAGAGAACAGGGCTACGGGTTGACCTTCTGCCAACTCCGAGGGGGCCTGAAGCGGCCTCCCATGGCGGACCCCGATCGCGTCATCGGCCGACAGGTCCAGACGCGCCATATCGCGTACGGCCACCGCGAGAGGCAAGAGCACTCTCTCCGTGACCTCCGATGGATCCACGGCCTCGGCCTCCGAGAACCCGCCCGATTCGGTTCGTCTCAACGACTGTAGGTGGGCGCCGCACCCCAGCCGACGACCCAGATCGTGCACCAGTGTCCGGACAAAGGTGCCTCCGGAGCACCTCACGTCTAGCTCCGCGCTCGGCTCCTCGCCGGCCGTAAAGGTCAGTAGATCGATGGCGTAGACGGTGACCCGGCGCGGGGCACGTTCTATTTCTTCGCCACGACGAGCCTTCTTGTAGAGCGCCTCCCCCGCGACTTTGACCGCCGAGACCATTGGCGGAATCTGATCGATCTCTCCGACAAAACTAGCCAGCGCCTCTTCGACCAAGTCGCCGGTGAGGTGTGCTGCCGGCGCGCGGGCGATCACGTCGCCCGATGCATCCTGCGTAGACGTCGCGCTGCCGAATCGAGCCGTGGCCCGGTACCGCTTCGGTGCCGCCTGCGCGTACTCCAGCAGCCGCGTCGCGCGACCGACGCCCACCACCAGGACGCCCGTCGCATCCGGATCCAGCGTTCCACCGTGCCCTACCCGTCTCGTCCCCAACCGAGCCCGAACTTGGTCGACAACGTCGTGAGACGTCACGCCACCAGGCTTATCGAGAACGAGCACACCGTCCAGGATCCGCGTCACTCAGAGCCTTCGCGCAGCCTGGTCCGGATGTCGGCCACCGTGCCGTCGATGTCCGGGGCCGTGAACCCCGCCGCCAGTTCGTGACCGCCTCCACCCCGAAACCGCGCGATAGCTCCCACGCTACGCGGCCCCTTCGATCGGAGGCTCACGCGATAACTGCCGTCGGGCTGCTGTTTGAACATCGCCGCGACATCGGCCGCGCGCGTCGACCTGATGAGGTCGATCAGCTTTTCGGTTTCGTCCATCGCGACACCGGTCTCGGTCAGATCGGCGAGCGTTATCCACGAGTAGACGAAATGTTCATCCTCGAAAAGCTTCGCCCGCTCGAGGACGTGTCCGACGAGCTTCAGGTAGCCGAACGGGGACGACTCGAAGACCTCCTGGGCGATCGCGGGCGCATCGACTCCGCAGGCCAGCAGGTCGGCGGCAAGCCGCAGCGTGTCGGGAGCCGTGTTCGCGTATTGGAACCGACCCGTATCCGTGACGATGCCCGCATATAGACAGGTAGCGATGTCGCGGTCGAGTTGCACGCCGAGATCCCGAAGTAGCCAGGCGACTAACTCCGCCGTCGACGAGGCGGTCGTCACGACGATGTTGAGCTGGCCGAAGCCATCGTTTCCGGGATGGTGGTCCACGTTGACGAGTGTCCGAGAGGCACGCGCCTGGGTCTCGACCGTGCCGAGGCGGTCCGCGGCACCGCAATCCAACGCCAGAAACGTTTGGGCGAGCGGAAGCTTGTCGGGTTGCACCAAAAGGCCGGCCCCGGGAAGGAACGAATACCCAAAGGGAAGCTTGACGGGTGCGGCCCCCCAAGTGGGATAGACGCGCTTACCCAATTGCCGCAACCCGAGTGCAGCGCCGAGCAGCGAGCCCAATGCGTCGCCGTCGGGGTTGATGTGCGTGGCCAGAGCTATGTCGCGCGCGGACTTGAGCGTCGCCACCGTTTGGTCCCAGTCCGGCGCGTCGTAACGCATCAGTCGTGCTCCTCGTCGGTGTGGAGTTCCCTCAAGATCGTCTCCAGCCGCTGTGCCTCCTCCGGACCGTGGTCGATCTCGAAGACGAGCTCCGGTGTGTACTTCAAACGCATCTGATGGCCGACTTCGGCCCGAAGATAAGGCGTGGCGCTTTTGAGACCGGCAATGGTGTCGTCCTGCTCGGCCTGAGTCCCAAGAACCGAGACGAAAACCCTGGCGGAACGCAGATCGGGAGTCATCCGAACCGCCGTTACCGTCGTGAAACCTATACGGGGATCCTTGAGCTCCTGAATGAGTTCGCCGAGAACCTGACGGGTGAGCTTCTGAACTTTCTCCACCCGCTGAGTCACAGGTCCTCCAGGGCGATGATGTCGATGCTGCGGCTCACGATCTCCGCCCCATCCACCGATAGCCGGCCGATAGCCTTCTCGACCTCCTGCAGGACTTTTCGGCACTGGCCGCCCGACTCGGCGACGCAACTCACCCCGAAGGCGGCGCGTTGCCACAGGTTCTGGAACTCCACCTCAGCGATGGACACGTTGAAGCGCGGCCTTATTCCCGCCGCTACGGAGCGCAGCACCTGACGCTTGTCCTTCAGGGACCCGCTGGCCGGGATGAAGAGCTCGAAGCGCGCTATGCCGATAAACACTCGGGCGTTTAGCGAGCGACCTCTTGTATCTCGAAGGCCTGGATGAGGTCGCCTTCCTTGATGTCCTGGAAGCCCTCGAGCCCGATGCCACATTCGAACCCCGCGGCGACCTCGCGCTGATCGTCCTTGAAACGCCGCAGGGACGCGATGGTCGTTTCGTAAACGACCGTGCCGTCGCGAACGAGACGCGCGCGCGCGTTCCGCCTGATAACTCCGTCCAGAACCATGCAACCCGCAACCAGTCCGAGCCGCGGTACACGGAAGGTCGCCCGAACCTCTGCCTGACCCAGGGGAACCTCTCGGATCTCGGGACCGAGCAGACCGCGGGCCGCGTTCTCGAGGTCCTGAACCGCCTGATAGATCACTCGATAGGTGCGGATGTCGACCCCGTTCTCCTCCGCGAGGATCCGCGCCTGCGCGTTCGGGACCACGCTGAAGCCAATGACGATCGCATTCGAGGCCTGTGCCAGCGTGACGTCGTTCTCGGTAATCCCGCCCGCGCCCTTACGTAAGATGTTCAGCTTCACTAGGGATTGATCGAGCTTGGCGAGCTGATCGTCGAGTGCCTCGACGGAGCCTTGCGTGTCGGCCTTCAGCAAGAGATTGAGCTCGGGAACCTCGCCCTCGCGCGTCGCGGCCAGCAGGGTCTGCAGCGATACCGACCGTTGCTCGACGAGCTCGGCCTCGCGCTTGTGATGCTCGCGCTCCATTGCGATGCGGCGCGCGTCGCGCTCATCGTCGAACGCCCGGAACTCGTCGCCGGCCTCCGGCAGAGATTGCCAACCCAGCACCTGCACGGGCTGGCCCGGCTTCACCGCGGTCACCTTCTGTCCGTGCTCGTCCAGCATCGCTCGAACCCTGCCCCATGCCGAGCCGGCCAGAATGGCGTCCCCCGGTTGCAAAGTCCCGCGCTTGACGAGGACGCTGGCGACGGGACCGCGGCCTTTGTCGAGGTGAGCCTCGATGACAACGCCTCTCGCAGGGGCCTCGGGATTGGCCTTCAGATCAAGCTGAACGTCCGCCGTGAGAAGGATCATCTCGAGCAGCCCGTCGAGGTTCGTGCGCTGTTTGGCCGAGACATCGACGTAAACCGCCTCGCCGCCCCACTCCTCGGGCATCAATCCGTGGTCCGAGAGTTGCTGCCGCACGCGGGTGGGATCCGCTTCGGGTTTATCGATCTTGTTGACCGCGACGACGATGGGCACTGCGGCGGCGCGCGCGTGGTCGATCGCCTCCACCGTCTGCGGCATGACACCGTCGTCCGCCGCCACCACCAGCACGGCGACGTCGGTTACCTGGGCGCCGCGCGCTCGCATCGCCGTAAAGGCCTCGTGTCCCGGAGTGTCGATGAAGGTGACCTCGCGACCATCGTGAGTTACGCGGTAGGCACCGATGGCCTGCGTGATGCCGCCGGCCTCCCCCCCGGCCACATTGGTCCTTCGGATGGCGTCCAGGATCGCCGTCTTGCCGTGGTCCACATGACCCATCACCGTGACGACGGGAGGCCGGGGCCGGAGAACGCCCTCCTCCTCGGCCTCGTCGGTTTCCTCTTCGGCCCCTTCCTCGTCGAGACCCGGATCGACGATCTGAACCTCGACGCCCAGTTCCTCAGCCACCAGCAAGAGGGCCTCATCGCTCATCGACTGCGTGACGGTCACCATCTCGCCGAGACCGAGCAGGAGCTTCACGATCTCGGCCGGCGAACGCTCGAGCTTGGCGGCGAAATCTTGAACCGGAATGCCGCGGTGCACGCGAATGGGCCCGGTCGGCAGAGGCGGAGCTTCGGCTTCCTCGACGCGCGGCGGCTCCGGCTCGGCGGCCGCGGCCTTTCCCTTCTTCTTTTTCGCAGGAGCAGTGGGAGCCACGCCGGGCGCGGCCGGCTTTGGAGCGGGCGCGACGACGGCCTCACCGGATTTAGCGGGCGCGGGGGCCGCGGTCTCTGCGATCGGAGCCGGCGCGGTGGCCACGGGAGCCGGCGATCCGTTTCCGAGCTCGGCCCTCACGCGGGCCGCGAGTTCCTCCTCGATCGTCGAGGCATGACTCTTGACGGGATGGCCGATCGACTCCAGATGCGCGAGCACTTCCTTGGAGGTGAGCCCCAGCTCCTTCGCGACCTCGTGCACCCTGGGCTTGGCCATCAGCTTGCCTTCCCCGCGGGATCGGGCGCCTCCTCGGCTGCCCCGCCGGCCACGGTCGCGTCGGGCGCGGATCCGTCATTCTGGGGCGGGCGGGGGGCTGCCTCGGCCGACTCCTCGGCTGATTCCGCGGATTCTGCGGATTCAACTGGTTCGACGTCCTTGCGTGCCTGGGACTCGGACTTGATGTCCACCCGCAATCCGGTGAGCCGCGCCGCGAGGCGCGCGTTCTGGCCCTCTTTGCCGATGGCCAACGACAGCTGGTAGTCCGGAACTATCACCAGGGCGGTCTGACCGTCCGCGGCGATCTGCACGTCCTTCACCTTCGCAGGCGAGAGAGCGTTCGAGACGAACTCGCGTGCGTCCTCGGTCCACTTGATGATGTCGATCTTTTCGCCCCGTAGCTCGTTCATGACCATTCGCACGCGCGATCCCTTGGCCCCGACGCAGGCGCCGACGGGGTCGACATTGCGGTCGTGCGAGACGACCGCAATCTTGGAGCGGTGTCCCGGTTCGCGCGCAACGGCCTTGATCTCGACGATCCCGTCGAGGATCTCCGGGACCTCTAACTCAAATAGCCGCTTGATCAGCCCGGGATGCGTCCGCGAGACGATGATCTGGGGCCCGCGTGAGGACTTGCGCACTTCCACGATGTACGCCTTCAAGCGGGCACCATGCTCGTAACGCTCATGCGGGATCTGCTCGGAGGGCGGCATGAGAGCCTCGGTCTTCCCCAGATCGAGAATCGTGTAGCGATGGTCGTGCTGCTGGACGATCCCCGTAACGATGTCGCCCTCGCGCCCGGCGTACTCGCCGAAGGTTATGTCGCGCTCGGCCTCGCGCAACTTCTGCAGCATCACCTGCTTCGCCGTCTGCGCCGCAATCCGCCCGAAGTCCGCCGGCGTGTCCTCCCATTCCCGCAGCACCGTCTTCTCTTCTGTCTCGGGATCGATCTCGATCTCTTGCGAGTAAACGGTCACATCGCCCTCGGGATCAATGACCGCGCGGGCGTCGCGCGTCTCGAGGTCTGCCGCGGTCATGCGGAGATAGGCCGAAGCCAGAGCATTCTCGAGCGCGCTGAGCGAGGTCTCGTAGGCGATGCCGCGTTCGCGCTCCAGATCGCGCAGGGACTCCAACGGGATGCGCACGGTTATTTCCTTCCCGGCTGCGAGGATCGTTCCTGCCACTCGAAGACGGTCCTCGCCGATTTGATCTCCGTCAGCGGCACACGCAGGGCTCCGCTCGAGCCTTCGACCTCGACGTAGTCGCCGCCGGCGCCAGTGATGACGCCATCGAGTCGATGAGATCCGGTTTCTTCCAGGGGCTTCTTCGTCTTGAGGATTACGCGCGCGCCGACGCTGCGCGCGAAGTGTTCGGCGGAGCGGAGGTTCCGCTCCAGCCCAGGAGAGGACACCTCGAGGGTGTAGCGGCCGGCGATCGGGTCTCTCAGATCGAGGCCGCGAGAGATCTCTTCGGATACCTCGGCGACGGTATCGAGGTCGATTTGAGCAGGAGGCCGGGCATCGACATAGACGCGCACCACCGCCCGGCCGGGCGCGCCGGCCATCTCGACGTCCCACAGGGTGAGAGCTCGGCGGCGCGCCACGGCCCCGGCGAGTTCTCTCACCTCTTCCAGCGCGCTCACCCCGCCCCCTCCTGGTGCCGGCCTCCGCCGACAAAACGAAGCCCCTCACGTGCGAGAGGGGCTTGATGCCTAATAGTCCTCACGATCCGAATGCCGTCCTGCGATCAGCTAAAAGTCCTGCTCAGCGCAGGGATTCACTTTACCACGAGCGGGCCTTGCGGCCGCCCGAAAACGCGCCGCGCGCGCGGGTCTACGAGCCGCGGATCGAAGGTTCCGCCACCGCCGGTATCCGGCGCGCGGCGCCCTTCACGACTACGGGACCGCGGCCCGATTCCTCGGGATGTGCGGCGCGAATCTCATCCCCGACCCGTTGAGCCTCCTTGAGCAGAGCTTCGACGAGCTGCTCGCGGGGCACCCAGCCGATCTGACGTCCCCTGGAGAAAAGCAGCCCTCGCCCGGGACCGGCCGCGATCCCGATGTCGGCGTCGCGGGCCTCGCCGGGACCGTTGACCTCGCAGCCCATCACCGCGATCTGCATCGGCGGCAGATCCATCTTCTCGATCGCCTGTTCGACCTCGTGGGTGAGAGCGAACACGTCGAGCTCGGCTCGTCCGCACGAGGGACAGGCCACGAGGTCGAAGGTGTCTGCCCTCAGACCGAGCGCGTTGAGGATCTGCTTTCCGAGCTTGACCTCCTCGACGGGTTCCGCCGTCAGCGAGACACGGATCGTGTCGCCGATCCCCTCCGACAACAAGGTCCCTATGCCTATCGCCGACTTCACGATCCCCTGTTTGGGCGGCCCCGCCTCGGTGACCCCCAGGTGGAAGGGCACGTCCGTCTTGGTGGCCAACTTGCGATAGGCGTCGATCATCTCGGCGACGTTCTGGTGCTTCACCGAGACCTTGATATCTCCGAAGCCGTGCTCCTCGAGGAGGCCGATCTCGTACAGAGCGCTCTCAACGAGCGCGTCGGCGGTGGGCCGTCCGTATTTCTGAAGGAGAGATTTGTCCAGCGATCCCGCGTTGACCCCCACTCTGATCGGCACACCCCGCTCCCGGGCCGCCTCGGCTACGTCGCGCACGTGCTTTGGGTTGCGCATGTTCCCCGGGTTGAGCCGGAGCCCGTGAACGCCGGCCTCGAGGGCCATCATCGCCAGGCGCACCGAGAAGTGGATGTCGGCAATGATCGGCACGCCGCCCTCCTTCACAATCTCGGGCAGGGCGCGCGCGTCTCCCTCGTGGGGAATCGCGACGCGCACGATGTCGGCGCCCTGCGTTGCGAGTTCGTGGACCTGGATGAGGGTCGCTTCGACGTCCTCCGTCTTCGTCACCGTCATCGACTGAACCGAGATGGGCGCGTCGCCGCCGACGGCAACGGATCCGACCTTTATCTGATGGGTTTTCCGACGTGGCTGCATATCGATCCAGTCTAGGGCGGCGCGCGTCCGGCCCCGAACTAACTAAGGCGATCTCAGAACGGGTTGCGCAGGGGACGAGCCAGATCGAGATACAGGATGGCGAGGAAAAGCAGTACGAAGAAGGAGATCACGATCGCTGCCAGCGGAATGAGTTTGCGAACGTCCACCGTTCTGCCGGTGAGGCCTTCATACGCAAGCACGGCGAGGTGACCACCGTCGAGAGGGGGCAGCGGGAGTAGATTCATGATCCCGACGAAGATCGTGAGCTGAACGATCAGTCCGAGGAATCCGAGGATGTCTCCCTGCTGTACGGCCTGCCCCGCGATACGTCCGATCCCTACCGCGCCGACCGGACCCTCCAGGTCCCTCTCGCCCTCGCCGGTGAGCGCGGACCAGAGCCGCCCATCGAAGACCGGGGTGAAGACGTCGTCGATCTGGCCGACGAGCTGCCCGGTCAGAGTCCAGGTGAATCTGCCCGCCTCGGCGAGCGCTCCGAAGAAGGGCTTCCGCTCGTAGATCAGTTGCGGGCCGACTCCGAGATATCCGAGGACTCGTTCGCCGGGCCTCAGGTCCCGCAGCTCATCGTCCGGCGCCGCGTAGGCCAGCCGGCGCTCGGCGGAATCGACGATCACCCGACCGAACGCGACCTGGACGTCGACGAGTTCGCCGTCGCGCGCGATCGTGAAGGTTGTCATGTCGCCCGGATGCGATCTGATGAAGGTAAGGATCGGATCCCACTCATCGACCGGGTTGCCGTTGATGGCGACTATCCGGTCGTCCACCTGGATCCCGGCCGCGGCCGCTGCCGACTGCTGGCCCTTGATCCTCGGGTCCACGTACTGGACCTCGTTGCTGGCGCGATCGGTCGGAAAACCGATCGCCATCGAGGCGATCGCGAGCACCATGAAGGCCAGCACCCAGTGAGTTGCGGATCCCGCCGCCAGCAGGATCGCGCGCTGCCACTTCGGCTTGTTGGGATAGGAGCGCGACGTGTCCTCAGGGGCGATCTCCTCATAGGGGCTCATCCCAATGATCTTCACGAAGCCGCCGGCAGGGATGGCCTTGATCCCGTATTCGGTCTCGCCCCGTCGGAACGACCACAACGTGGGACCGAAGCCGACGAAGAACTTCGTTGCCTTGAAGCCGAACAACTTCGCCACGATGAAATGCCCGGTCTCGTGCACCATCACGACGGTCAGAATGGCGAAGATGAAGAGAAGCACGCCCAGGCTCATCGCCCGACCACCTCACGCTCTGCGCCCTTCAGAAATTGCTCGGCGCGGCCGCGCGCCCACACATCGGCGCGTTCGACGTCCTCGATCGTGGCGGCGGTATGAGGTTCGTGGGCTTCCAGCGTGGCCGCGATGAGCGGGACGATCTCGGTGAATGGAATCTTGCGATCGAGAAATGCCCCGACCGCGATCTCGTTGGCCGCGTTCAACACCGCCGGGTAAGAGCCGCCAAGCTCACCCGCGCGGTAAGCAAGTCGCACCGCGGGCCAGCGGTCATGATCGAGCGGTTCGAAGTCCAGAGTGCCGACCGTCGTGAGGTCGAGGGGCTCGACCAGGCTCGGCCACAGCTCCGGCGCACTCAGGGCCGCCTGAATCGGCAGCCGCATGTCGGTGGTCGCCGCATGCATCAGCAGCGACCCGTCCACGAACTGAACGATGCCGTGAATAAGGCTCTGAGGGTGCACGACCACTTCGATGCGGCCGTATGGAAGGCCAAAGAGATGGTGGGCCTCGATCACCTCCAGGCCCTTGTTCATGAGCGTCGCTGAATCGATCGTGATCTTGGGCCCCATCGACCAGGTCGGGTGAGCCAGCGCCTGCTCGGGGGTTACCGACGTGAGCTCCGTCCGCGTGCGCAGCGGACCCCCCGACGCAGTCAGGATCAACTTCTCTACCGTGGCCTCGGTTCGGCTCGCGAGGCATTGAGTAAGCGCGGCATGTTCGGAGTCGACCGGCACAATGGTTCCCCCGCCCGAGGCCGCCGCGGCCCTGCAGATCTCTCCCCCGGCGACGAGGCTCTCCTTGTTCGCCAGCGCCAGGATCTTCCCGGCCTCCAGTGCCGCGATCGAGGCGCGCAATCCGGCAGAGCCGACGATCGCGTTAAGCACCACGTCCGCTTCCTCCAGCTGCGCGAGCCGAACCGCGTCCTCGGCCCCCAGTCCGATGCGGACGCCGCCGAGCTCCGCCGCCTGTTGTTTGAGTGCACGCGCGTCGGTCCCCGCGACGAGAGCAATCGGTTCGAAACGATCCGGAAAGGACCGCATCACCTCTAACGCTTGCCGCCCGACTGAGCCGGTGGAACCGAGCAACACGACGCGGCGCGGCCATGTCGATCTCACACGTCGATTGTCACACGCCGACGCGCGTTCTGATTCTCAGAAAGCTATGAAGCGCAGGTAGAGCGCGGCCGCAGGAGCGCAAAAGATAATCGCGTCCAAGCGGTCGAGAAAGCCACCATGTCCGGGCAGGAGCCAGCCCGAATCCTTGATTCCTATCTCCCGCTTCGCGAGCGATTCCATGAGGTCGCCGGCGGGTGCCAAGAGCCCCGCGATGCCGCCCAAGACGAGACCATGGGTCGTGCCGAGCTCCGTGATCAAGCTTCCGAAAACAAATCCCCCGACAACGGCGCAGACAAAACCACCGACGAAACCCTCCCAAGACTTGGCCGGAGAGATCGACGGGGCCATCTTGTGACGGCCGAACTGCGTCCCTGCGAAGTAGGCCCCTACATCGTCGAGCGCCGTGATGAACACGTATGCGATTAGGAGGTTCAGGCCTCCCGGCCTGATGGTGAGGATCGCGGTCGCCCCGGCTCCGCCGCCGGCGATCCAAGCCACACCGAGGAACGTCCATGCCGCATCCGAGGCCGGGGAGAGGCCGCGCGTCGGGCGCAACGCCAACAATAGTGACGCATACATGGTTATAGCGAGCACAACCGCGATCAGGCGAGGTGTCTCCAGATAGGTAACGAGCAGCAGCGCGAAGCCGCCGATGAGCGCGATCGGAGTGCTTGGTCGCCGTCCCGCTTGCCCCAAAGCTTCCATGAGCTCAAAGACCGCGAGCAGGACGACTGCAACGATCAAGACGAAGAACGCATCGGGGCCGGCCACGTAGCAGACGGCTACGAGAGCTAGCAGAACGAGGGCGGTCGCGACCGCCTGCGTGAGTGAGCGACCGGAGGAAGCCGTCTTTAAACCTCGGCCAGTTCGGCTTCTTTGCGCTTGAGGTTTTCGTCGATCTCCGCGATGTGTCGATCGGTGAGGTTCTGCAGATCAACCTCGGCATCGCGCTCGAGATCCTCGGACAGGAGGTGTTCCTTTCGCAGCTTCTCCAGCGCTTGTTTGGCGTGCCGTCTCACCGCACGGACCGCGACCTTGCCCTCTTCGGCGCGGAGATGGGCCAGTTTGACGAGCTCCTTCCGACGCTCCTCGGTCAGCTCCGGGAACGCGAGCCGGACGACGCTTCCGTCGTTGCTCGGAGTGATCCCCAGGTCCGACGCGAGTATGGCCTTCTCTATCGCGGAGATGGAGTTGGGGTCGTAAGGAGCGATCACTAGAAGACGGGGCTCCGGGACGGAGAGGTTGGCCAATTGATTGACCGGCACTTTCGTGCCGTAGTAATCGACGGCGATGCGGTGCAGCAGGTTCGGGGTCGCTCGACCCGAACGGATCGTGGCCAGTTCCTCTCGGTTGACGGAGACCGCTTTCTGCATCTTGCTGTCCGCTTCGAGCAGGATCGAGTCCTTGTCCTCTGCCAAGCCGACCTCCTGTTCCCCGCCCGCCCTGCGCCTAGCTCTCGGCCGCGGAGTGTACGAGGGTGCCGACGTCCTCTCCCGTGAGGACGCGCACGATGTTGCCCAGCTTCAAGCCGAAGACGATGATCGGCAATCGGTTGTCCATACAAAGAGAGATCGCAGTCGAATCCATTACCTTGAGGCCTCGATTCAGCACCTCGATGTAGGACAGCGAATGGAACAGTTGCGCGTCGGGGCTGACCGCGGGATCCGAGTCGTAAACCCCGTCGACTCTGGTCCCCTTCAAGATCGCCTCGGCGCCGATCTCGAGGGCCCGCAAGGCCGCGGTCGTGTCCGTCGAGAAATATGGATTCCCCGTGCCGCCCGCGAAGATGACCACGCGGCCCTTCTCGAGATGGCGGATGGCACGGCGACGGATGTAAGGCTCGGCCAGCTCCTGCATCCAGATCGCCGTCTGAACCCGCGTCTGAACGCCCTCCTTCTCGAGCGCGTCCTGAAGCGCCAGGGCGTTGATGACCGTCGACAGCATCCCCATGTAATCCGCGGTCGTCCGGTCCGTACCTTGCGCGGATGCCGATAGGCCGCGGATGATGTTTCCGCCGCCGATCACGATCGCCAGCTCGGTTCCGAGATTGCGCGCATCGGCCACCTGCCGCGCGAGAGAGGCAACGATCCGCGGGTCGATGCCGAAACCGTGATTCGGATCGGCGAAAGCCTCGCCGGACAGCTTCAGCAGTACCCGGCGATACTTGGGCGTTGCCGTGACGTCGGTGGCCACAAGCTTTAGGCCTCTCCCTCGCCCACTCGGATACGACAGAACCGTCCAATCGAGATGTTCTCGCCCATCGAGGACCTCGCCTCATCGATCAGATCCTTTATCGACTTGGCCTTGTCCTGGATCCATTCCTGGTCCAGGAGAACGCGGTCCTTGTAGAAGGACTCGAGCTTACCGGCCACGATCTTTTCGATTACGGGCTCCGGCTTGCCCGAATCACGGGCCTGCTTCGCATAGATCGCCGACTCCTCGTCGATCTCGGACTGCGGCACCTCCTCGCGCGTCGTCCACGACGGATCTGCGAATGAGATGTGCATCGCGATGTCCTTGGCCAACCGCTCGAAGCCCTCCGTCTTGGCCACGAAGTCGGTCTCGCATTTCAGCTCCAGCAAGACACCCAGCTTGGGTGGGTAGTCGGGCTGAGGCTTGTGCAGATACGTGTAGATGATCCCCTCAGACGTCGCGCGCCCGGTCTTCTTCGCGGCATCGGCAAGGCCTCTCTCGCGGAGCAACCGTTTGGCCGCCTCAATATCGCCGCCGGTCTCGGCCAAAGCCTTCTTGCAGTCCATCATTCCCGCGCCCGTCATCTCGCGCAGGGCTTTCACATCCTTTGCGCTGATCTCAGCCATCGGTGCCCTTCTCCTTATTGCCGGTTTCGGAGCCGTCCTGTGTTGCCTTCGCGGCTTCTTCCTCTGCCTCCAACTGGAGTTCCCATTCGGCCTTGGGCTCTTCGGCCGCGCCGGGCAAGATCTCGGAAGGCTGGCGCGGCGAGACGCCCCCGGCGTCCTCGACGCCTTCGGGACGCATGGACTTACCCTCGATCACCGCGTCGGCGATGATCCTCGTCAGCAGCGCTCCGGATCGGATTGCATCGTCGTTGCCGGGGATCGCATAGTCGACCTCGTCGGGATCGCAGTTGGTGTCGAGTATCGCGACGATTGGAATCCCGAGCTTGTGCGCTTCGCGAACTGCGATCTCTTCCTTTTTGGTGTCGAGGATGAAGACGGCTTCCGGGGGCCGCTCCATGGCGCGCAGACCCTGGAGGTTGCGGCTCAGCTTCTCGTGCTCGTGCCGGAGTCGGAGCCCCTCCTTCTTCGGAAGCGAGTCCAGAGAACCACTCTCGATCATGTCCTCCAGCTCGCGCATGCGTCGGATCCGCTCATGGATGGTCCGGAAGTTGGTCAGCATCCCGCCGAGCCACCGGAAGTTGACGTACGGCATGCCGCAGCGCTTCGCCTGTTCCTCGACCGCGTCCTGGACCTGCTTCTTAGTCGCCACGAACAGGACCGTCCCACCGCCGGCGACTGCGTCCCGAACAAACTTGTACGCCCTCTCGATCCCGGACATGGTCTGGTGAAGATCGAGGATGTAGATGCCGTTTCGTTCCGTGAAGATGAACCTCTTCATCTTGGGATTCCAACGGCGGGTCTGATGGCCGAAGTGGACTCCGGCCTCCAACAGCTGCCGCATCGTTACGACGGGCATGCGTGTTTCCTCCTTCGGTTATGCCGGCCGCAGCCGGTCTCCTCCGCCCGTCCACCCGGTATCCCGGGACCGAAATCCGGCGCGCGAACGCCGGAGTGACGAGCGTGTGAATTTGATGCCTATTCCGGGGGACAGGCTAACACCTGGGGCGCTAGACCCCGGCGCCGTCAGTCGCTTTGTGTCGCGTCCGAGATCTTGCCGCGGAGAGCCAGTACGGCCTTCGTGTGCATCTGGGAGATGCGGGATTCCGTCACTCCGAGGACCTGCCCGATCTGGGCCAGGGTCAGGCCCTCGTAGTAGTACAGAGTGACCACGATCTTCTCCCGTTCGGGCAGCCGGTTGATGGCCCCCGCCAAGATCGACTTCATCTCCTCGGACTCGAAGTGCTCCATCGGGCTCTCAACGCGCGTGTCCTCGAGTGTGTCGATGAGAGAAACGCGGTCGCCCCGCTCGCCCTCCACGGACATCAACTCGTCCAATGCCACCAGTGAGACGTTCGAAAGCTGAACGTAGATCTCGTTGAGTTCATCGACGGAGATCCCCATCTCGGCCGCGATCTCCGGGTCCGACGGAGGACGTTTGAGTTTGTTCTCCAGCCCCGTGTAAGCCTTCTCGACCTCGCGGGCCTTGAAGCGAACGGATCGAGGAACCCAGTCGATGGCACGAAGCTCGTCGATGATCGCCCCGCGGATGCGGCTGATCGCGTAAGTCTCGAACTTGATGTTCCGGGACTGGTCGTATTTCTCAATGGCATCGATCAGGCCGAAGATTCCGTACGAGATCAGGTCCGATTGCTCGATGTTCGCCGGGAGGCCGACTCCGACGCGTCCCGCCACGTACTTCACGAGCGGCGAGTAATGGAGTATCAGCGCGTCGCGCGCCTCCGGCGCGCTGGTTCGCTTGTACTCCTTCCACGCGCCATCGAGGCTATCGGCAGCCTTCTCTATGACGGCGGCGTGAGACTCAGGTTCAGGCTCGCGGATGGCTTTGCTCATATGCGGCCCTCAATCGATCCAATGAAACATGTGTGTAGATCTGTGTGGTGATAAGACTCTCATGCCCCAGCAGCTCCTGCACCGCGCGGAGGTCCGCGCCACCGTCGAGCAGATGAGTGGCGAAGGAGTGACGTAACGCGTGAGGATTCGCGGGGGAAATGCCCTCACCGCGCGCGTAGCGCTCGAGGCTGGCGCGAACCGTTCGAGGGCCGATCGGGTGGCCCCGACTGTTCAGCAGCGCGATCCCCTCATCCGACCGGTCGTTGGATTCCAGCAGTTGTGGCCGCGCGGTCTCCAGATAGGTGCGGAGGGCATCGACGGCGGGTTCGCCGAGTGGCACCCGGCGCTCTTTGCGCCCTTTTCCCGTTACGCGGAGAGCTGCGCCCCGAAGGTCGATCTCCGCGATTCGCAGAGCACACAGTTCGCCGACGCGCAAACCGGCTCCGTAGAGCAACTCGAACATCGCGCGATCCCGGACGCCGATGGGGTCGTCGGTGGGGGGCAACTCGCAGAGCAGGGCCGCGTCGCGCGACTTGACGACGCGCGGCAAGGGCCGATCGAGCTTAGGCGTCTTCAACCCCGCGGCGGGATCGACCGCGACCAGGCCGCGTCCCAGAGCCCATCGGAACATGGACCGTAGAGAACTCGCCTTGCGTGCAATCGAACGACGGCTCAGAGCCCGGGGCCTGCGGCGCGCCAGATGTGCCACGTAGCGCCGCAAGGTGACCCGATCGACGGCCGACGCGGAGCCCCCCTTTTCCTCGGCGGCCCAGGCGACGAACTCGTCGAGGTCGTGGCGATAGGCGATAAGAGTGGCCGGAGCCAGGTCCCGCTCCGCGGCCGCAGCGCGCAAGAAGGCCTCGGCCACCGTCGCCAGTTCTCGGTCCTTTGGCATGGCTCAAGGATGAGGTCCCCGTGTGACTACTGTCAACGTAAGTCAACACGCAAGCGGATGAACCACGCCGAGCGGGGCACGGAGTTTGCGGAGCCCGGGTGGTTAAATGAGCAAGTCAAGCTGGGGGACAACAGGTGACCGAAGAAAAACTCGCGCCCGCGGTGGGCGCAGAATCTGCGCTCGACCAAGAAGAGACGCGGTACCTGCGCGACCTGACCTTCCTGGCCGAGGCGAGCTCTTTACTGGGCAGCTCTCTCGATTACAAAGAGACGCTCACCCACCTGGTCCAGCTGATCGTTCCGTTCCGGGCCGACTGGTGCGCCGTGCACCTTATGGACGAGGACGGATCCATTCGCCTTCTGGCCGCCGCCCACGCGGATGCCGCGAAAGTGCGACTTGCCCGCAAGCTCGAGAATCGCCATCCCACCGATCCTGAAGCTCCACACGGGCTGGCCGCCGTTCTCAGGAGCGGGAAGGCGGAGGCATATCCCGACCTGACCGAGGAACTCCTCCACAATGCCGCTCAAACCGAGCCCCATCTCGCACAAATGCGACGGCTGGGACTGCGCTCGGCCATCATCATTCCGCTTCAAGCCAGGGGAAAGACTTTCGGCGCCGTCACTGTAGGGAACGCCGAGTCGGGACGGAGGTTCGATTCTGTCGACCTGGCCACTCTCGAAGATCTTGCCGCGCGCGCGGCTCTTGCCATCGAGAACGCCCGCCTCTACCGCTCTCTTGAAAACAGTGAGCGATATCTCCGCAGCCTCGTCGAGAATCTGAACGTCATCATCTGGGAGGCGGAACCCGAGAGCCTCGCCTTCAAGTTCGTCAGCAAGGGGGCCGAGGAGCTTCTCGGTTATCCGCTCGAGGACTGGACTCGGAATCCGGATTTCTGGCCGACGATCATCCATCCCGAGGACCGTGAGGCGACCGTGCTGCTGCGCCGAACGGCGGTAGCGCAGGGTCTGTCGCATGATTTCGATTACAGGGTCCAGGCGGCCGACGGCCGCATCCTGTGGGTGCGAGATCTTGTCTTCGTGGAGCCGGGGCCGGGAGGGAAGACCGAGGCTCTTCGCGGTCTGATGATCGACGCGACGAGGCGGAAGATCGTCGAGGCCCAGCTTCGAGAAAGCAACCGTAGAGTCGCAAACCTCGCGCGCACACTCCAGCAGAGCCTGCTCCCGGCGGAGCTGCCCGAGATCGAGGGAATGGCGGCGGCCGCGTTCTATCGGGCGGCCGGCGAGGGCAATGAGGTCGGAGGGGACTTCTACGACGTCTTTCCCTTAGAGGGCGGTGGCTGGGCGGCCACCATCGGCGATGTCCAAGGAAAGGGTCCTCACGCGGCCGCGGTCACGGCGCTGGCGCGCTACACCATTCGAGCGGCCGCGATGTCCCAGAACGACCCTGAAGGTGTGTTGGATCTTCTCAACCGAGCCGTGCTGCAACAGGTCTCCGATGAGCGCTTCTGCACCGTCGTCTTTGGCTGCTTTCAACCGAAGGGTTCCGACTTCGAGGTCACTCTCGGAATAGCTGGCCATCCTCAGCCGTACATCGTCCGCAGTGATGGCGCCGTCGAACGCGTCGGAGCGTCCGGGCTGCCGGTCGGGTGCTTCCCCGATCCCGAGATCCGGCAGACGGGAGTGCTCTTGAAGCCCGGCGACGCTCTGGTCCTCTACACCGACGGCGTCACCGAGGCCGGCGCGCCGGATAACGCCCTGGGGGATTCCGGCCTGGCCCAAGTGGTGGCCGAAGCCGCGGCCCTTCCTCCCGAGGAGATCGTCGCCCGAATCGAACACGCGGCCATGCAGCGTCAACGCGGGGCGCCACGGGACGACTGCGCGGCCATCGTCTTGAAGGTGGTCCCCTAGCTCATTGTGCAAGAGGCCCCGACTTCGGAATCCGCTGGTCCATGTGGTCCATATGGTCCACGCGTGGACCACATGGACCACGTGCACCACACCGTTTTAGCCGAGGGCCGCCCGCGCGCGGCCTCCCGCTGCGGACAGCTCGTAGCCTGCACGCCGTTTCGATATCAACCCGCGTACCTCGAGCCGCGAGAGCGTGAGGGCCGCACGACCCGGAGGCAAACCCAATTCTGAGCAAACGCGATCCGGTGCGAGGGGAACATCGTCCATCAAGCGCAATACACCCATCTCTTCCTCATCCAGCTCGAGAACGGGATGAAGTCCGCTCTGATACGCGTCTTTCCAGACGAGTCCGGGGGCAATGTGATCGAGGACGTGCTTCACCTCGGTCACGAGATTGGCTTCATGATTTCGGATCAGCTCGTTGGGGCCCGTCGCCATCGGGTTACGAACGCTGCCAGGCACGGCCCACACCTCCCGATTGAGATCGAGCGCCAGGCGGGCGGTGATCAGGGCACCGCTCCGCAGGCCGCCCTCGACAACAATCACCCCCTTCGAGAGTCCCGCGATGATCCGATTGCGTTTCGGAAAATTGGCTTTCATGGGCTGAGATCCAAGCGGCAACTCGGAAACGAGGGTCCCCCAATCCTCGATATCTCTTCTCAGTCGTCTATTGCGTTGGGGGTAATCGACATCTAGACCGGCTCCGAGGACTGCGATGGTGTATCCACCGGCATCGAGCGCGGCGCGGTGGGCGATGGCATCGATTCCCATCGCCATGCCGGACACGACGGCGCAACCCGCCTCGGCCAAACCGCGAGCCAGCCGGGCTGCCGTTTCCAAACCTGCGACCGTCGGCCGACGAGTCCCGACGATCGCGACGGTCTTGTCGTCCACGGCGAGTTCTCGCCCGACAGCGAAGAGACCCTCCGGCGAGACACTGGGATGAAGCTCGCGTAGCGGTCGGGGCCATTCACCACTGTGCGGAGTGATGTAGCGGATTTTCATGCCGCCACTCCCAGAGTCATACGATCGAGACGCAGCGAAAGGGCCTCACCCACGTGCTCATCAGTCACTTCTTCCGATCCGTCGAGATCGGCAAGAGTGCGGGCGATGCGAAGTAACCGGTTGAGGCCTCGGCCGGACACGAAAGTCGTATCCATCGCGTGTTCCAACGTCGCGCGAGACGTTGCGCCCACCCGTACGTAGGGCTTGAGTCGGTCCTCCGGTGCCGACGCGTTGGTGATGACCGAGGATCCGTAACGAGATGCTTGAATCCGCCGTGCTGCCTCTACTCGAACTCTAATGACCCCGGACGAGTCACCATCGGGCGGTCCCAGTAATTCCTCTTTCGAAAGTCGCTTCATCAAGGCCTGCATGTCGAACCGATCAAGGAGGGGTCCGGACAGCTTCGTGGCGTACCGCTCAAGCGCGTACGACGTGCAGCGACATTCGATCCTGGAGTCGCCGTAGAAGCCACAAGCGCATGGATTCATCGCAGCAATCAAGCTGAAAGTGCAAGGGAAAGAGATGGACCCGCCGCTGCGCGCGATATGTACGACGCCGTCTTCAAGAGGAGACCGGAGGCTTTCCAACACTTCTTTGCGGTACAGGGATATCTCATCGAGGAACAGCACGCCGTGGTGCCCAAGAGTTCCGGAATGTTCCTTGAGGGGCCCTGGGTGGCGCCCTCCTCTCGAGCACTTATAGAGGGAGCAGGTGACGCAGAATCACCCTTGAAACCACTGGAGAACCAGAAGCTCAGGCTAAGGCTTGGAGGCAGCCTCCGACGAAGTGGAATCGGATTGCCCATCCGATGTCGCCGGCCGGGATAGCTTGGTATCCAGCAGACCCTGGGATCGAACCGGTGGCCTCTTCGGTTTGAACGAAGAACAGAAGGAGTCTCCTGCCAGCTCAGATCAATAAATCTCGCAGGTCAGACGTTAGATTCTGAGTCGCGAATGTTCCTCAGATTGCCCAGTAATTCCTCCGGAGTGGTCACGAAATGGTCACGGCCCCGCCGGTAGGTCAACACTCCTTAGAGGCCTGTCGCGAGAGGCGATCTACGACATTGTTGTTCGCTTCCTCGGCATGACCCTTCACCCATGTGAAGCTCACCTGTCGTGAGTCATCCTCGACGAGGGCGAACAGTCGCTCCCACAGGTCGCGGTTCTTAACGGGACCCTTCGGGGTCCGCCACTTATGGTCCTTGCGCCATCGAACATGCCAACCCTCCTCGAAACACTTCTGGATGTACGTGCTGTCGGTTCTCACCTCGATCTCTCCGTTCAGTCTCTCCAGTGCCTCACACACCGCGGTTAGTTCCATACGGTTGTGAGTCGTGTTCCGCTCGCAGCCGAAGATTTCTTCCGACTTGTCTGCGGATTCGATCAGGGCCGCCCAACCGCCCCGTCCTCGCTCGCCCTTCGCGTTGCAGCTACCATCCGTCCACACGACGGACCTTGAACTCATCTGTGGTCGACGATGGTGGCGTGTCGGAGCCCTCCCGCCGGACTCCATTCCAAGTACTTGACCTCGCCAATCATTGGTTCCGACCCTTCCCACACGCGTCCCGGTTCCCGCAAGGCACGGAGCTGGGCGCGCGTTAGTTGTGGGAGTTGGGCCACTTGGAACAGACGATAGCGAGCTCGCTCCATGGCTAGCTGAAGGGGCCCAAAGCCACGCCGGATGAGCCCGTCGCAGTTTGACCGGGCTTTGTGACAGCGTTCTGGTATTCGTCCACTAATGCGTGGACGAGGTTGAGGACCGTCTCCATTAGCTCGGGACCGATGGCGATGGCAGTCGGCTCGAGGTACGCGGTGCCAAGCGTGAAGGGGGTTTAAACAACGCCGAAGGACATACCGATCTAGAGCGCTCCACTCCCCGTGGGTGGTCGAGCTAGCGGGGGCAAATAGGAGTTGGTACTCCCTCTCCATGCCGACAGCTTGCGCCATTTTCCGAGCATCGATGCCGGTGAAGGTCCCGCCCAAATCTATATCTTGGAACTCTTCCCAGATGTCCTGGTTCACCTCGGAGCTTAAGAAGTCATCGAGCTCTCTCATTTCGTCGGGAACGTCATCGGCTGCGTCGATGTAGCTCCTCACATGCAGCATCCAAAGCTTTAGCCTCCCTCGGCCGAAGTCTTTAAAGCGCTCATACATCGCCGGATCCTCTTTTTGCACTAGCCATCTCAGCACGATGAGCGCTTCCACGACTTGGCGCAGCAGCGGGAATCCGTGCTCCCCCGACCAACCAGAGGGATCGGCCGCTGCCTTATGAACCGCCCTTAGGCCGCGCAGCGTTATGCCCGTCAGTACTTCAAACCGAGCAGGGTCGTACAAATCCGGGTCTACGACCTGCGCCGTCGAAAGAAATCCCGCGTGCATCCGCTCTACTTCTCCCCGGAAGTACTTCGCCGCTTCTTCTACGGTTTGTGGGTCGCTTTCGACTCCGTCCCCGGTCTCGGGATGAACGCACGCGAACTTTCGCCAGTTCGACCGCCAAAATGTCCGGGCCCACTCAACAATAGGGGACGGCGGGTCGTCGCCAGCCTCCTAACGATCCAGCTGAATCATCGCCCCGATGCCCTTGCCTTCGCCTCGACCTCTTCTCTTTCGTCTTCAGTGAGACGGTCTGGGTATTTGGGAAATAGGTCGTACGTATGTTTCGTCGCTGGCGTTAGATGGACCCTCCCTGATTCACATACCTTGAAAACGAGATGAACTTCGCTTTCGTTGGCACGTCGCTTTGGCCGTGAGAAGACTCGGTGATGACAGTGGAGAGGAATCTTTGCGCCGAATCGGGATCTATCGATAACCCCCCATCTCGCCATGGCTGAATCAGCCAGCTCCCGGGCGCGTCCGGATACATGCCCAGTGCATGAGCGAAACGCTCCGGGATCACCTGTTCGTACAAGCCCGACTCGAACAAGGCGTCGAGTATCCGCTTGCGTGCGTCAGGCGGAACTTTTTCGAACTGGGTCAGGCGACCATCGATCACCGGTGGTGTGCCCTCGAACCGTTCGTCTTGAAGCTCTTCATCAACGACATCCAGCAGCCGCACGCACAAAAGCATGCTGGCCGTCCCCCCGCCCTCATGCGAGATGAGAGAGCAAAGCCACAGCATGTCCGGAAGCACATCCCTCAGCCAAGGCACCGCTTTCAGCTGGGGGAGCTGTTTCATCGGTGGTTTAAGCACCTTTCCCGCCGGCCGATGGTGCTTCAACGACGAAGTGCCGCGCTTCCTTTGGCTGCGCTTTCGCTTTCCCTTCTTATCCGACATCGACGCTCCCAGGTAGGCGTAGTGCATGCTCGTGTCCCCGGCACGTTCATAGGTGTCCAGACTGGACCACCTGCGATGGACGCCTATTGCCTTAATCGGGGGTTCACACGAAAGACTCTCAGACCCAACGTGAGTCGCGAGCCCGGTCGAAGAAACGTCGCTCGCGTACGCGACTCCTCCTTCACTACCGTGTCCACGACAAAGAGGTAGCGGGACGAAGTTTTAGGAGTGTTTGAACTTTGGCCCCCCCCAGCACCTCACTGGCGATCCAGCCTTCCTGGAAAGACTCCATCGCCCCTGCGAGTCCAAACATCGCTTTGGTTGCAACATCCGCCGTTGTCTCAGCGAGGTTCCGGGCGTCCGCGTAATCGTGCGCACCAATCCCGAGTATTCGTGTCCTTCCCTCACGTCTCCACGGCGAGGCCTTGCTCACACCGGTCAAGCCGTGGCTCTGCAGACGCCACTGATGGAAATCTTCCCCCCGACGCGCGGTGAGATTCTGCCAAGCAGTGCCCTGTCCGAAGTCAGTGACCGGCTTGACGAGCGCGCTAACCTCCGGCGACTTCGCTCCGTTGGGCGCGCGCGTCAGGCAGCTGGCCGTAAACGCATTCATTGATACCCAGTCAGCCTTGTCCGCGGAGAACGGAGCGAAGGTCGGATGGGACTTGCCACGGCCGAACTCGCTTCCTTGTCCATCGGGCCGCCGGGTCCGAACTGTCCACCACCACTCCTTGCCACAACTATCGCAGTGGAATGGCATCGCGATCACCCCGGAGCCTTCGCTAACCTCGAACTTGTTTCCGCACTGTCTACAGATCACCTCGTAGGCATAGCCCGTGGGCTCACATTGCCACGGAGCTGCAACGGATTCCCGACTCGTCGCTTCCGGCGCGTCGCACCTCCTGCGATTTCTTGAGCAACTTGCCGGCTAGGGCGACCAGTGCGGGTCGAGGCTCTTGCCATGACCCTGCGGGCACGTTCCGTAACCAGTCGTACTCACGTTCCAGTGGGTGTCGCAGTACGGAACCTTGCAGTCGCCACAGAACCCGAGGTCGTCGTAAACATCGAGGGTACGGAGGCTCTCGTAAGTGAGTGGTTCCTGCAGCGCTTCAACCCAGCGCACGGCCTTCTCCTCCGTCATCGGATCCCCGGCAACGCCGTTGCTCCCCCCGATGCTCGAGAAGAGGAGCTGCCACCTGCTCGGGTCTCGATACTTCAGGAAAAGCTCCCGCCATCGAGGCTCCCACGTTTCGAAGTCTTGAGGGAATTCGTCAGGTTGGAGGATCTCGATCCGAGCTGATGGGCTATCGCAGATGGCGCACTTTGGTTCGATTAGCACCTCAGGCCACGGACACGATTGTCGCGTGACGGAGACCGCCGGCTGGGCTCCACTCCAGATACTTCACTTCGCCAACGAGCGGTTCCCAGCCTTCCCATAGCCGGCCCGGTTCGCGGAACATAGGCAGCTCGGCGCGCGTCCGCTGAGGAACAGCTCAACGGGCTCGCCGCCTGTTGCTTTCCGGCGCACGTTCTTCTTCTTGAACTTACTCACCTCACAGCCCTTGCGGATCCGTCTGTTCGACGCCGCACCGTAGGCGGGCTGCTCCTTGCGTCAAGCGTGAGGTCCTGCGCGCTCATGAGTGCTCGACCCTGCTAAAGCAGCCGCTTGACGCCGTCGCTCATCGCCCGCCTCTGTCGACCCGCGTCAGACGGATCGAGTGCCGCAAGGCACAAAGGAGGCGAGCAGTGAACGAGCAGAACTACGTCTCGCTGACGGGGCGGCTCACGGCCGATCCCGACGCGCGGCAAACACCATCTGGTGTCTCGGTGACCGAGTCTCGATCCCGGTAAATCGCCGGGTCAGAAACGGCGAGGGCCGGCTCGAGGACCGCCTCGACGGCTATTTTGGCTGCCAGACGTGGCGGGAAGAAGCCGAGATCGCGGCCAAGGTGCTGCGCAAGGGCACCGCGGTGCGGGTCATCGGCATCCTGCTGCAGAAGCGCTGGCAGGACGGCGAGGGCAACAGCCGCTCGCGGATTCTCGTCCAGGCCGACGAGGTCTACGTCCCGCTGGGGATAGCCAATTTGGCCGAGACCTAGAACAGCGCCGTCACAAGGCCCTCCCGAGATTCGGGAGGGCCTTTTCCGACAATGAGCAGCATGTTTGGGCCCTCAATCCGGTCACGGGGGATTTCGGCCGTCATCACAGGTCGATAACGAACAAACGAGTGGTTGCGAGCTGATTGTCACCGAATGTTGCCCCCTGAAAATTCCAAGTCGTCGCCTTCAGCGCGTAGTCCGCGACGATGTCCGTTAACGCACGGGGGCAGACGACCGAGGGCTGCCGTGTTCCACCCAACAGCTGGGCGTAACCCAAGCCACGCCTCGCGGCGCTGAATCCCGCGCCTGAACAGGGTGGGCGTGCCTGGGCGATGCTGCCCGAGGTGCCACCCGGGGCAGTGGCTTGCAGGAACACCTCACCGCCGTTGTCGCCAGCGTAGACCCCAAGCTGCGCCACATCGCCACCGTCGACGTAACGGTAAAGAAATCGCGTGCGCATCAGCTTCCAGCCTTGGGCCCGTTCAAAGCTCACATTAAAGTCGGAGCCCTCAGCCGCGACGTAAAACCGATTAAGTGCCTCGGGGCCCCCGTCGTCCTGCAACTGGATCACCAATACGCCTACAAACGTCTTGAAGGACAACGCGCAGAAACCTAGGTCCTGGCAGGTGCTGAAGTCGTCACCGGAGGCGACAGCGTGTACGTCATCTCGGCGGCCGAAGGAGAAGAAGTTAACAGGAGCGATGTCCTCAACGACTTTCCCCTGCAACCGCGCAGCGGCTGCTCCTACGAAACCCCCGCGCTTGCCAGGCTCAACACCGATCCCAAATTGAAACGAGGACGGTCCATCTGTTGTTCGGATCAACATGAATTGCCTCCGTACCACACGGTCTGTTCCGCCAAGTGCGGAAGCGGGGAACAACCCGGCAAGTGCCACGACCCCGCATAGGGATATACGTCCCAGAGCCGTAATGGTCGGAGACCCGTGCGTCATTCGCCTACTGTCCGGGACGGGGACAGGAGGTCGCCCCGAGCGGGGCCGCCCTCCTGTCCCGAATGAACCACGATCTGCTATCTCCTGTCCCTAGGAGCAGGCGCTAACGCTCCCGCCATCCGAAAAAACGGCGGACCCGCACCACTGCATTGCGAGAGTAGCGCCGAAAGGAACCGACACAGTTCCAACGGCCTCCCCATGCGGTCCCGGCAATCCACCTCCAACTGTTCCGTACGTTGTTCCCGTGTTCCTGTCGTAAAGCCTGCAGGTCAGCGCCGTACCCACGCCGATCGCCACATCGGTCGCGGCGGCATCGGCCTGTCCCTGTAAAACAAAGGTGACGGTCTGCAGGTTCGTTGTTGCTCCCGCAACCGCGGCACACGTGCCTGTAACGGTGTACGCGCCCTGCCTCCCGGTTCCTATCGCAACCGCGACAGGCGACGGGATGTCAGCGCTCGCCGGACCCGCCGATAGAATGAGCGTCGCAGTAATTGCACTAACCGCCCCGCTCAATCGAGCAAACCTTCTAATCATCGTGCTTACAACCTCCCTCTCGTCACAACTGATGCTCTCGTTAAGAAGCCCAGAAGGCGCGCGTTTGCCCTCCCTCCTTCCTTCAGCGGTGATGTGACCCCCTCTTGGGCACTCAACCGAATGTGTACCACATGTTATATCTTTTGTTACCTCGGCGTCGATGACCGTAGCTCCATGCGGCATCTTCTCGTCGCCGGGATGCTCGATCACACGGGACACAATGGGTCCAAGGTCTCGACTGGGCCGCCGCACTAGGCGATCTAGCGACGAGCCGCGTCCCCTCCGCCTGATCTCGTCTACGACCTCCGCGCCTTCCGAGATCCGTCCCAGCGACGCAGGACCGTAGGCAGCTGCTCCTTGCGTCAAGCGTGAGGTCCTGCGCGCTCATGAGTGCTCGACCCTGCTGCGCAGCCGCCTGACGCTGTCGCTTAAGCCCGCCTGTCTCGGTCCGCGTCAGACGGATCGAGTGCCGCAAGGCACAAAGGAGGTGAGCAGTGAACGAGCAGAACTACGTGTCGCTGACGGGGCGGCTCACGGCCGACCCCGATGCTCGGCAGACACCCGCCGGGGTCGCGGTGACTGAGTTCGCCATCGCCGTCAACCGGCGCGTCCGGAACGGAGAGGGCCGATTCGAGGATCGCCTCGACGGCTACTTCGACTGCCAGACGTGGCGCGACGAGGCCGAGATCTCGGCCAAAGTGCTGCGTAAGGGCACGGCAGTGCGAGTCATCGGCATCCTGTTGCAGAAGCGTTGGCAGGACGGCGAGGGCAACCCCCGCTCGCGCATCGTCGTCCAGGCCGACGAGGTCTACGTTCCGCTGGGAATCGCGAACCTCGCCGAGACCTAGACGGGTCGCGCTAAAAGGCCCTCCGGACATCCGGAGGGCCTTTTCCTTGTTCATGCTCGCCTCTAGAG
>JBHELF010000019.1:0-57502 GCA_046263155.1 Actinomycetota bacterium
TCGTAGATGCCCTCGAGCGACTTCGCGACGCGCTGGAGGGCAAGGCGAACGAATTCGATCGCATCGTCAAGCCGGCTCGTACGCACCTGCAGGATGCAGTGCCGATTCGTTTGGGTCAGGAGTTTTCCGGCTACGCGGCGGCGGTCGGGAAGGCCTCGGAGCGCATCACGACGGCGGCCGCTTCCGTTGGAGAACTGAATATCGGCGCCACCGCCGCGGGCACGGGCATCAACGCCGAGCCCGATTACATAGAGGGGATCGTTCGCTACCTCGGCGAGTTAACCGGCTTCGAGTTGCACCGCGGCGAGAACTTCTTTCGCCTGACTCAATCCGGTGCCGACCTCGCGCATCTGTCGAGCGCGGTGCGGAATGCCGCGGTCGAGGTCTCTCGTATCGCATCGGACCTGAGGCTCCTTGCGTCGGGCCCCCGCACCGCGATCGCGGAGATCATCCTCCCCCCCGTGCAGCCCGGCTCGTCGATCATGCCGGGCAAGGTCAATCCGTCCATGGCCGAGATGATGAACATGGTCTGCTTCCAGGTAATCGGCTGCGACGAGGTCTGTTCTCTGGCGGCCCACAACGGGCAACTGGATCTCAACGTCTTCTGGCCCTCGTTTGGCTTCAACTTGATGTTTGCCATGACGCTGTTTCGGAACGGCGTGGTCGCGTTCACGGATCGATGCGTCGCCGGTATCCAGGCGGATGAGGAACGCTGCCGCGAATTGGTTGAGCAGTCCTTGATGCTCGTTACGGCTCTGACGGATTACATCGGTTACGAGGAGGCCGCCGCGATTGCGAAGCAGGCCTACAGTGAGCGCAAGACGATTCGGGAGCTGGTGCAGGCCCGCGGCCTCATGTCCGACGAACAGCTCGACAGCGTTCTCGATGCGCTTCCCATGACGGAGCCGGGCGTCCCGGGGCGAGACTAGGCAAACGCCCAATTAGCGCGCGCAACACTCGATAATCGTCGGATGGGTCGCTTCTTCAAGCGCGAGCCGGATCCCTTCGCGGCCGGTCGCTACTCGGGCATCTTGCGAGGGATGGCGAAGCGCGAGAGCGCGCATTTTCCGCACTGGTGGCAGCGAGCTTTGATCGGTGTGCTCGCCGTATTGCTCATCGCGACGGCCTACGGCCTCTGGCTTTACATCCGTCTGGACAGAGGGCTTAAGGACCCGGATTCTCCAAAGTTGATCGAAACGGAGGAAGGCGAACCCTTCACGGCGCTGCTGGTCGGCTCCGATTCGCGCACAGGGCTAACCGCGGAGGAGCAGTTTGCTTTGGGAGCCGCCGCGGTAGCCGGCGAAAGAGCCGACACGTTGATCATCGCCCATGTCGAGCCGGCGACGAACAAGCTGATCATGGTGCAGTTCCCGCGCGATCTCTACGTCCCCATCCTCGACGAGGGCGAGGACCGTATCAACTCCGCTTTGCTCGAGGGCCCCCGACATCTCGTGACGGCGGTTTCCGAGCTGACCGGATTAGCGATCAACAAGTACGTGCAGGTGAACATTGCGGGGTTCCGCGATCTCGTCGATGCCATCGATGGAGTCGACGTTTGCATTGAGGAACCGATTCCTTTCGATCCGCAGACCGGAATCGAGATCCCACCTGAGGAGGTGGGCTTGGTTCATTTCGACGGTGAACGCGCGCTGCGGTTCGTCAGATCACGTCATTTTCCGACCGGGGACTTCGCTCGTATTCAGAACCAACAGAAATTTCTCGCGGCTGCCATCGACAAATTGACGTCCGTGTCCACGCTTCTTGATCCGTTGAAGCTTGGGCGCCTTGTGGATATAGCCGGCGCGAATGTAAAGACGGACGTGTCCACCACCCCGAACGGTCTGCGACGGCTGCTCGACCGCTTCCGCTCCTTCGATCCTGAGCACTACGAGGCCTACATCGCCCCCAACCTGGGAACCACGGCGAGTCCGCAGGGTGCCTCCGTCGTGGCCCCCCACATGGAGGCGTTGGAACTCATGTTCGACGCGATTGCGAACGAGGAGTCGCCTGCGGCCTTCGATGGGATTCCGGATATCGACATCTCGAAGGTCTCGGTGGGGGTCTACAACGGCACGGAAGGCGCGGGAGTGGCCGAGGCGGCCGCCGATGAGCTGGTGGCGGCGACGAGCAATGGAACCGGCCCCGTGACGATTGCCGACGGAGCCATCTCGAACTGGGCTCGCACGGACTTCGCCCGGACCGTGATCCTTTATCGCGCCGGGCAGCGGGAGGCGGCAGAGGTGGTACAGGCTGCCGTCCCAGAAGCCGAGTTGAGGGAGGCCCGGCGGCGCCTTCCTCACGGGACCGATGTCGCAGTAATCGTCGGCGAGGGTTTCGAGACCAAACCGATCATCCAGCTGGTTCCCCTGGACTTGCCGCAACCGGCCGCGCTGCCGAGAGAGTGCCGGAATTAACGTGACAGGCGCGCGAAAAGCCCCTCGTACTTGTTCGCGACCGCGGTGGGCGAGGCGGTACTGCGCGCGAAGCGCCGCGCGCTCCGGCCCATGCGGGTGACTTCATCGGGTGACTGGGTCAGGTTGCGGATCGCTTTCGACAGGGCTTCGGCATCCTCGGGAGGAACGACGACTCCGGAGCCGGAACGCTCGACGAGTTCCGCTATTTCGCTCCGCGAATCGACGCACGCGATCAAAGGCCGACCGGCGGCAAGGATCGAATAGACCTTGGAGGGAAAGCTCGCTTGAGCCAGGCCCCTTTTGAGCGGTACTAGATGCACATCGGCTGCGGCTAGGACCTCGGGAAGAAGCTCCGGCGGCTGGAGGTCGACGAAGCGCACGTTTGGCAATCCGGAAGCTTTTTTCTGCAGTGCCGCGCGGCTCGCCCCCTGGCCGTTGATCACAAAGACGACGTCCTCATCGTGGCTCAGCGCAGCGGCGCTTTCGATCACAGGGTCCAGTGCCTGGGAAAGTCCGACGTTGCCCGCATACATGACCACGGTCTTCCCGCGGAGTCCGTGTTGTTTCCGGTACGCGTTCTCCTTCTTGCCGGGTTTGATCAGGTCCAGATCCACGAAATTGGGGATCACCTCTACGGGAGTGTCGGAGGCTTTCGAAGCAATGTTTCGCTGCTGGTCGTCGGAGAGGGCCGTGACGACATCAGCTCGTTTGTAAAGGAATGTTTCGAGCGCCCGGGCCCCCCGAATCAGACCCGGACTGGTCAGAACCCCAAGCTCCACGACTACGTCGGGATAGATGTCTTGCACATTGAAGACGAACGCCGCGTTCCGCCGCCGGGCCGCTATCCAGCCTGAAAGGCCCAGCGTGAGAGGAGGCGACATCGCCATAACGACGTCCGCGGGTGCGCCGCGAGACGCGATTCGTGCAGCGAGCAAACTGAATCCCACGAAGGCGGCGGCGCGCTTGGGAACGCTGAGCTTGTCCTGAACGGCAAACGGGTGGAGCCGAGCGATCCGGCCCCACGGTTTGTCCTCGTAGCGCACGATCTTTCCTTGCCACGCGGGCTCTATCCGATGCTCCCGGTACCAGGGCAGCGCCGTGACCACCTCGATCTCGTGGCCTCGAGAGCCGAGCTCTGAGACGAGCCTCGTAGCCAGTGCTCCGGTGGGGGCCACATCCGGTTCGAAGTGAGGTGTGAGGAGGACCAGTCTCATAACGTCGTTTCAAGCGCGTGCAAGTACGCGTCCTCCAAGACGCCCGCCGAGCGATCCCACCAAAAGTCCTGCGCCCGAGCGCGGCCCGCCTTGGCCATGGTCGAACGGGCCGACTCGTCCTCGAGCATCTCTGTCATAGCGACCGACCAGTCTTCGGGGTTATCCGGCGATATGAGCCTCCCGGCGTTGGAGACGACTTCCGGCAGCGCCGTCGCGTCCGCGGCCAGAACCGGGCAGCCACAACTCATCGCCTCGAGGATCGGGGCGCCGAAGCCTTCGAACCGTGATGGGAAGGTCAGCCCGCTGGCCTCGTAGTAGAGCGCGTCGAGATCCTCCATGGGGACGTAACCCAGACGCCGCACGCGACTCTCGATGCCAAGCTTGCGGATCTCATCGAAGATCTTGACCTCCATCGATCCCTTAGCCCCCGTGAGCACGAGCGTTGTATGGGGGTGAACTTTCAATAGGCGCGCGAACGCGTCGATCAGTACCAAGTGGTTCTTGTGCGGATAAGTGATCGCGGGATAAACGAAAAATGGATCGGGCAGCTCGTAGACCGTCCGAATGTTGCGGGTCGGTCGTCCGCGATCGTGCGGGGAGATCCCGTGGGGGACGACGAGGACGATTCCGGGATCGATATGCAACCGCTCGAGGACGGTTCGCCGGGTGAATTCGCTCGGCGTGAGAATCAGGCGCGCGGCCTCCGCGGATCTTGGAACCATGCTCTTCAGGTAACGCAGTTTCGTGCCCGTGAAGTATTCCGGGTAGTAGAGGTACTGAAGGTCGTGGATCGTGAGCAGCGGCCGTGCTGTTCGCACGGGGGGAATTGTCCCGCCCGCATGATGGACAAGATCGATCTTCCTCAGGCGGCACTGCGCCGCAAGCCACGAGTTCTCTCCCGCCACCCGAAACGACTTCCATTGTCCAGAAAGCGGCGCGAACGCGATCTTGAATGTGCTCGCCAGATCGGGGTGAGCCTCGGCGAATTGCGGAAGCGCAAACAGTGTGTAGTCGAGTTTGGACCCTCGCTCGGCGAGCCCCCGCAACAAGCGGGTCGTGTAGGTCTCGCTGCCCCCGACGCGTCCGGGCACGAGCCACAGCAGATTGATCCCAACCTTGCTCACCACACGATTGTCCCTCAGTGACGGTTTCCGGGCGGGCGGGTGGCCGGCCAGACCGAGTCGCTACCTTCGAAGGCGACCTACTCTGTAGCGCATGAAGGTTGCGTTCGATGCGGCGCCGTTGCTCGATCCGCCGACCGGGATCGGACGTTATGTGCGCGAGCTGGGAGATGCCTTAGAGGATCAAGGGGTCGATGTGAAGAGGTACGCCGTGTCCTTCACGGGAGTCAACCGAGATCGCATCGCTCGTTGGAGGGTTCCCGCCATGATCGCGCAGGCCTCGTGGCGACGGTTCGGCAAACCTTCGATACGACGACTGGTGGGCGACGTGGACGTCCTCCATGCGACGAATTTTGTGCTTCCCCCCTTGCCGGGTGTACCCGCGGTCGTCACCGTGCACGATCTCGGGTTCTTTCGAAGCGATGTGTTTCCCGGCGGAGAGCGACTACGCGATCTTGTCCCATGGTCCATTCAGCGCGCCTCGATGGTTCTCGTTCCCAGTGTTGCCATTCAGGTGGAGCTGACCGAGCTAATGGACGTGGACGCAGATAGGGTCGTCGTTACTCCGGAGGGTGTATCGCAGATCTTTTTCGGCGCCACTCCGCTCGCTCCCGGAGCACTGGCTCGTCTCGGGATCAGACCGCCATTCGTTCTCGCGGCAGGGACCTTGCAGCCCCGTAAGAACCTCGCCCGCTTGCTCGCGGCCTGGTCGGCGGTATCCGCGGAGTTCTCCGAATGGACGCTCGTGCTGGCGGGTCCGCGCGGCTGGGGCCCGAACCTTCCAGAGACCCCAAGGGTCGTGTTGCCGGGCTGGGTCGGTGACGAGACTCTGCCGGGCCTCCTCGCTGCTGCAGACATCTTTTGTTACCCATCTCTGTACGAGGGGTTCGGGCTGCCGCCGCTCGAGGCCATGGCGGCGGGAACTTCGGTCCTCGCCGGTCGTTATTCCGCGGCGGAGGAGGTGCTCGGCGACGCGGCCCTGCTTGTCGACCCCACCGATGTTGACGCGCTCGCCCAAGGCCTGGTGCATCTGGCTACCGACGATCGTGCCCGTGTCCGGATGGCTCGGGCGGGAAAGGCCCGGGCGGCGTCGTACTCCTGGGAGAAAGCGGCCACTCTCACGGCCGCGGCCTACCGAAGATGCGTTGAAGTTGTGCCTCATAGATAGATAAGTTGCGTATTGTGATAGCGATGATCCGTCCTCTAAGTCGTTTTTGTGTGCTCGCCGCCGCCGTATTGATGCTGAGCGGTTCGCTCGCCGCGGCCGCCACGAGGGTCACCATCGACGGCGGCGGCTACGGACACGGCATCGGCATGTCGCAGTACGGCGCCTATGGACGCGCCTTGAATGGAGCCTCCGCGGCGAACATCCTGGAGCACTACTACACGGGCGCCTCCGTCTCCAGCGCCGGGCTTCCGGCCCGGCTCCGCGTGGGGATGCTCCAAGGTCGGAACTCCATCTCCTTCACCTCGGAGTCCTTCGAGGGAGGGGACGGCTTGATGAAGTTCAAGCTCCCCGGGCAGAACGCGGTTGCCGCCGGAAACGCCGGAATTACGTGGCGCCTCGAACCAAGCTCCACGGGAGGCATTCGGATCTTTCGAAACAACGAGCGTGTCTCTTTTGAGGGACGGACTGTTTTCGGAGATACCGATACCCCGCTTCTTGCGATCTACGAGAAATTCGCAAGCATGGTGCGAGTCCTTCAGAAGGAGCACGCCTACCCGTATGGCTACATGGAGATAGGCACTTACTCGAGCAACTCCTGCACCAACGGATTCTGTTTGCGACTCGTTCTAGTCATTCCCATGCAGAAGTACCTCTATGGGCTCGGCGAGGTGCCTTCGTCTTGGCCGCGGGCCGTATTGCGCGCGCAGGCGATCGCCGGTCGCACCTACGCCTACGAAAAGGTCACTCGACTCGGCCAACACAACATGCCCTGCGACTGTGCCGTCTACGACTCCGTCATCGATCAGGCGTACATCGGAGATTCGAAGAGATCGGGCTCCGCCGAGTTCTGGATCAAGTGGAGATCGGCAGTGGACGAGACGAATGGAAAGGTCATCCTGTACCAGGGAAAGCCGATCCAGGCCCTCTATTCCTCTTCATCGGGCGGTCACACGGAACACAACGAGAACGTTTGGGGTGGGTCCCCGGTCCCATATCTGCGCGGCGTCCCCGACGAACCGGACGCGGTGGACGC
The DNA here is from genome assembly GCA_046263155.1 of Actinomycetota bacterium. GTDB lineage: Bacteria > Actinomycetota > CADDZG01 > CADDZG01 > WHSQ01 > DATADF01. Next base: position 6,951 of record JBHELF010000019.1, read on the forward strand.
GAACCCGAATCACACCTGGCAAGTCACGATGAGCTGGGACGAGTTCGCCTCGAAGCTGCAGAGCTACTACAACTCGAGGCAGGGATTCCGCTTCGGCAAGCTCGTCGACTTTGAGCTGGTGGAGCCGTTTGGAATATCGGGACGCGTCACCGTCGTGAAGGCTCCGGACAGCGGGGGGGTTCGCATTGTGGGCACCGAGGCGAACGTCCGCGTTAGCGGATGGTCCACGCGCTCTGCCCTCGGGATCAAGGACACGCTCTACAGGGTGAAGATCTCGTACGACGTCGGCAGTCGATTTCGCGCTAAGTACCGCAGTCTGAACGGTGCGCCGGGCGAGCCCACAGGCATTCCTTATCCCGTGCCCAAGCGGGCTCGAAATCCTCTCGGACGGGCCCAGGATTTCACCCGCGGCCGGATGACCTACACGTACTCGACCGAGAAGGCGACGTGGCAGCGGGGGCCGATCCTCGCCAAGTACGACAGGTTGGGTCGCGAGAGGTCTCCGCTGGGCATGCCCACCTCCGACGTCTGGGGTGAGGGTCGTTATCGGGGCGCCAACTACACCTATGGTTCGATCTACTGGTCGAAGAGAAGAGGTGCTCATTCGGTTGTACGTAGTTTTCGTGAGGCTTACTGGGAGCTCCGTGGAGTAAAGGGTCCGCTGGGCTTACCGGTCAAGGAGCGCCGACGAGCCGACAGCCTGCCCGACGGAGGCATGCGGCAGCGCTTCGCGCGGGGGACGATCTATCTCAACCCCGACCTCAAGGCCGCGTTCGGCCTGTGGGGTCCGGTCGAGCGCCGCTATCGAGAACTGGGTGAGGCGACGTCGCGCTGCGGATATCCGGAATCGCATCTCGTCGTTGATGAGTTCGGTCAGCGGGCGCGTTTTGCGCACGGTTTGATCAGCTGGACGACTCATGGAGGTATAGAGGTCGAATGCTCGGGGGCCTAGTGCCGCGATTTGGAGCACCTAGGATCGCCCGATGGCTATAGAGGTTCCTCCTCCCGAAGCACTCCCCGCAGTCGCCGCGACGACACCATCTAGAACGAGCACGCTGATTTCCGTGGCGCTTCTTGTGATCAGTGTTGGTTTTGCCGTCGCGGGCCAGCTCACGCTCAAGTACGCCATGGACAGAGTCGGCCGGATAGGAAGCGTGCAGGTCTCGGAGCCGGCCAAGACTTTCGCTCGCGCGGCGAAAGAGCCCTCACTTTGGGCGGGTCTGACCTTGTTCGCGATCTCGGCGCTGTTTTGGCTCGTCGTGCTCTCTCGAGTGGATCTCTCGCTGGCCTACCCATTCGTGGGCCTGTCGTATGTAGTCGTCGTCGCGTTTTCAAAGTTCTTCCTGAACGAAAACGTTCCCGGCTTGCGCTGGCTGGGCGTCGTTGTGGTTGCCATCGGTATCGCCCTGGTGGGACTCTCGTCTCGCAGCGTCTCCGGCAGCTAACGCCCCGCGCGGCGAATGAAGGCGCTGATCCTCGCCGGGGGACTCGGAACGCGGCTCCGGCCCCTCACTCACACTCGCCCCAAGCACCTATTACCGATCGCGAATGTTCCGCATATCGAACATGTGCTTGACCTTCTTCAACGGACGGGAGTGTCCGAAGTCGGACTTTTGACTTCCTATCTCGCATCATCTTTCGCAGGAGTAGTGGATCGGGAGCGCCATCGGGGTTTGAACCTGAGGGTGGCTCACGAAGAGGAGCCTCTCGGAACCGCGGGCGCACTGAGAAACGCGGCCTCGCTCGTGGCGGGAGAAACCTTCTTTGCGTTCAACGGTGACATCCTGACCAATGCCGATCTCTCTGCCTTGCTCGCGTTTCATCGTGAACGGGCTGCCGAGGCGACGATCATGCTCAGGCCGGTGGAGGACCCTTCCGCCTTTGGGGTGGTTCCGACGGATGAGTCGGGCCGAGTGCTCGGCTTTATCGAGAAACCCCCGCCCGAGGCCGCACCGACGAACATGATCAATGCGGGCGTCTACGTATTCGAATCCTCGGTCCTGGATCGAATACCCGTGGGCCGCGTCTGGTCGGCAGAGCGCGAGCTTTTCCCCGGCCTGGTCGAGGAGGGCGCGCGCCTGTACGCATGGGCAACCGATTCCTACTGGATGGACATCGGCACTCCCGAAAGCTTTCTCCGCGCGAACCTCGATGCTCTTGATGGGCGATACAAATCGAATTCGATCGGGCCGCCGGATTCGCGCCGCGTACTGGCCGCATCGCGAGTTCGGGTCGCGGAGAGCGCACGGGTATCCTCGGCCTGCCTCGGTGAGGGGTGTGTGGTCGAAGCGAATGCCAGGGTGGAAGAGAGTGTTCTGTTGCCGGGAGCCGTCGTTTCCGAATCCGCGATCGTGCGGGAGTCGATTCTTGGTGAGGGGGCTCGGATCGCGGCCGGCGCCCGGATGAACGGGGCCACCGTGGGCGACGGCGAGAAGGTAGAGAAAGAGGATTGATATGAGCGTTCTCGTCACGGGGGCCGCCGGCTTCATCGGTTCTCACTTGGTCGATCGCTTACTTGCCGAAGGCGAAGATGTGCTCGGTGTGGACGACCTTTCGTCCGGGCGGCTCTCCAATCTCGCTGATGCCCGCCGCAGTGCGTTGGGCAAGTTCAGTTTCCAGCGAGCGGACGTAACGTCGACTGCGGTTACCGAGTTGATCAAGCGACACAAGCCTGAGGTCATCTTCCATCTGGCCGCTCAGGTTGACGTTCGCAAGTCGATTGCCGACCCCCTGCGCGACGCGATGGTCAACATCATCGGAACGCTGAATCTGCTGCAAGCCGCCGCGTCGGCCGGCACGAGGAAGATGGTGTTCACCTCGTCGGGCGGCTGCATATACGGGGAGCCGTCTGAATCCCGGCTCCCGGTCACCGAGGATCAAATATTTCTGCCGGAGGCGGTTCCCGAATCTCCCTATGGAGTCTCGAAGAAAGTGGTCCTTGACTACCTTCGCTATTTCAGTTTGATGCGCGACCTTGATTTCACCGCGCTGGCGCTCAGCAATGTTTTCGGTCCCCGGCAGGAACCCGCTTCGGAGGTGGGTTTGGAGGGCCAGGTGGTGGCGATCTTCTGTCGCAAAATGCTCGCCGGTCGTCCGTGCACCATCTACGGGGATGGAACCCAGACACGCGATTTCTGCTTCGTGGACGACGTGGTCGGTGCTTTCGTCGCCGCGCGCGATCGAGGCAGTGGGGAGCTGCTGAACATCGGAAGCGGACGCGAGCTGTCGGTCAACGAGCTGTACGCGCGATTGGCCGAGTTAACCGCAACGAGACTCGAGCCCGTCTACGCGCGCGCCCGCGAGGGCGAACTCCGGCGCATCTATGTCGATCCGACGCGCGCCGCGCAGGAATTGGGCTGGCGCCCGACGACCGATCTAGCGGACGGCTTGAAACAGACGGTGGCGTGGTTCCGAGGCGCCTCGCGAAAATAGGGTTACGAGGCGTAGCCGAAAGTTTGTCGCTAGGCCTTCTTTGAACACGCTCCGTGGCGGAGCGAACACAGGGCGAATTGCGGACTCAGTGCCTGTCCGGTAGAATTTTCCAGTAATCCGGTTAAGCGCCCCGGGCAGGCCCGAAACTGGAACTGGCTAGCGGTATACATTTCGTCCCGATTTAGGGGCGGCGGGAGGCGGGAAATGATCGCAGTTAGTCGGCGTACCAGGTTCGGCGCGCTTCTGGTCTTGATCGGCATCCTTTCGCTGATCGTGGGCTTGGTAAGCCCCGGAGCTTTCGCACATCACAGGGACGACCACGAGCAAGGTGGCGGACCTCCCGACAACGTTCCCGGGAATCCACTGGGCAACAACGGAACGATCAAGATCGACGGCGTTCCCTTCAAGGAGTTCGATCCGGGGGAACCGCACGATCCCAATAACGAGCCGCACATCACCTGCGTCTTCAATCTCGAGTATGCCGGCTTCGATCAGGGCACGGGTCTGTTGGGGAGCTACTCCTTCGAGCTGCATCCACCCACGACGGTCGCCGGAAACAACGTGTTGGAGACCGGCTCGGTCTTCATCGGTCAGGACGCGGCCGGGGGCGCAACCGACATCGATGCCATCGTCCCGATCGATTTGGGACCGGAACTCATCGCGTCGGGGGCCGTGCCGCATGAGCAGCAGGGCTTTCACATCAAGGTCACCGTGCACGCGGACGGATCGATAGGCGCGGACACGAAGTTCAAGGTGTTCTGGGTTGAGGCCTGCGTGCCTCCGCCGCCTCCGAGTGCCTCGGCACGCGCCGTAAAGAGGACCCTTCCCGCCAACCTCCCCGCCGACAGCATCGCGGGCTGGCTCATGACCCTGTCGGGTGGGGGTGTCAGCGAAACGGTCGCCACGGACAGCACCGGCAGGGTCGTCTTCACGACCGCGCTTCGGGACGGCGTCACGTACACGATCACCGAAACTCAGAAGACCGGATGGGAGCAGCAGGCATCAACTGGGGACTGCTCCTTCACGGTCGTCTTCCCCGCAGACAATGGGCGCGTCTTCGAATGCGTCTTGACCAACCGACTCCTCCCGCCGCCGGAGTTCAATGCCACCGCGCGCGCGATCAAGATCAGCGTTCCTCAAGGTTTCGAATCGGGCTGGGCGATGACGCTGACCGGATCGGGAGTCAACGAGACGGTCGTCACCGGCTCTAACGGACAGGCGCTTTTTGCAAGTCCTCTCGGTGAAGGCACGTACGTCATCACCGAAACGCAGCAGTCGGGCTGGAACCAGACCGGCTCCTCGGGATGCTCATTCACCGTCGACCTGCCGGCCGATGCCAACAGAGTTTTTACGTGCACAATCACCAACACGCAACAGAGCCCGCCGCCACCTCCTCCTCCACCTCCACCTCCCCCACCTCCGCCACCGCCGGGGCCACCGTCACCGCCGGGACAGCCGCCGGGTCCGCCGCCCGCGCCGCCGGGCCAGCCTCCCGGCCCCCCCACGGAGACCCCACCCGTGGTGTTGCCGACCGTGATCGAGTCGCCGCCAGACACGCCTCCTTCGGTGCTGCCCACTCGCATCGAACGGCCGGACAGGCCTAAGACTCCCGAAGAAGAGCAGCCGAGCGTGCTGCCCAAGCGAGTTACGCGCCCCGAGCGATTCGCCAACTTGCCCACGACGGGAGTGGATCCCAATGGGTTCCTGGCGCTCGCGGGCCTGTTCCTTGCGTCGGGCGGCTCGATGCTCGCCGCCGGTAGTCGGAGGCGTGCGGCCAAATAGAGATGGGCTAAGGAGCGGTGACCCTCACCGCTTGCAGGACAGGATTCGGGCCGGCCGTCGTCCACAGCACGATGGCCGGCCCGCTCAATGCCGGGAGCACGGCAGGAAAGACGGCCCCCTCGGGAAGGTCCTGCTCGGTCACTATCTGATAAGGGCCCTCCCAGCCGGTGGCAGGGTCACGTATCACGACCTGGATCTCGGGCCTGTCCCCAGCTCGCTGAAAGAAGAGATAGATGAGCCGGGAGGCCGCGTCCACGGCGATGCCCGGATGATCGACCTCCACCGCGCTCGCCGCCCGAACGGCCGGCTCCCCTCGGGACCAATCCTCACCGGGATCCTTCTCGAAATACATCAGTCGTGCGGCGCCGTCGTCTCGCAGCACGAGGTGCGCGGTACGGCGTTGATCGATCACCAGCGCGGCGCCGCCGTACCGCGCGGCAACGGGAATCTTTTCTTCGTCGGACCAGACGAATACCGGGACCTCGGCCTCGTCCGTTTCGGCGGATGCCGTTTGGGAATACCAGCCGCCGCTCTCGTCGGGATGGTTGTAAGTCACCAGCAGGTTGGATCTTGAATCCACTGCAACATTTACCAAGGGTTGCAACACATCTCCGGAATCCGCGAGCACCTGAGTTTGGATCAGCTGTGGGGGTCGTCCGGCGCGGATCGACCCCCATATGGGCTGCGACGTCTCGCCGTCCTGATGTATCCAGACCGCGTGCGCCAGCTGGGTGGCTTCGTCCCATGCCACATCGAGGACCGGACTCGTCGCCGACGCATCCAGGACCAACGCGGGTCCCGCCGCCCAACCGGCGCCCCCCTCCGTCACGGTCATATACGAAATTTGTGCCTCGTCGCCCGTTACGACATGCAGCCGGTCCGAAGCGTCTGGCGCGACCGAGAGCGAGGTGGCGGGCGAGCCGTCGAGCGCGATCGGACTCTGCCACGTTCGGCCCTGGTTGTTGTCGTCGACGATGAGTTGAACGCCCGATCGCGTCGGCAACACCACGACCAAACGACCATCCGACAGCCGCACGACCCGCTTCTGACCAACCAGGAACGTCTGGGTCACGTTCGACGGCACTCCGGTGGCGATCGTTCGCAGGGGCGACTCGACGACCCCCTCGGCCAAGGGATCGCCTCGGTCTCCTGCTCGCACAATCGCTGTGACGATGAGGGCTACCCCCACTAGAACGATGCCCAACGAGAGCCAGTAAGAGGCGGGTCGCTCAGGCGTTATCGGTCGAGGCAGCGGCCGAGCCGCGGAAGCCTTCGGTCGAGGGGGCGTGGGCAGAAGGATTCGGTTGAACCCCGTCTCATTCGAAGTGAAAACGCCCCGGAGCTCGTCCGGCAAGATCACGACCAGCCGGCGGCGAGCCTCCTCCGGCGGCGGTTCGTCGACTATCAAGAACAATCTTTGCCTCTGGTTTATTGAGGCTGGGGCCCGTTCGGGACCCCCGAACACGAGTCCCACACGTTCCTTCAGGGGGCGGCCCAGGAAGGGTCCTTGCTGGAGCTCATCCAGGTCTTGCTCTGAGAGGGTGGAGATCTCATCGAGCTGACCCTTTAGTTGATCGGCGGTCTCGGGGGTCATGGTGTGCAGCGCGGCGATGAGCACCGTCGCGCCGCGTTCATCGACCGCGAGAGCCGCGCCGACCGCATCGGCGATGGGTAGCGGACCGGATCCGAGAAAGAGAAAACGCTCTCCGAGTACGGGCAACCCGTCGCGGACTTCTTTGATCAGGCGATCGAAGCGGCGCGACGACTCATCCACGAACCGCTCCCCGTCCTCGGCCGCGCTAATCGGCGCGCGCCGCGATCATTCGGTTCAGATGTCGGCGGACTCGCGCTCGCCCTGTTGTTCGTCGGTTCCCTCGGGCTTGCCCTCGGACTGAGCGGCGCGACGCGCCTTCCACACCTCGAGAAGCCCGGGTCCCTCTGCGGTGGAAGGACGTTCGGTCGTGGGACCGGCGGCCTCGGCTGCCACCTCGGCAGGCTCGGTCGACATCTCCTCTTGCTCGGTCGCCTGTTCCTCCAGACTTAGTTCTGCTTCCTCGGGCCGACCCTCCTCGGCGATGGGTTCGGCTTCGGCCTCGGGGGCGACCGACTCGGGGGCGACCGACTCTGTAGCGACCGGTTCCTCCGTTATCGACGGTTGCGTCCAGCTGGTGGGCGCCGCGGCTCCGGCCGCCGGAAGCGGTTCCTCCGCGGCGGCCGCCAGATCCTCGGCCGGTATCTCGGTCTCCTCCCGCAGATGGCCCTGGAGCGTGGCGAGAGCCTGCTCGACCGTCGTGACCCGATCCCGCAGTTCCTTCTCGTGCGCCTTCAGAAGCCTGTGCTTGCGGCGGGCGTTGTCGAGGAGCTCGGCGGCTTCCGCCTCGGCCTGACTGCGGGTCTCACGCGCATACCGATCGGCGTCAACTTGGGTCTCCCGAGCGTGGCGCTCGGCCCCCTCGCGAGTTTCCCGGGCCGCGCGCTCCGCGTCGGCCACAGTTTGTTCGGCGCTCTGCTTGGCCGAGGCACGCTCGGCGTCGGACTCTTCCTGGGCCTGCCGCCTCAGGCGATCCGCTACCTCGGCCGCACTGCGGCGAGTTTCCTCTGCCTCGGCCTGAGCCTCGCTCCGCATGTTCTCGGCGGCGGACTTCGCAGCTTCGAGAACGGCGCTGACCTCCTGCCCGAGGGCATCGAAGGAGGGAGGCCCCGCCGTGACCGCCGGGGCCGCGGCCGGAGCACCTGCGCCGGCCTCGCCGGCGGGTCGCTCCGTGATCTCCTTAGCGACCTCGGAGAGAAAGGCATCTACCTCAGCCTTTTCGTAACCGCGGAGCACGACCGTGAACTGCTTGTTGGCAATTTCTTCAGGAGTCAGAGCCATGGTCACCCCTCAATTGAAAGGCCGATCACCAGGAGCCATCAGGTTACCCCGGTACCGGCCGGCGGACTAGCGTCTCAGCCTTCGAACTCCGGCACGAACTTCTCGGGTCCCTTGCCCTGGAACTCACGGCGGAAGTCGTCTATCACTTCTTGCGAAACGCGGGCGCAGGATTGCGACGCGGTCCACGCCGTCAGCACGAATGAGGCCGAACCCTCTATGTCGTCGTAAGGAAGGGCCACCGTCGCCTGAGGTTCTTGGTCGACGACGGCCTCAATCTGGTCGAGGGTCTGCTCGGAGACGTCCGAGCGATACCAGATGACTATTTGGCTGTGCTCCAGGTTGTGCACCACCTGCTCGGGCTCGAGGGGCGACGGATAGAAGCCCGTCGCGGCCGGCGTTTCGTAGTGCGGCCCCGAGGAGGGCGGTGAGGTCGTGTAGGGCTCGTGCGGGGTGCCGACCTCGATGTGGTCGCGGCTTTGTTCCTCATCGCGCTCGATTGGTCCGCAGCCTGCCTCGCCCGCCGCGACACCTACGGGTCCGGACGGTTCTTCGGCGCGTCGCTGCACATAGATCGCACCGATCACCAAGGCGAGAACGAGGATTGCCACCACCAACGTGATGACATTGCGCCGCCGTGCAGCGCTGCGCTGCTCCGCCCGGCGTTTTTCCTCTTCGAGACGACGACGTTGTTTTTCGAGAAGCTTTTTGCTCACGGCGGCGAGGCTATCAGGGGTCGATTATGTAGCGATCCGCAAGGGGGCGTGGTCGTGCGCGCGGTTTGTAGTCCGGCGATGCATGTCCTACCAAAACCAATGCATGGGGTTCGAGACCTTCCGGCAAGCCGAATTTTTCACGCACAACGTCGCCGCAAAAAACGGGTGCTGAGATCCAACAAGACGCGATGTCGCGCTCAGCCAGAGCAAGCATGAAAGTTTGTAAAGCGGCTCCCACCGAATGTGCATAGAGGCTCCATTCGGCTCGCGCCCTGCGTCGATCCGAATAGTGATGGGCCTTACTCATGTCCGCGCAACAAACCACCACGACCGGCGCGTTGGTAAGCAGATCATGGGACCGCCCGACGATGGCCTCGATTCGACTTTGCGATAGACCATCGGCTCGCAGATCCGCTCGCCACGCGTCTCCCATCGCGCCGGTCAGACGCCTCTTTTCGTCGGGCGTCTGAAGAATCAGAAAGCGCCACGGCGCGGAGTGATGGGGGGCCGGCGCCTGAACGGCGAGGAGGATCGCTTCCTCGAGCGCGGAGCGTGGAACCGCTGCGTCCGTAAACGCTCTTACGCTGCGTCGCGCCGCAACAGCTTCGCTCAGCTCCAAGTCGGGTCCTAGCGAAACAGATCTTGTTGATGTGGGCGCGCGATATCTCTGGCCGCCCCGCGTCCAAGAACGATGGGCGCGCCGCGCACGACGGCCGCGCAGATCCCGTCCCTCTTCCGCATGACCATCTCGGCGGCGCCGGCCAGTTCGTCGGCTATCGCAATGCGGGTAGCTCGTAGCTCGCGACCCTGGGTGTCATACGTGCCCCGGTAATCGATGAACGGGTCCATGCCGGCCACGCCGATGGCCACGTTTGTCTGGCCCAGTCTCCAGGCGCGCCCGAAGGTGTCGGAGATGATCACGGCGACGTGCTTGCCGGTGGCACGGAGAACTTTTTGATGGATACGCCGCGCCGAAAGATCGGAATCGAGTGGAAGCAGGGCAACCTTTCCTTCGGGGACGTTCGAGGAGTCGACGCCGGCGTTCGCACACACGAATCCATGGAACGTCTCGGCGATGATCATTTCCCCGGAACGGCGCAGGATCCGAGACGATTCTTTAACGGCCACGGCCGATCTATCGGCGGCGTCCACGAGCCTTCCCTCAGCCTTCGATACCACTTTCTGGGCGACCACGAGCACGTCTCGATCCTCGAGATTCGGCCCCCACGCCTCAACTATCAATTCGGCGAGGTCGTCGCCGCGAGAGACCTCCGGGATTCCGACGACCGGAAGGACTCGGATCTCGTTCACCCGATCAAAGCTTCCGCAAGACGGGACGCGTCGGAGGCCGATTTCATGATCGTCGGAAGAGACTTGGCTCCGATGCCTTTCGGGAGCCTCTTAAGTTCCTCGATGTCCGAACTGTCCACGATGAACTCATCGCAGAAATCCGAATAGAGCGAGGCTACGGCTGAAGCACTCGATTCGCCGACAAGGGAACGCATCATGCGATCGGCGGGCCCTTTCAATGCGGCTCCTCGGATGATCGGGCTGACCGCGATCACATGGGGATGCGAGATCAACGCGTCGCGTACTCCAGGCAAAGCCAGTATCGGACCGAGAGAAAGAAATGGATTCGAAGGACACAGGATCGCGAGATCCGAGCCCGCGAGCGCGTCCAGCACTGCGGGCGTGGGCTTGGCTTCACGCGCACCCAAAAGGACTCCACTGATCTCCGGCTCGGCCCGCTGCCTTACGAAGTAGTCCTGAAACTCCAGTTCTCGCCCTTCGGCAGTCTGCAGGCGTGTCGGGGCCGCATCGTCCGACATGGGGAGAATCGTCGTTCGCACTCCCAGCCGTTTTCGGATCTCATCCGCGACGAGGGTCAGGGTCGCTCCGTCGCGAAGGCGCTCGGTGCGATAGAGGCAGGTGGCGAAATCCCGGTCTCCCAGACGAAACCAACTCTCAACTCCCAGTCTTGCGAGCGATTCCACAACGGTGAAGGTGTCGCCCCTGATCCCCCATCCGCGATCGGTGTCCGCGAGGCCGCCGAGCCAGTACGTCACGATGTCGACATCGGGTGATACGTGGACTCCATAGATGGTTGCGTCGTCTCCCGTGTTTACGACGGCAGTGAGATCGCCGCTCCCCAGGAGGGCATCCAGACCCACCAGCAGCTTCGCTCCGCCGACACCGCCCGCCAGGGCCACTACCTTCAAGTCACCCTCCGAATGAAAACGAACGGCAACGATAGTGGGCCTGTTGGACGGCTCATATGCTGCAGAGGTGTTCGCGGGCCGGCCTGGGGTCCTTTTCGTTGCCGTGGGCGCTCTGACGGTGTGCCTCGGCACCACCCGCGTCTCCCCTGCGACCGCCGCTCGCGCCGCTGCGGTCGTGTTGAGAGATGGAGAAGCTGGGCGACATGAGATTCGCAAGGTGGCTCGGCCCCTGCAGCGTGACACTGCCATGGAACCCTCGATCTCGGTCAATCCGGATAATCCACTTCACGCCGTAGCGGTGTACATGGTGGGACGCAACGAGGCGGGCTGCGCGCAAGCGATCGGCTACACCACCACTACCGACGGCGGCAGGAGTTGGACGTCGGGAAACCTTCCGGGGGTGAGCATCGCGACCGGGGGCACCTACCCATTGGCACAAGACCCCGTCGTCGCATTCGGTCCCGACGACGTCGTGTACGCCATCTCAATGCTGTGCACCGATGGGATGGAGAACGATCTTGGCTTGAGCGTGTCGCGTGACGGGGGACGAACCTGGAAGGACATGAACCCCCTGCCGCCCGAGCGCACTTTCCCCCTCGATGACAAGCCCTGGATCGCGGTCGATAACGGGACCGGTGCCGGTCATCACGAGGGACGTCTCTACCTGGTGTGGGATCAGGTCGATCCGGTCGTCGCCCTTTATTCGGACGATGGGGGCGACACCTGGCACGGTCCCTCGGTCGTGTTTCCCGGAGTAGGAATCGGAGCCTTGCCCGTGGTTCTTCCCAATGGGGGCCTCGCGGTCATTTTCAAAGCGTTCTATGTGACGGAGGAAACCGCGACTCTGTACATGTCTGCCGTAGCACCGCTCGCGGGTTCGACCCCTACGGGCGCGCCCCTCGTGTTCGGACCGCCGACTTTGATCGCGAAGGACCAGGGGGGTGAGCAGATACGAGAGCAGCGGGCCGCCGGGTTCGTCCCTACCGCCGACGTCGATGCCGAGACCGGACGGATCTATGTCGCCTGGATCGATTCTCGGTTCCGATCGGACGCCACCAACGACATCGCGCTGAGTTATTCCGACAACGGTCTCTCTTGGACTGAGCCAATCCGTGTGAATGGCGGACCTACGGATGATCACGTCGACCATTTCGCACCCTGGCTGGACGTAGGAGATGACGGTTCGGTGCGCCTTGTGTACCGGACTCAGCGGGAGGCCGAGTCGCCGGCGGATTTCAGTCCCTTTGTCGACACCTGGTATGTGGAGTCCACCGATAATGGAGCCACCTTCAGCGCTCCCGTGAAGGTCAATCGCAGAGTGCGAACCGACGTTCGCTTCGCGGCGAAGGCGCGCGCCAAAGCATTCTTCGGTGAGTACAACCAGATCGCGGCAGCGAAGTCCTGGACTTACGTTGCGCGCGCCGAGTCCTTTGCTCTCAGCTCAGCCGAGCGCCGCAAGGCCCTGTTTCCCCCGGTGGTCCACCATCAGCGGATCTGGGTCGCCGTGCTCGATCGAGATGGAAACGGCAGGCCCTGAGGCCGCAGGACTGGGCGACGATGACGAGAAGTAAATCTGTGGTGGATACGTCGAGGCGACCTTTGCGCCCGCTTCTCATCCTGTGTTCGGGACTGCTGCTCCTCACCGGACGACCGGCTTGGAGCGACACACCGATCTCCGCTGCCAACGCCAACGCTGAGGTCCTTCAGAACGCCTCCACCACAGGGCTGAGCCTGGAGAACAGCTTTGTTTCGGCTCGAGGCTGGGTTAAGCCGGGCGAGAGATATCCCTTCCGCGTTCTCGTCCGCAACCACGCGCGTCCTCAGGCCGGCAGGGCGACCGTCACCATCCGCCCGGTCGACGGTGCTACTTACATAGCCGCCAACCCGGTGAAGAGCGGGCGGGCGCGCATTAGTGACGGAAGCGTCCGGTGGGCGATCGACGACATACCGGGCGCGTCCGGCGGGGTCCCGGGCGAGAGGTCTTTGGTGGTTGTGGCCCGGGCCGATGGCCTGAAGATGGATCCCGAGATCGTCTGGAAGAACCTTTCCTCGGTTGCGGAGCTCAGATATCGCGATGCGCAGGGCGCCCATACCCTGCGCGCGACGAGTCATGGGCCGAAGGTCATTCCGCCCAACCCGATCTACGACACGGCCCGATACGGCGACCGGCCCTTTCCCGTGGTCCCGGTGGACTACTTCGATCGCCAGCATGCTCCCGGTCGTTCCGGCGAACGCCTGGCGGAGGTACTGAACTCGCCCACGTACGCGGGCTCTACCTTCAATCTGTACCAGGAGATGTCCTTCGGACAGCTCTTCCCACACGGAACCGTTCCTTCGGCAGGCATCGACAGCGCAGGATTCGACGTCGCATGGAAAAGCGACCGTTACAAGGAGAGAGGTTTTCAGTTCACCACTCTCCAGCCCCAAGATAGCTGCCGGGGCGTCACCCGGCGAGACCTGGTCGGAACCCCTCTGTATTCGGAGAGGATCAGAGACGGCTGGTATCAGCTTCCGGGGACTACCGATTACTACGGCGACGACCGCTACGGGACGGCCCTGATCGGGGCTTTGGGGGGTATCGGAAGCCTCCAGGCCTACGACAGAGCTTGCGGTCCCCCCGGCAAGGCCGTCTACGACGCGGCACACATAGCCGATCCCGAGATCGACTATTCCGACTACGACACCGACAAGGATGGGGTTGTCGATTTCTTCATGCTCATCTTCGTCGGCCGCGGGGGTCACGGTGTCTCGCAGACGAGCGTCCCGCCCTACGACAACATCTGGCCACACTCTTCCAGTCTGAAAAACGATTACATCGATCCCGACACGGGACTCAAGGGTTACATCTCGGACGACCAATTGAAAGATCTCCGGGGCCGCAAACTCTATTTCCGCACCAAAGCCCGCACGCGCATGACGACCCGGAAAACGAGGTTCCCTGTGTATGTGCGCGTCGGCCCTTACAACGTCAACCCGGAGACGGCGATCGACCGTGCCAGTGTCATCTCTCACGAATACGGACACTCACTGGGACTGCCGGACTTCTATTCGACGGGCTCACGAGAGACCTACGGCGACTGGAACCTCATGGCGAGCGACAAGGCTCAACATATGGACGTCTTCGCCAAACAAGAGCTGGGTTGGCTGATACCCCGTGTGCTCGAAGAGGGGACGCGCGTAATAAAGCGCTGGCGAGATTCAAAGCGGAATACGCATCGCATCGATTGGAAGACGCCCGCGGGACGCAGCTACAGGCTCTCCGGTCCGGGTGTCGATAACGGGGAGGCTTACGTAGCCAAGCTCCCGGCTCGGCCCGCCGTGGATCCCGAGAAAGTACGAGAGGGAGCCTCACCCGAACACGTGTGGTGGTCGGGTTCGGGTCGAAACTTTGGATGTCCTCCGGCCGCGGGGCACAACCTCGATATCTACCTGCCGGAGCTGGAGGATCTGGCTCCCGGGACTTCCGTCACCGTCACCTTCAAGTCCTATTGGGAGATCAAGTGGGACGACGACTACGGCTTCGTCATGTACACGACGGACCGGGGCCAAAGCTACCGCTCTCTTCCTTCGCAGAATCAGTACACGACACCGGTCCTCTTGAATCCCGGGAACGATGAATGCCAGGCGATCTACGGCAACGGGATAACCGGAACGAGCGGCTCCTACCAGGCGGGTACTCAAGGAGTGGACCGTGCGGCGGGCAACTATCCCGACGGCCCGTTTCTTCTCGACAGCTATGACCTGAGTGAGGCGGCGGGTCAGGACACGGTGTTGCGCTTTTCGTACACGACCGATGGTGGTTCGACCAAACCCGGCTGGTTCATCGACGACCTCGAGATCACCGCCGACGACGAGGTGATCTACAAGTCGACCTTCGAGGAGTTGCGCCAGGACGACCGAGTGTACAACGGGGCTTGCAAAGATGATCTGACTACGGCGCAAAAATGCACTGTCGGCTGGTCATACGTCTCGAGTTCGGAAGACTCGCCGGCCGACCATGCCTACTACATGGAGATGCGAGACCGCTCCGGATTCGACGCGTCGGGAAAGGCGCAGAGCGACCGAGGGCTGATCCAATTCCTTCCGGGGCTGCTGCTCGTCTATACCGACGAGAGTCACGGCTATGGGAACGTCGGCGTGGAGAATCCTCCGCCGCAAAGTCCACTTGATTCGCAGCCCGAGCCGGGCTCCTCCACCCCCAACCTCGACGATGCAGCTTGGACTGCGAATCAGGGAGATGATGTCTTTTCCGACTTTGGTGAGGGGCACACGGATAACTACACGGATCCCGGTGCGAGCGATCCGGACGGCGCCCAGGACAACTTCTGGCATTTCGTTTTTCGCTGTCTGACTTTTCAGGTGTTGTCGATGGAGGGAGACGGCATCGGTCCCGAGACGGTGCCCGGCGATCTGATCGCTAACGTCAAGGTCACGATCGGCGAGAACTGCGGCGACTTCAACTACGGCCATCTGTCGCGCTGACATCCTCTAGTAGCCTGCTCGAATGACTCAGACCGAGCAGTTGGCCGCGCGCGCCGCGCGTGGCGAACGGCTGGATGACCCGGCCATTAGAGCTCTTGCGAGGGGTTCGTTGCACGAGCCGGAGCCTCTTCTCGCGGCCGCAGTTGCGATCAGAGATGGCTCAACGGGTCCTCGAATAACTTTCTCCAAGAAGGTCTTCATTCCCCTCACGAAGCTGTGCCGCGACAGCTGTGGCTATTGCACTTTCGCGCACCCACCTCGGGCGGGGGAGAGCGCGTACTTAAAGATGGACGAGGTACTGGCGATAGCGCGCGCCGGTGAGGCCGCCGGTTGCAAGGAGGCTCTGTTCACGCTCGGCGAGAAACCCGAGCGCAAATGGGCCGAGGCGCGCGCGGAGCTCAACGCACTGGGTTACTCCACGACGATTGATTACCTCGTCGCGGCCTGTCGAGCCGTACTCGCCGAGACGTCGCTCCTGCCGCACGCGAATCCGGGCACCCTTACTCGAGATGAGACCGAGGCCCTCAGAGAGGTCAGTGTCAGCCAGGGCATGATGCTGGAAACGCTGTCGACCCGACTGCTGGCAAGAGGGATGGCTCATTTCGGTGCCCCCGACAAGAAGCCCTCCGCGCGACTTGCGACGCTCGAGGCCGCGGGCCGGGCGCGCGTGCCGTTTACAACCGGCATCCTCATCGGGATCGGGGAGACGTACGAGGAGCGAGTCGACGCCTTGCTCGCAATCCGACGCTCACACGAACGCCTCGGCCATATTCAAGAGGTCATCATCCAGAATTTCAGGGCCAAGCCCTCCACCCCTATGGCGCTGCATTCCGAGCCGACCGTCGAGGAGATGGGCATCGCGGTGGCGCTCGCGCGCGTCATCATGGGCCCCGACGTCGGTATCCAGGCCCCCCCGAATCTCACGCCCGCGCAGTACGGTTCCTATCTCGCTGCGGGTCTCTCGGACTGGGGAGGCGTTTCCCCCGTCACTCCCGATCACGTCAATCCCGAGCGACCGTGGCCGCATCTCGACGATCTCAGAGCGATCACCGAGGAACACGGCTTCTTGCTCCTCGAACGACTAGCGATCTACCCGACATACTGCGACGTCCCCCCGGCGGTGACGAAGTGGGTCGATCCCGCCCTACGTCAGCGCGTGCTGGATGCGACGGATGCCGAGGGTTATCGACGGCCCGATGAAGAGTGGTATTCGGGCGCCAGCGCGCCGCCTCCGCGAACTGCCACCATCGCCTTGGAGCAGGCGGGGGCCGGCGCGTGGCGCGTGCCCGGCCGAGTCGTCCGCCCCGCCCTGCGTGAGGTGCTCGATCGTGCGGCGGATGGACTCGTGCCATCGGAAAAGCAGATAGCTCTGTTGTTTAGCGCGCGTGGCGCGGAGACAGAGCAGCTCTATGCGGTCGCCGACGGATTGCGGCGCGAGGTCGTCGGAGACGAGGTCACCTACGTTGTAAACCGGAACGTGAACTACACCAACATGTGTTATTTCCGCTGCGGCTTCTGCGCGTTTTCAAAGGGTCCTAAATCGCTGAACCTGCGCGGCGAGCCTTACCTGTTGTCTCCCGAGGAGGTCGCGCTCCGTGCGCGAGAAGCCCACGACAAAGGTGCCACCGAGATCTGTATGCAGGGAGGGATACATCACTCCTTCACTGCGGACGACTATGTCGAGTACGTCAAGGCCGTCAAGCATGCGGTCCCCGAGATTCATGTTCACGCATTCACGGCTCTCGAGGTGCACCAAGGAGCTGCGGCCTCAGATCTACGCGTCGTTGACTTTCTGTCAACGCTGAAGGATGTGGGTTTGGCGACTCTGCCGGGAACGGCTGCCGAGATTCTGGACGACGAAATACGTGCGCTCATCTGTCCCGACAAGATCTCGACCCAGCAATGGTGCGACGTCCACCTCGCAGCCCATTCGCTCGGGCTGCGTTCGAACGCGACCATCATGTTCGGCACACTGGAGGGCCCTCGGCACTGGGCGAGGCATCTCGTAGTTGTGCGGGAGTTGCACCACCGGATCCTCGCCGAGGGAGGAGCCGGGCTTTTCGAGTTCGTTCCCTTGCCGTTCGTGCACATGGCAGCCCCCATCTACCTAAAGGGTCGGGCTCGTCGCGGCCCTACATTTGATGAGGCCCTGAAGATGCATGCCGTCGCGCGCATCGCGCTGCACGGCGCGATCGAGAACATCCAGGTTTCCTGGGTCAAGATGGGTATCGAGGGTGCACGGCTGGCCTTGCAGGTCGGTGCAAATGACCTCGGCGGCACGCTGATGGACGAAAACATCTCCCGCGCCGCAGGCGCGTCCCACGGGCAGGAACTCACCGCACAGGAGATGGAGCGGCTCATCGTGTCCATCGGCAGGATTCCTCGGCGCAGGACCACCCTCTACGGCGTGCCTGCGGCCACGTCCTAGGAACTCCTCATGGCTGTGACGCTACCCACTACGAGAACACGCGCGGCGAAGCCCCGCCGAGGACCGGAACCGACCGTGTTGGCCGTGCTCGTAACTCACCAGGGCAAAGCCTGGATTCGTCGCTGTCTAGTAGCCCTCAACACGCAGACGTATAAAAGCCTCGATGTACTCGTCGTAGATGACGCGTCCCCCGATTCGCGTCAACCTCCGGCCCTTCGGCGGATCGTGAAACGGCATTTGCAGCGCCGCAGATGGGCCGTATTTCGCACGCCGCGACCGCTGGGGTTCGGCGGCGCGGTCAACTGGGCTCTGTCCCGCGTTCGTACACGGGTAGACCTTCTCCTTTTCCTGCATGACGACGCGGAGCTCGATCGCGACGCGGTCGAGAAAATGGTCCAACGCTTACGCGGCGAAGCATCCACCGCGATCGTCGGTCCCAAGATCGTGTCCTGGGACGACCCCGAACGATTAGAGGAAGTGGGGATGGCCGCCGATCGCTTCGGCTATCCCTATAAGGGGCTTGAAGAGGGCGAGATCGATCTTGGCCAACACGATGTGGCGGCGGAGGTCTTTTTTGTGTCGTCCACGTGCATGCTGGTGCGACACGATGTATTCCGCGACTTGCGTGGGTTCGATGCGCGGATGCGCGCCTTCGCCGAGGACCTCGACCTCTGTTGGCGGGCGCGCATCGCAGGGCACGGAGTGCGAGTTGAGCCGGAAGCGCGCGCTCGCCATGCCATGGCGCTTGCGACGGGCCAGCGCGCGTCTCCTTTCCTCCCGATCCGCTACTTCATAAGACGAAATCGGCTGCGAGCGGTTGCGAAGAGTGCCTCATCGCTGAGGTTGCTTGCGCTCATTCCGCAGTACGTGTTGCTGGCTCTCGCCGAGATGATCGGTTTCGTCGTTCTGCGGCAGCCGCGCGAGATCCTGAATCTCACGCGCGCTCTGGCCTGGAATGCGGCTGCTCTGCCGTCCACGTTGGCCGAACGTGCCCGAGTTCAGGGCGTGAGGAGAATCCCCGACCGACGTCTCCTTCGCTACACGGTGAGGCAGTCGACCCGGGTCCGCTCCTACGTAGGCCACCAGGCCGAACGTCTGGAAGAGGCTTGGGCACACAGGGCGGAGGTGTTCGCCCGGGGCAGCGGTGGATTCCGGACGCTTGTCGCACGCGTCAAGGGCGTCCCCGGAGTGGTGTTCCTGGTCGCGCTTTTCGCTCTCTTGCTTGGGTTCCGCCATGCTCTTTGGACACCTCCGATTGCCCTCGGAGAACTGCTGCCCTTTCCCGACCGGGCTGCCGGCGCGTGGCGCGCGTTTCTGACGCCGTGGCAGTCGACGGGCCTGGGTCAGCCCGGACCCGCAGCGCCATTACTTGCGCTTCTCGGCGGGTTCCCATTTCTGTCGTTGGGCTCGGCCGGGGGGGCGCAAAAGCTTCTCCTCGTGGTTCTCGGCGGCGCCTCGTTCGTCGGGGCTTACCGGCTGGTCGCCCCCGTGGTGGATCGCCCGGCTCGGATCCTCGCGGGAGTGGTGTACACCCTGGGTCCCCTCGGGTACTCCGGGATTCGTAACGGCGCGCTTGGAGCCCTGGTGTTCGGCGCCGCGGCCCCCTTTGCGCTGCTTGCCCTGATCCGCCTCACGGGCTGGGAGCGCCCGCCCGGCTGGGCGAGAGGAGCCTCCATCGCTCGCCTCGCGCTGGCAGCCGCCATATCCGCGGCCGCCGTGCCCGGATCCCTGATCCTCTACGGAATCGCCGCCCTCGTCCTGGCGGGCGCGCGCGCCTTTCTCGACCGTCCGGAAAAGGCCGGGCGCGGGTTGACCGGTATCGGAATAGCACTCTTGGCCGGGTGGGCTCTTCTGCTGCCCTGGAGCGCCGGATGGTTCTCCACCGGCGGAGCTTTCGATCTGTTGCGGGCGCCTTCGACCTGGAGGGTCTACTCCGGCAGCTTCTCCGGTGACGGCCTCTTGGCTGTCGTGCTCGGACAAATGCCGGAGGGCCTTGCATTGTGGGGGCTGGCGGGGCCCGTTTTTGGGCTTGTCGCGGTAGGCGTCGGAGAAGGGCAACGCCGGCGGCTCGCCCTCGGCATGTGGGGGGTGATAGCTGCGATCGGCTGGCTCGCGAATCTGACGGGCTCCGGTTTTCTGCGGCCGCTTGTGGCTTCGCCCATCGAAGCAGGTGTGCTTGTATCCGTCGCGTTTGCTGCTCTGGCCGGGCTGGGACTCGGCGCCTTTCGCTTGGATCTGCCGCGACGTGGCCTCGGCATCGTGCACCCTCTAACTGTGGGGGCGATCGCGCTCGCCTTGTTTCTACTCCTGGCGTCGGGGTTGCCCGCGTTGTGGCGCGGCGATTGGGGGCCGGGTCGTGGGGTCGATCGTGCCCCCGCCGAAGTTGTCGAGCAGGCCCGTTCGGTCCTCGCGGCCGAGGCTCGGCAAGTGGGTCAACTGCGCGCCCTGTGGGTCGGGGAGGCATGGTCCCCACCGCAGCCGAGTGTCATGCGCCCTCCGCGAAGCTATTTCGTCACCGGCTCGCGCGGCCAGGTGCTGACGGACAACTTCGAGAACTCGTCCGAGTCCTCGGACGACTTCTTGGCACGGGCCGTCGGATCTATCGAGGCCGATGCCACGGACAGAGGCGGCAGCCTTCTGGGGGCTTTCAATATCCGTTTTGTCGTAGTCGACCGTAATGGCCGTCCAAGTTCCTGGTTGCGCCAGCGCGATCTGGCTCTATTGCGGAGCGAGCCCGCATACCTACTGTTTGAGAATCAGTCCCCGATCGTGCACGCGGGGCTGTTCGAGGAGATCCCGATCTATGTGCGCGCGGTGTCTGAGGGGGAAGCGGTGCTATCGGGAGGACGTGCCCCGGCTCAGCGGCGAGCGCTCGAGCCATCGTCGAGTCGTGCTTACCATGCTGCAGACGTTGCGGGACCCGCCGTGGTGTGGCTCTCGGAAGCAGCTAATCCCCGCTGGCGGGCGACGCTTGAAGGCGTTCGTCTGCCGAAGACCGATGGGGGTTGGGGAAACGCATTTTCGGTCGCGTCCGACTTGAACGGCGAACTGAGCGTCTCGTACCCATATCGCGTCTCCAACGTCTTGATCCTGTTTGCAGTCGGCCTTGGTTGGATCGTCGTGTTGGGTGCCTCGCTGGGACGATCGCGAGCCGGTGAATCCACTAACGCTGGAGTGCGCCGGTGAACCGTTATCCACGCGACACGTTTTTCGGCGTAACCGTCTTCTTGGTCATTGTCGCGGGAGCGGTAGCCGATCCCCTCATGAGGACGGTCACAGCCTCTCGGCCGTCGTCGCCGCGAACCGCGCCTATCACCGTGGCCACTCTTTTCTGCCCCCCTCCGTTGCGCAGCGGACGGTCTACCGAGCGCATCGTGATCGCGGCCGCCTCGGATTCCAAGACGACGTTAGGGATCGAAGCCATCGAGGCACGTCGCCGAGAGCTGCGGCCCGGCCGGTTGAGCACCACGACCTTCCGAGGAGATGCGCCGCCGGTTGATGTGGTCGGGTACGGCGGTGAGCTTGACGCCTATGTGGCGCAAACATTCAAGCGCCCGGTAGGCGGGTCCGCGTCCGCGCGCTGCGCGCCTCAGGCGGCGACCGATTGGTACTTCCCTTCCGGTTCGACAGCACTGAACTCGGACGAGAGGTTGATCGTCTACAACCCCTTTCCCGAGGACGCGGTCGTAACGATCACCTTGTACGGTCCGCGCGGCAGAAGCAACAAGGCGAACCTCGCGAATATCCCGATAGCCGGCAAGGCATCCATCGGAATTCAACTGAACGATTTCGTTCCGACACGTGGATTTGTGTCGGCCTCCGTCCATGCCGAACGAGGGCGGGTCGTCGCGTGGAAGGTCCTCGTGCACGGGGGCAAGGAAGTGAGCGGGGCCGAGATGACTCTGGGCGCCAACGAGGCCTCAGACATCTGGTACTTCCCGGAGGGCGGGGTCGGCTCGGGCATCGAGGAGGCGATCAGCGTGATCAATCCCGGCGACGCAGAGGCTCTGGTGACGGTCTCGTTGGTCACCGCGCGGGAGACGGTCCAGCCTCCGAAGTTGGTGGACGTCGTTGTGCCCCCTCTCTCCTCGCGTCGAATCTCGTTTTCGGAACGAGTCGGTGGGTCCCAAAGCCGCCTCGGCGGAGTCGGCGCGATCGTTCGGACTACGAACGGCGTGCCGATCGTGGCGGAGAGAACCCTGCGCTATGAGGGGGGCACCCTCGACGGCGTCTCGAGTGAGATCGGAATCCCGACGACCGGCCGGCTGTGGCGCCTGGGACCGGCGGCGGCAAGCCCCGACAACGACGCGCTGGTGGTCATCAATGCGGATGCGGCCGCAGTGACTCTCGACATCCGCCTCCTACAGGTCGACCGAGGACCGCGATCGCCCGGCGCGCTGCAAGGAATCCGAGTTCCGGCCGGCGGCAGATTCAAGGTGCCGCTCGCCACCTGGACGGGAGGGATCCCTATGGTGGCCGAGATATCGGCTTCGGGCGAGATCGTGGCCGAGCGCGTGTCCTATTCCACCGGAGCGGCCGACGTGGGAGCTTTGATGGGCACCCCATTCTGAGGACTACTCGGCGCCCGCTCCGATCGCCCGACGCGTTGCAAAACGTCGGGTTGCGCGCACAAAGCCATTGAACAGCTTCTGTTGTGGCGGATGATCGGCCGCCATCAGCTCGGGATGCCACTGCACGCCGACTACCCAATCGTGTTGCACCGACAGGACAGCCTCGAGCACTCCGTCCTCGGCCCACGCGATTGGTTTCAGAGCCGGGGCGATGAGGTCTAGGCCCTGGTGATGCGAGGAGTTGACCTGCACGCGGTCGCTACCGAGCGCACGAGCGACCTCGTTTCCGGGCTCGAGGCGTAGTTCGTGTACGGGATCGGGACCGTGCGGCAGGTTGTGCTCCAGGCGCCCGGGCCGATCCGCGAGGTGCTGTTCCAGGGTTCCCCCAAGGTGCACATTCAAGATCTGCATGCCATGACAGATGGCCAGCACGGGCACATCTCTCTCGAGAGCGGCGGCGAGGAGCGTTAGCTCAAAGTCGTCTCGTCGCCGATTCATCCCGCGGATCTTTGGATGTGCCTCCGCACCGTAAAGGGCGGGGTCAATGTCGCCACCACCGGGAAGCAGGAGCCCGACGGCGCCGTCCATTGCCGATGCATCGTCCGGATCCAGGCCGGCGCTCACCTGAAGGTCGGGGGGCGCGGTTTCGGCAGGCAAGACCGAGAAGGTCGAAAAGACCCGAGCGTCGGCGCCGGCACTACGTAACGCCTGAACGTAGGGGAGGGGAAGCCGGGCGTGGCCTTCCCGCCACTGCCCGACCACTACTACATGGCCTTGAGGCTCCTCACTTTCCGGCTCACTCGTGTTATCCAAACCGCTTGAATCCTTTCAACGGAGACCCATGAGCGAGGATATGCGCTTCGAAACGGCGGCCATTCATGCCGGACAGGATCCCGACACGGCAACAGGCGCCGTGATCGTTCCCATCTATCAGACCTCGACCTACGCGCAGGAAGAGGTAGGAAAACACAAAGGGTTCGAATATTCGCGAACCGACAACCCCACCCGGCGGGCTCTCGAGACATGTCTCGCGACGCTCGAAGGTACCGCGGATGCGTTGAGCTTTTCCTCCGGAATGGCTGCGATCACGACCTTGGCTTTGACGTTGAAGAGCGGGGACCGCGTCCTGATACCCGACGATGCCTACGGCGGTACCTATCGCCTGTTCGCCCGGGTGCTTGCCGACCTGGGGGTTGGCTGCGACACCGTGAACATGGCGGATCTCGAAGCCACGCGTGCGGCTTTCACCGACCGGACGCGGCTTGTCATCGCCGAAACGCCGACGAACCCTCTGCTAAAGATCTTGGATCTGGAGGCCTTGGCGGGGATGTGCCGAGCTTCAGATGTCGTCTTTGCGGTCGACAACACATTCGCAACTCCGTTCGTGCAAAGACCTCTCGATCTCGGCGCCGACGTGGCCATTTACTCCGCCACCAAATACCTGGGCGGTCATTCCGATTTGGTGATGGGCACCATCGCGACGTCTGATACGGAGCTGACGGAGCGACTGCACTTCCTTCGTAACGCGGCCGGGACGGGCCCGGGGCCGTTCGACTGCTGGCTCCTGTTGCGCGGATTGAAGACGCTCGCGCTCCGCATGCGGGCTCACTCGCTGGGAGCCGCACGAGTGGCGCGCTGGCTGTCCGAGCAGCCGGGGGTGGCGCGAGTCCACTATCCGGGACTGCCCGAGTTTCCCGGGCACGAGATCGCGACTCGGCAGATGTCGGAGGCGGGCGAGCCTCTTTACGGAGGCGTGATCTCTATCGAGTTCGATTCGGAGGAACGCGCACTCGAGGTTTGCAAAAAGACGAAGCTGTTCTTCTTGGCCGAATCGTTGGGTGGGGTGGAATCCCTCATTGAACATCCGGCGCGGATGACTCACATGAGCGTTACCGACTCGCCCCTCGCGGTGCCGCCCACGCTGCTGCGACTGTCGGTCGGGATCGAACACCCCGACGACCTGATCGCCGATCTAGAGCAGGCGCTCGGCTAGCCGGGAAATCAGACCGCGGGTTGGTGTGCGAGGAACTCGAGGAGATCGGCGCGGGTCAGGACGCCCGTGGGACGCGATCCCTCGGCCACCACGATCGCTTCGGCGCCGCGCGAGAGATCCGCAAACATCTCGTCTACCCCTGCGGTCGCCTGCACAACGGGGAGCGGTGGATCCATAACCTCGACCACCTCGCGTCCTATTGCGTCGCGGTCACGAAAGACGCGGTCGAGCAGGCCTCGTTCGTGTATCGAGCCGATCAAGTCGGAGATATTGGCGGGGGAATCGTTCTTGGCGACAGGCACCTGAGAGATTCCATATTCCTGGAGAATGTCGATGGCGCGGCCCACCTTTTCATGGGAGGGAACGATGACCAGAGCCGGCATCTGCGCCGCGAAGCGATGTTTCTCCGACATTACGGCTCCGATGCGCGCCGCCGTCCCCGGCCGGTCGATGAAACCATGCTCCCGCATCCAAGCCTCGTTGTAGAGCTTCGAAAGGTAGTTGCGACCCGAGTCCGGAATGATGACCACGACGAGGTGCTCGGGTCCGAGCTCCTTGCCGATCTCCAGGGCGGCCCAGACCGCCGTGCCGCCGGAGCCTCCTAGAAGGACGCCTTCCTCGCGCGTCACGCGTCGGGCGGTAACGAAAGAGTCTCTGTCGGACACAGTGAACCACCGGTCGACGATGTCGCGATCTAAGGTGTCGGGCCACGATTCCTTACCGATTCCTTCGACGAGGTAGGGACCGATCTCGTCGTTCGTGAAGATGGAGCCCTCCGGGTCGGCACCCACTATCACGATGTCGGGGTTCTTCTCTTTGAGGTAGCGACCGGCACCGCTGATGGTTCCTCCCGTGCCGACGCCGACGACGAAATGAGTTACGCGGCCGTCGGTCTGCTCCCAGATCTCGGGGCCGGTCGATTCGTAGTGGGCCTCCGGGTTGGCTTCGTTGTGATACTGGTTCGGTTGAAATGCTCCGGGAATCTCCTCGGTGAGCCTGTCCGCCACCCGGTAGTAGGACTCTGGAGAGTCGGGTGCAACCGCCGTCGGAGTGATCACGACCTCCGCTCCGTAGGCTCGGAGGAGCGAGATCTTCTCGGCACTCATCTTGTCCGGCATCGTGAAGATGCAGCGGTAGCCCTTGATCGCGGCAGCGATCGCAAGCCCGACGCCGGTATTCCCCGAGGTCGGCTCCACGATGGTTCCGCCCGCCTTTAGCTTGCCGGCGGCTTCGGCCGCCTCGATCATGCGGATGCCGATTCGATCCTTGACGCTGCCGCCCGGATTGAACATCTCGAGCTTCCCCACGAGCTGACAACTGAGATCCCGACCGACCCGAGCCAGGCGCAACAGAGGCGTGTTGCCCAAGGTGCCGAGCAAGGTCTCGTGAATCTCCATGATGCAGATGCTTGCCCACCCGACGGTTCCCTGCAACCGCGCGGCAACCGAATGCTCGCGAACGTCGTCTATAGGGGGCATGGTCCATAACGGGTGTTCACGGGAATGGACTCCCGGTACCATGATTCGGCGATGGAGGAGCGAACGGTCCTGACAGCAGAACCCGTAAAGGCGAACGCGGAGGTCATCCCCGATGTCGCGCGGCCGCGCCTCGGCAGGGCGGGATTGCTCGCGGGCGCACTGGTCTTGGCTTCCCTGTTGCTGGGGGCGGCGGGCGTCTCTTACGCCGGCTACGACTACTCCCGTAGATACCAGGGCCGCATCTTGCCGGGGGCCGAGATCGCCGGCGTGGCGGTCGGAGGACTAACGGCGGACGAGGCCGCGGCGAGGATTTCGGCCGCGGTGGCCCCGGATCTGAATCGGGAACTCAAGCTTCGCTGGCGCGATCGAACGTGGACGGTCACGCCCGAGGATCTCGGTGTTCGCACGAACGCAGAGGACCTGGTTGCCGAGGCTCTGCAGGCCAGCGCGGATACCTCGTTTCTCGAGCGGGTGAGGATGAGCCTCTTCAAGAAGCCGCTTGAGTTCGCGCGCGACGTCGACTACAGCTACCCGAGGGGCGAGCTACGCGGATTCGTCAAGGGGATCGCGTCCGGACTTGACCGGCCGGCGCGCGACGCCCATATCGACTATTCGTCGGGATGGGTCGAGCTGAAGGACGCGCGCGAGGGTCGACGGTTGGTCGAAAAGAAGAGCCGCCGCGCGCTTCTGAGCGCCCTCGAGGCGGAGCGGGTAACCATGCGCCTGCCCGTGCGAATTGTGAAGCCAGCGGTCACAAAGGAAGCGTTCGGCCAAGTTCTGCTGCTCCATGTCGGGGAGAACAAGCTCTACTTGTACGAGGACGGCAAGATCGCGTATTCGTGGCCGGTCGCTACCGGACAGCCGGAGTACCCGACCCCCACCGGTCTCTACGAGATCACCGAGAAGCGTTACATGCCGACTTGGGTGAACCCCGATCCCACAGGCTGGGGGGCCAGCATGCCCGCGTTCATTCCGCCGGGCCCCGGCAACCCCCTTGGCACGAGAGCCCTCAACTGGTCGGCGCCGGCGATTCGCTTTCACGGAACCTCCGCCGACTACTCGATCGGGTACAACGCGTCGCACGGCTGTGTGCGGCTGCACATGTGGGACGTGGAGCAGCTGTACGACCTCGTCGACGTGGGGACGCCCATCGTCTCCGTCAACTACGGGGGGCTCAGTCCGCTGTACGACTCCTCACCCGATCCCATACCCGTGGCGGAGGATGAGGCCGGAGGAGAGGCGACGGAGGCTCCGGGAAAGAAGGGCAACTAATCCCGACCGAGCGCCGCCCACCGAGGTTCGGCCAGGAAGACCGCAGGCTCTCCTACTCCACCTATCTCGGCCTCGACCAGGTTCTCAGCGCCCAGAAGCTTCTCTCCGACCCGCCCGCCCACGATGAATTGCTGTTCATCGTCGTCCATCAAACCTACGAGCTCTGGTTCAAGGAACTTGTCTTCGAACTCGAGACGATCAGGGAGCTGACCTTCGCCAAGGAGTCCGAGCGAGCTCGCCACCTGCTTCACCGTGTGCATGTGATCGAGAACGTCCTGATCGAGCAGGTCCAGGTCCTGGAGAGCATGTCGCCGCAGGATTTTCTCGAGTTCCGCATGCATCTTGCGCCCGCGAGTGGTTTTCAATCCATTCAGTTCCGCGAGGTGGAGTTCCTCTCTGGGCTTAAGAACCCGCGTTACCTCGACCTACTGGAGATGTCGCCCGACGACCGAGCGCGTCTCTCGCGCCGCCTCGAGGAGCCGACGTTATGGGACGCCTTCTGTGCCTTCCTCGAGAGTTCCGGTCTTCCGATGCCTGCGGACGATGAGCTCACCCGACGCGAGTCTTTGTTAACGGTGGCTCGCGATCGCCGCGCCTATGCCGAGGAGTTCTATCTCTCGGAGGCATTGCTGGACCACGACGAGCTTTTCTCGCTATGGCGGCAGCGCCATGTGCTGATGGTGGAGCGACAGATCGGGTCCAAGACCGGGACGGGGGGCTCAACCGGCGCGTCCTATCTGAGGACAACCCTGGAGAAAAAGTTCTTTCCCGAGCTGTGGGAGTTGCGCAGCTACCTCTAGCGAATCTGGGGCGGGCGGGTGGCCTGCCAACCGGAGTAGCACCGCGAAAATTTTCTTCCCGACCCGCTTGCAAAGTGCCGCGGGGGGATTATGATGGCGCCGTACCTCGTAGAGATGAGTAGGTCTCGGCCGAAAGTCACTGCGAGGTACATTTTTTTTCGGTAACGAACGGGTTGACTCACCCGAACTTAAGTAGTGCCTTCTCGCAGATCGGCCTGAAGCGCTTTGACCTCGGCCCTTGATCGCCCGACCCGGATACTCAACTCCTCGGGGTCCAAGGCTTCGAGGGTTTCGTTGATGCAACTGAGGAGGGTTACCAACTCTTCCTCGGAGAGACGAAGCATCACGGCGTCCTCGGCCCTCTCGACCTTGGCCACGGGGCCTCCTTTCCGTGGGCGCGGATTACAAAAGTTTTCTTGGGTACGTTGTTACCTAAGCAGGCCCCACGGCCGCCGGAACCTCCCAGGCGGAGGCATTCCGCGGCAGGGCCAGAAGCCACTGCACGACCCGGTCGTTGAAGGCCTGCATCTCCTCGACCGGTGCTCCGTGCCCGGTCTCGAAGGCCGTGAACTCTGAATGAGGAATGGCGGCCGCGATCTCCTCGGACCCGATGAAGGGGACCATCTGGTCCTGCTTCGCGCCCAGAACGAGCGTCGGGCACTTGATCGTGGGTAGCTCGGCCAGGGTGTTGTGGCCTGCGATGGCGTCGATCTGGCCGAGCAGCAAGTCGAGCCCTGGGGGCACGGGGCCATTCGGAGTGTCGTAAGCCTCCATGATGCGATCCAGCAGATCGCCGGCGACTTCGAAAAACCTCGCCGTGAACATCCGCAGCATGGCCCCCTTAATGAAGACCTCGGGCCGGTACTCCCCTCCGCCGAGAACCTCGCGCGCCCACTCCCACTGACGCTTCATGAACTCAAGGGGCCGAGCGAAAGTCAGCGCCAGGATCAAGGCCGAGACGCGCTCGGGATGGTCGATCACAACGCGTTGGGCGATGGCGCCCCCCATCGAGATGCCGAACACTGCGGCTTTCTCAATACCGAGATGATCGAGGAGATGAACCGCGTCCTCCGCCATGATCTCTATGGAGTCCCCCGGCTGGCCCGTGGACCGTCCCGCCCCCCGGTTGTCGAACAGAATGAAGCTGTGGTCTTTGGCGATGGCCGGGATCTGGCCCGCCCATAAACGCTGGTCGGCTCCAAAGCCCATGATGCCCAAGACGGGGGGGCCGGAGCCGTGCACCTGGTAGTAGAGGTCGGCGTCTCCTAGCTCCGCGATCGGCATGGCGCGGATACTAGTGGCGCGCGCCTAATTTTCGTGGAGGCGTAGTCTTTGCCTGATGAGAAAGCTGGTCTTCCTGGGTACTCTCTTGATCGCGTTGGCTATCGCGTCCGGAGCAAGCGCTCAGGTCCGCGACCCGTTTGATCCTCTAATCGTGCCGGGTGGGACGGGTGGCGCGGTCACGGCGCCAGAGGATGAGGCCGCGCAGCCCCCGGCTCCGGCTCCGGACGTCTCGACGGATCGACTGGGCGACACCGGCTTTGATCCGGCTCCTTACCTTGTGGTGGCCTACGGGCTTTTGGCGCTCGGTGGGGCAGCCCTCTTCCTCTCGCGGAACAGTCTTCTTCCGAGTCGCTAAGCGACTCTTTCGAGACCTCTCAGCGGCGCACACGCGCCAGCGCGCTCCAGTCGCCGCGACCCGTGATCGGAAAGTCATAGAGGCTGGCGCCCAGAACACGGTGTTGCCGCGCCGTCTTGACGAAGGCGCTGACTTCACGCCGACCCGCATCCCCCGCAAGCCCACCGATCAAGTGGATGGGAACTCGTGGATCCCGCGTGCGGCGTCGAATGGTTCGAATGTTCTTTTCCGTGTGGTCGTTCACCGCCTTGGCACCATGGGCCTGGAACGTCCAATAGCCCATGGGAACAAAGACGTCGTAGGCCCGATGTAACTCGCGATAGGGGAAGTCGGGCCAGTAGTGGGATGTGGCGTCGGGAATGACGGCTCCAAGCGGATATTTGGAGCCCGTCGCCGCGCGTATCTCGCGCGTCAGCCGCAACAGCCGGTGGTTTCTGAGCCAAATGCTGCGAACGGCGGTGGCCTCGATGTCGAGTGCAAACGAGTCGAACCTGCCCCCGGTCGGAGTCTCGAAGTCGATCGCCGCCAGTGAACGCCGTAGGTCGATCTTTGGGCGCGCAAAGGAGGGCACGTACCAACCCACAACCTTCAGTCCCGCTTTATGTGCCGAGTCGATGAATTCGGCCACTCCACTCGGATCCCACAGGAGACCTCGTTGGCTGTAGTTCGTCGTCTGGACGAAGACCGTGCTTGCGCCCTTGCGGGCAAGGCGGCGAATCGTGACGGCCGGCGTCTTCCACAGTCGAGGGTTGTAGATATCGATCCAGGTAGCTACTCCTTCGTAGGCCGAGAGGTCCACGCCGGCCGAGGAGTCAGGAAGCGGCGACGGCCGCGCCGCTTGCAGACCCAGCGTTTCGAGGCCCGCCGACTTTTCGGGTTGGACCGGTTGGGGGCGCGCCAGGACGCTGGACGCCTGCCTGGGACGAGCCGTCGTCACGGCATTTCTCGACCGGCCAGCGAGGGGCTTGTGCTTCTGATGGTGATAGACACTGCGCGGCAAAGAGAGCACTACCAAAAGTGCGATGAGATACAGAGTCAAGCTATCTCGCTGCAAAGAAAAGCCCCCTTGGTGCGTGCGCCCTCTCCCAAGATTTCGCCACGGGGTAGTGGTGACTTAAGCCCGATCGCGAAGTTTTCTCAAGACCTTGTCTGAAGTCTTTTCACCCGCTCACGGTCCCGGCCACCCGGCCGCCCACCCCGAAAACCGGTCTTGTGAGTGTCGGATATATCCGGCTTTCGGGGGGGCCGGACGCGTAACCTGCCTTGCGTGAGCCTGTGTTCGAAGCCCAACTGCGCTCGCCCGGGATCCGCCGTGCTGGCGTTCGACTACGACGCCCGCAGGGCCATGATCGAGGACCGCGACCGGCGCCAGATCTCACCCCATCTCTATCTGCTCTGCGCCCTCTGCGCTGAAAAACTCAGACCCCCCCTGGGATGGACCCTCGACGATCGGCGTTCGAAGACGTTGGCCGAGCGCTACGCGGAGACGGCTGCATATGGCGTCTCGGCCTCCGAGTCGGTGGATCCCGCTCCCATCACGACCCACCCGGCTCCCATTCGCGCTCGCCGACCGGAGCCGCCGCTCGAGCCGGCCGCTCAGAGCCGCCAGGTGTTCTTCGGCTTCAGCAGCTGAACGTCTCTCGCTAGGCGAGATCGGTACCGGCGGACGCGAAACCCTTGCCGAATGAATGATTTTCGGGCGGGCGGGTGGCCACCCAAACCAGGTTGGCAGGCGGCCCTTAGGTACGCTGTACCCAAGAATGATCGAGCGCCGGCTGTTCACCGAGCTGCGCATGATGGACCGCCACGACCTGAGGCGGGTCCTGATCTTCGTGCGCGGTTTGCTGGTTTCGCTGGGGGACGACGATGTCGTCCAGCCGGATCCCGAGGACGCGGTTACCTATCGGCTCGAACATGTGACCTGCGGTAAGCCGGGGTGCAAGCGCTGCCCTCATGGCCCTTACTGGTACGCCTACTACCGGGAGGACGGTCGTTTGCGCTCGCGCTACATCGGGAAAGTGCTGGCAGAAGATGTAAGCGAGGCCGAAAAATCGCTTGAAACGGACTAACCGGGCATATGCTCGTGAGGATTGTCAACCGGGGGAGTCAAGGTGGGCGCTGAGGCTGAGGGATTACGTTGCTCCGACTGCGGGGCCGATGACTGCCTGCAGATCGAAATTCGACTCCAGGACGACGTCGTGTCCTTCTTCGCCTGCCGCAACTGCGAGAGCAAGTGGTGGGAGCGAGAGGGCGACACGATCGCCCTCGACGAGGTGCTTTCGCTCGCGACCCAGCGACGCATCAAATAGGCCGGTCTCACCTTAGGAGACTGCCCCGCGACCTCCCGCGTCCCGAGGATGTAGCTGCGGGCGCTCACAACCTGGAAGCCGGCCGTCCGGCAACAGGTGCCAGTTGAGGGGGTCGTGCCGGTAAGCAGCCCTAGAGCCGAGACACAAGGCCTCGGCCGCAGGGCGCCGTCGTCGGTCCGGATAGCGAGCGCCCGCAAGCCTTGGTGTCTGGTTACCCCTCCTCTGTCCTACCCATAAGGATTATGGCCCTCGTGCGTCCTCGGCGCTAGACCCAAAGAGGAGCCATCCCTCCTCGGGGAGGTGAAGCCAAACGCCGCCCAGTCGGCGCCTCACTCGGATTGTGAACTCCGATCGGAAACCGGCCTTCTCGACTGCCCTTAAAGAGGGGATGTTGTCCGCCGACACCGCGATCCAGACGTCCTCGTCCCGAAAATCGCCGGAGATCGTTCCCAGCGCGAAAGCGAATAGCCCGCGTCCCCGCGCCTCCGGGCGCGTGTAGGACTCGAAGACATAGACGGAACCCGAGGGCGGGCCGACGAATCGATGGGTCTCGGCCATCCACACGGGTGCTCGCGTCAGCCAGGTGGAGTGGAGGAAGCGGGTGCCCTCTTCCACCAGGTAGCACTGTTGATTCGCTCTGAGACGAGTACGAAAGGTAGAGGCCGAGTCCGTGCCGATGTCAGCCGCATAGGTGACGGCGTCGTCTTCCAAAACAGGGCGGCAGGTCGCGTCTTGTCGGAGGGGTACTGCTCTCCCGGGGACGGGGCGGACGAGGAAGATGATCTCGGTCGTGGACCAGAGGGCGGTTCGAATAACGCCCAGGAACCAGCCGAGAACCTCGGCAGCACCTCGAGATCGAAGTCGAGTGACGGTCCTCGCGGCGCGAGTGCGCATGTTGCCGCGACCTGACACTGGCGCACCCTAGACGGGCCGCCCCTCAGCTCAGTCGGCCGCGGGCGTAAGCCTTCCTTTCAATCTCGGTAAGGCCACCCCAGATGCCGTAGGGCTCCTTGGTATCGAGGGCGTACTCGAGACATTCCTGGCGCACGTTGCACCCGCTGCAGATGGCCTTAGCCCGATCCTCGCGGGCTCGTCGCTCCGCGGGCGTTTCGCAGTCATCGAGCCCAAAGAAGATCACGGCTGGGTACTCGAGACAGGCCGCCCTTTGTCGCCACTCCGCCTCGGTCAAGAGCAGGGTGTTCGTCACGGCCCTGATGCTTCCAGCCAAACCGAGCCGCGTCAATGGCCTTTTTTCGGTACTTCGTGGCCTAGATTCTGGCAGCGGTTCGTCCTCTACTGCGAGGTCGTTTGGTACCTCCACCATCCCGGAGAGTCCACGGATTTGGTGGTAACTAGGATGCTTCGAGTGCCCTCCAACCTCGACGCAATCTTCAAGGCCTACGACATCCGCGGCCTGTACCCGGAGCAACTGAACGACGACAGCGCCCAGGACATCGGTCGCGCTTTTGTCCGGTTCACGGATGCGTCCGAGATCGTTTTGGGGCGGGACATGCGGAGCTCGTCTCCCGGTCTGGCCCGGGCCTTTGCCCGGGGAGCGACCGCCGCGGGGGCAGATGTCGTAGACGTGGGGTTGGTCTCGACGGACGCGCTCTACTTCGCATCGGGCCGACTGGAGCTTCCCGGGGCCATGTTCACCGCCTCTCACAATCCGGCCGAGTACAACGGCATCAAACTCTGTCGCGAGCGCGCCGCGCCGATCGGAGCCGAGTCCGGGCTGATCGAGCTAAAGGCTCTGGCTGCCGAGCGGAGCGCGGGCGACGTTCCGGCGGGAGCTGTTCGTGAGCGCGACATCCTTCCCGAATATGCCGAGCACTGTCGAGGTTTCGTCGACACGACCAAGCTAAGGGGGCTGAAGGTCGCGATCGACGCGGGCAACGGGATGGCGGGTCGCACGGTGCCGCTCGTGTTCGGGGAGCTTCCGTTGGAGGTCGTGCCGCTTTACTTCGAGCTCGACGGCACTTTTCCAAACCATCCCGCAAACCCCATAGAGCCGGAGAATTTGGTCGACCTGCAGAAGGCGGTCGCCGAACAAGGATGCGACCTAGGTATCGCGTTTGACGGCGACGCCGATCGCATGTTTCTCGTTGACGACGAGACGACTCTGGTCTCGGGCTCCCTTACCACCGCGCTCGTGGCCGAACGTGTGCTGCGGGCCCATCCCGGGGCCACCATCATCCATAACCTCATCTGCTCCTGGGTTGTGCGCGAGGTCATCCAGGAGAATGGCGGAAAACCCGTTCGCACCCGCGTCGGGCACTCCTTCATAAAGGCGGTGATGGCCGACACGGGTGCCATCTTCGGCGGGGAGCATTCGGGCCACTACTACTTCCGGGAAAACTTCCGCGCCGACTCGGGAATCATCGCGGCCCTCATCGTCCTGGAGGCCATGAGTGAAGCAGATGCTCCTCTGTCGAAACTTCTTGCGCCTTACCGTCGATACTCGGCCTCCGGAGAGATCAACTCCGTAGTTGCGGATCAGCAAGAGGCGTTGGAGCGCCTTTCGCAACGCTACGCAGACGGTCGACAGGACTGGACGGATGGGCTGACCGTCGAGTACGAGGATTGGTGGTTCAACTGCCGACCCTCGAACACCGAACCGTTGCTCCGGCTGAACCTGGAGGCACGCACCGAGGAGTTGATGACCGACAAGCGAGATGAAGTTCTAGGCCAGATCAATGGAGGTATCGATGAGCATCGACCAACGGTTGCTTGACATCCTCGTCTGTCCCAATTGCCGAGGAGAAGTTGAGTATCTGGAGACCGAACAGGAGATCGTGTGTCGAGGTGAATGCAAATATCGTTACCCGGTCCGCGAGGGAATCCCGGTGATGCTGATCGATGAGGCCATCAAGCCATGACCGATATCGACGACTTAGCCGCACTGCAACGCCTGGATTCGGAGGGCGTTCTGGCGGCCGTCGAGGCATTCGCGGAGCAGTGTCGTGCCGCCTGGGACATCGGACGCGGCGCGAGCGGCCTGCCGTCGCCCGAGGGAATCGACTCGATAGTGGTGCTGGGGATGGGTGGCTCGGGGGTCTCCGGCGACGTGACGCAGGCCGTCGTTGAGCCGCGGCTCCCCGTCCACTTTCGAACCGTCAAGACCTACGGGCCGCTGCCGCATTGGGTGGGCCGAAATTCGCTCGTCTTTGGCTGTTCCTATTCCGGGAGCACGGAAGAGACTCTGGCGGCTACGGCGGATGCACACGACAGGGGGGCACGCATCGTGTCGATCTCCTCGGGTGGACCTCTGGGCGAGGAGGCCGAGCGACGCGGACACGCTCACCTGACAATCCCTTCCGGCCTGCAGCCGCGCGCCTCACTGGGTTATCTCACCCTGCCGATACTCGCGGTACTTCAAGGCATGCAGCTGATCCCCGAGATGGATGAAGAGATAGATGAGGCGGTTGATGTCTTAACCCGGCTGCAGGCGCGCTGCCACCGCAGTCGCCCGCGCTCGGAGAATCCGGCCAAGGATCTTGCAGCTCGCCTGATCGATCGCATTCCCGTTATCTACGGCGGCGCGGGGATTGGCTCGGTGGCCGGCTATCGCTTCAAATGTGACCTCAACGAGTACGGCAAGGCACCGGCCTTCGCCAACGAGGTCCCTGAACTCAACCACAACGAGATCGTTGGCTGGGACCGACTCGCGGACCTCACCCGCAAGAACTTCGTCTTGGTTCTTCTACGGGATGCCGAGGAACATGAGCGAATTCAAATGCGCTTTGAAATCACCCGCGATCTCATCGGCGACTCGTTCGCAGAGATCATCGAGATCCCCTCGGAGGGACGCTCTGCCGTCGCCAGGCTGCTGTCTTTGATCCTCGTGACCCAACTGGCCGCGATCTATGTCGGTTTGGCATACGGTGTTGATCCCGGGCCCGTCCGCGTGATTCAGAAACTGAAGAGCGAGCTGGCCGCTCGATAGGAACCACAAAGGAAGGTCTCAATGGCGACCGACGGCGACATAAAGGATCCTGGCCTCGCGCAACAAGGTGAGTTGAAGATCGAATGGGCCGACCGCCAGATGCCCGTTCTGCAGCGCATACGCGAGCGGTTCGAGAAGGACCGACCGCTCGAGGGGCTCCGAATCGCCGCTTGTCTGCACGTCACGACTGAAACCGCGAATCTGATGCGCACCCTCCGTGCCGGAGGAGCCGATGTCGCTTTGTGCGCCTCCAACCCTCTGTCCACACAGGACGAAACGGCCGCGGGCCTTGTCGAGGGCTACGACATTCCAGTCTTTGCGATCCGAGGTGTCGACGAACAGCTTTACTACAAGCACATCAACGCGGTTCTCGACCGTAAACCGATGATCACCATGGACGATGGCTGCGACCTCGTCACTACCTTGCACCAGCAGCGACGGGACCAACTCGAGGACGTGCTGGGAGGGACGGAGGAAACGACGACCGGCGTGATCCGGCTGCGAGCCATGGAGAGCGCAGGGGTTCTCGGTTTTCCCGTCATCGGGGTCAACAATGCGGACACAAAACACCTTTTCGACAATCGCTACGGCACGGGCCAGTCGGCGATGGACGGCATCATCCGAGCGACCAACGTTTTGATCGCAGGCACGACCGTCGTCGTCTGCGGCTATGGCATGTGCGGTCGTGGGGTGGCTTCGCGGGCGAAAGGGCTCGGCGCGGACGTGGTCGTGACGGAGGTCGACCCCACGCGCGCGCTGGAAGCGGCTATGGACGGATATCGGGTACTGCCTGCCCACGACGCGGCCAGCCAGGGCGACATCTTTATTACCGTCACCGGCAACAAACATGTCCTGCGGGGTGACCACTTCGAGGTCATGAAAGACGGCGCGATCCTGGCGAACGCCGGGCACTTCGATATCGAGATCGATCTCGCGTCCCTGGCCGCGATGGCCGGCAGCCGCCGCAAAGTGCGCGACGAGGTCGAGGAGTTCTCGCTTCAAGGGGATCGGCGGCTCTACCTTCTGTCCGAGGGCCGCCTGGTAAACCTGGCAGCGGCCGAGGGTCACCCCGCCTCGGTTATGGATATGTCGTTTGCGAATCAGGCCCTGTGTTGTGAGTGGTTGGCGGAGAACGCGCGCAGCCTCGAGAAGCGGGTCTACGACGTGCCGACCGAGATCGACAAGAGCGTTGCCCGATTGAAGCTCGAGACGATGGGCGTGCGCATCGACGACCTCACGGCCGAGCAGCGGTCCTATCTCGAAGGCTGGGAGGAAGGCACGTAGGCCCGCGCTAGCAGATGACCTGGGACACGCTCGGCACCTGGCTCGCTGAGGACGCGGTGATCGTCGCCCTCCGAGTCGTCGGCATCATCCTCGCAGCCGTTCTGCTTTCGGCATTACTGAGACGAGCCGTTCGTCGCGTGGAGCAAAGAATCTCCGGCGGCGATGCCGAGGTTCGTACGGTGCAACGGACGCGAACGCTCACTCGTGTCATCACCTCGGCGGGCATCGTCACCATTTGGGTGCTCGCCTTGTTGATGGTTCTCGGAGTGATCCCCGGCTTCAACCTCGGACCCCTCTTGGCCGGTCTCGGGATCGGTGGCCTCGCGATCGGTTTCGGCGCGCAGAGCCTGGTGCGAGATGTAGTCAGCGGATTCTTCATCCTGCTCGAGGACCAGTACGGCATCGGCGACATCATCGAGGTCAACAAGACGACCAGCGGAACCGTCGAACTGCTGACGCTCCGTCTTACGGGCCTGCGCGACGTCGACGGGACGGTGCACTACTTCTCCAACGGCTTCATCACTCAGGTATCGAACCAATCCAAGGACTGGGCCGCTGTGCTGATCGATGTGCGAGTCGCCTACGACACCGATCTGTCGAAGGTTCGAAATTTGCTCGAAAAAGTGGCGGCCGATTTCAAGCAAGACAAGAAACTTGGCTCCGAGCTCCTCGCCGTTCCAGCCGTGCTCGGCGTCGAGGCCCTCGAGGACAAGGACGTCGTCCTGCGCATGAGCGCCCAGGTCAAGCCCGGCAGTCGCGCCGAGGTCGCCCGGCGGCTCCGCGAGAAGATCGTCGCCGCGTTCGACAAAGCCAAAATCTCTATCCGTGCTACGTAACGCTGTGTCCCGTTCTTTGGTACATCGCTGGGAATAGCGCAGCTGGGTGCAATAAGAAGGCCGAGTTGAGCCGGCGGGCCGGGGCTTGATCTGCGCCCTCAAGCCGCGCACTAGGAGGAGGGATTGGTGAACAAGGTCAATCTTGAGGAAAAGTTGTCGCTGTTCGAGGAACATTTCAGTCCGAAGATCGTCGCCACGATGAATAATTACGACATCCAGCTCGTCAAGGTTCTGGGTGAGTTCGTCTGGCATAAGCACGACGAAACGGATGACTTTTTCCTGGTTCTGAAAGGGAAGCTGACCATTCAGATGCGGGACCGTGATGTCGAACTGAGTCCCGGAGAATTGCTCGTGGTGCCGAAAGGGGTTGAGCATTGTCCGCGGGCCGAAGAAGAGGTGCATCTCCTCTTGATCGAACCCTCGGGCACGCCGAATACCGGTGATGCCGACTCTCGCCGGGCGGCTGTGAAGGAGAACATCTAGTCCTTCGACGAGAAAGCCGCGACTCGTTCCGGGCGTTGCTCGGGAGAACCCCGAGGGGCGTGTCGGTGGGGGTCGGTAGCGTGAAGCGATGCGGGCTCTCGGGGCAATGCTCGGTGTGCGCTGTATTGGATGCGGACTCAGAGGCCGGGTTCTCTGTTCGGCCTGCATTGGCGACCTTCCGCCTCCGTCCATAGACCAACCGATCGCTGGGGTAGACCAGACCCTGATCCCGTGCGAATACAAAGACTTGGCGCGGCGCCTGGTTCTCGACCTCAAGGTACGCGGCCTCCAGAGCGCGGCCGAGCCTCTGGTCGCGGCCACCCACGCGTTCGCGCTCGCCCGGGGACTGCACGGCGGCGTAGTGACCTGGGTTCCGGGGCGAAGACGAGACATCCGGCGGCGCGGCTTCGACCATGCGGAGGTGCTCGCCCGTGGGCTGGCGAGGCGACTGGGGCTGCCGGCGTGGCCCTACTTGATGAGGCGCGCGGAGACCCCCGACCAGACCTCGCTCGGAGCAGCCGACCGCCGTCGTAGCGCCGCCCAGGCCTTTTCCGCTCGACGTTGCGCCGGGGCGGTCGTTGTAGTTGACGATCTCGTCACGACCGGAGCGACGGCGTCGGCCTGCGCGGCGGCGCTGCGGTCGGCGGGCGCGCGACGAATCGAGCTTGTGGCTGCCTGCCGGGCCCCATAACTACGCATATCTGCCTAGAGATTTCTGACCATCGCCGCACCTACAATCGAGTAGTCAGGTAACGCCCAATCAAAAGAGAGAGCCGCCGGTGCCCACACGACTTCCCCCCATCCAGAGCCCAGAGGAACCCATTCGAGTGCTGGTCGTCGACGACCACGAGGTCGTCCGTCAGGGCCTACGAAACGTCTTTCAGATCGAGCCCGATATCGAGATCGTCGGGGAGGCCGGGGATCCGCAGGAGGCCCTTACCCAGGCCGAGGAGACGGCACCGGACGTCGTACTGATGGACGTGCAGCTGAAGGACGGCTCGGGTATCGACGCCACACGAGCAATCAAGGACCTGTTGCCTCACACGGCGGTGATCATGCTGACCGTCTCGGACGACCAAGCCGACCTCTATGGAGCGATCAAGGCAGGTGCGTCCGGCTACCTCCTCAAGAACGTCGCAATGGTCGAGGTGGCCGATGCCATCCGCCAGGTCCACTCCGGCCTGTCGCTGATCTCGCCCTCGATGGCATCGAAGCTGCTCAACGAGTTCGCCAGCATGGTGCGAGGCAAGGAGGAACGCCGTGAGGTGCCCGCTCCTCGCCTGACGGCCAGGGAGCTGGAAGTGCTGAAGCTCGTGGCGACCGGGCTCAACAACCGGGACATCGGAAAGCAGCTATTTATCTCAGAGAACACCGTTAAGAACCACGTGCGCAACATCCTCGAGAAGCTGCACCTTCACTCCCGGATGGAGGCCGTGGTCTACGCCGTGCGCGAAAAGCTGCTGGAGATCACCTAGGCCCAAGTTCGGGCAGCCGCGTCTCCCGGGGAATAATGGAGCCCCCATGAGCATCTTTCGGAAAGTCCTCGCGGCCGGAGAAGGCAAGAAGCTAAGGGCTCTCCAGGCGGTGGTTCCCCTCGTGAATGCGCGTGAGGAGGAGACCCAGGCACTAAGCGACGAGGAGCTTAGAGCGCTGACGGGCCAGTTCAAAGCTCGTCTCGGCCAGGGCGAGGACATCGACTCGATCCTTCCGGAGGCCTTCGCGGCCGTACGGGAAGCCGCCCGTCGGGCTATCGGCCAGCGCCACTTCGACGTCCAGCTGATGGGCGGCGCGGCGCTGCACAAGGGCTGGATCGCGGAGATGAAGACGGGCGAGGGAAAGACGCTCACCTCGACCCTGGCCGTCTATCTCAACGCCCTCTGGGAAGAGGGTGTGCACGTGGTCACGGTCAACGACTATCTCGCCAAAAGAGACTCCGAGTGGATGGGCCAGATCTACCGCTTCCTCGGGATGAGAGCGGGGCTCATTCAAGGCCAGATGTCGCCGCAGGAACGCAAACCTGCGTACGAGGCCGACGTCACCTATGGAACCAATAACGAGTTTGGCTTCGACTACCTGCGCGACAACATGGTGACCGAGCTCGACAGATTGGTTCAGCGGGGGCACTTCTTCGGAGTCGTCGATGAGGTCGACTCGATCCTTATCGACGAGGCCCGCACCCCGTTGATCATCTCCGGGGCGGTACAGGACTCCACTCGCTGGTATCAGCAATTCGCTCGCATATCGCCTCGTCTGATGAGAGACGCCCACTACGAAGTGGACGAGAAGAAGCGCACGGTCGCGATTACCGAGGAGGGAGTCGCTAAGGTAGAGGAGATCCTCGGAGTCGACAACCTCTACGACCATGTCAACGTCGACCTGGTCCACCACCTTCAAGCCGCTCTCAAAGCGAAGGAGCTGTACAAGCGCGACGACGAGTACATGGTGAAGGACGGCGAAGTCCTCATCGTGGACGAGTTCACCGGTCGCATCCTTCCGGGCCGCCGCTATTCAGAAGGTCTGCATCAGGCCATCGAGGCGAAGGAAAACGTGCGCATCCGTGAAGAGAACCAGACGCTTGCGACGATCACGTTGCAGAACTACTTCCGGATGTACGACAAATTGGCCGGCATGACGGGCACGGCCCAAACTGAGGCCTCAGAGTTCGGTCACATCTACAAGCTCGAAGTAGCTCAGATCGAAACGAATCAACCCATGATCCGTGCCGATCACCAGGATTTGATCTACAAGACGGTGGATGCCAAATGGGACGCGGTCGCCGAAGACGTCGCCGAACGCAACGGCCGTGGTCAGCCCATCCTGATCGGAACCGTCTCGATCGAGAAGTCCGAGCATCTCTCGCGCATCCTGTCGAAGAGAGGCGTACCTCACACGGTTCTGAACGCAAAGCACCACGAGAAGGAAGCTCAGATCGTCGCCCAGGCCGGGCGGTTGGGCGCGGTGACCGTGGCGACCAACATGGCCGGTCGAGGCGTCGACATCATTCTGGGCGGCAACCCCGAGGGCATGGCGCGCTCCGAGATGCAAGCGCGCGGCTGGGACAACGATGCCTATCTGCTCGACCAGCTTGAGCCCGAGGAAAAACAGCAGTACGAAGCCGAATTCGAACCGCTCTACGAGAAGTTCATAAAGCAGTGCGAGATCGAGAAAGAGCAAGTGATCGAGGCCGGTGGCTTGTATGTGTTGGGCACCGAGCGACACGAGTCCCGCCGAATTGACAATCAGCTCCGCGGACGATCGGGACGGCAAGGAGACCCCGGTGCCAGTCGCTTCTATCTCTCGCTGCAGGACGATCTGATGCGGCTGTTTGCGTCCGATCGCATCGCCGGCATGATGGATCGCCTCAAGATCCCGGACGACGTGCCCATCGAGGCGAAGATCGTCTCCCGCGCGATCGAGCGCGCGCAGACCTCGGTCGAGTCCATGAACTTCGAGATCCGCAAGAACGTCTTGAAATACGACGAGGTCATGGACAAGCAGAGGCAGATCATCTACGGCGAGCGCCGAAAGATCCTCGAGGGAGAGGACTTCCACGATCAAGCACTCGAGTTGGCGACGAGTGTCGTGGAGACGGCGGTGGCCGAGAACGCCAATCCCGATCTGCCTCCGGAGGAATGGGACTGGGAGCAACTGTTCGCCCGCGCCAGGGAGATCTTTCCCACGACTCTGAAACCCGATGGCTTCGATGTCGAGAGGACAACCTACGAGGAAGTCACGGAGAAGTTCCTCACCGATGCTCTGCAGGTCTACGGTCAGCGAGAACAAGCGCTCGGCCCGGATCAGCTTCGTGAGATCGAGCGTCTCGTCTTGCTATCGGTAATCGACAACCGGTGGCGCGAGCACCTCTACGAGATGGATTACCTACAAGAGGGCATCGGGTTACGCGCGATGGCCCAACGCGATCCGCTGGTGGAGTACCAGCGCGAGGGCTACGACATGTTCACCCAGATGCAGGAGACGATCAAAGAGGACTTCGCGCGCTACATCTTCCACGTCGAAACCGTCCGAGGGGAGCAGCGCGAACAGCCCACCCGAGTGCGTCAGGAGCGTCGCCAGATTCCGATGGCTCAGATGCAAGCCGCGCCGCCCTCAATGGACGAGGAGGAAGAACCGGCGATGCAAGCCGCCGGCGATGAGGGCGTTGTGATCGAGCAAGCGCGTTCGGAGAAGATTCCGCGCAACGCGCCGTGTCCGTGCGGCAGCGGCAAGAAATACAAGATGTGTCACGGCCGGCCCGGCGCAGTCAGCTTGTAGCGCTCGGCTTTGGGCAGCCCGCCTGCTCGGCCCCAGAAAACCGGCGATTTGGCAGCGAATAGGCTCATGTCATGGAAGACCTGGGCGAACGAATCGACAAGGTTCAGACCAAGCTCGATCAAATAAAGGACTACCTTTGACCTCGAC
Source organism: Actinomycetota bacterium (assembly GCA_046263155.1). Taxonomy (GTDB): domain Bacteria; phylum Actinomycetota; class CADDZG01; order CADDZG01; family WHSQ01; genus DATADF01. The sequence continues at coordinate 49,909 of JBHELF010000019.1, forward strand.
GCGAAGAGGACTCGGCTCGAAGAGTTAAAGCAAGCGTCCTCAAAGCCCGACTTCTGGGACGACACCGCGTCCGCTCAACAAGTCATGGGGCAGATCTCGCGGCTGTCCGAAGATGTCGGTCAATTCGATCGGCTCCTCTCGAGATTGGGGGACGTACGTGTCTTGTGGGACCTCGCGCAGAGTGAGTCCGACGAAGGGACCGGCCGGGAGGTCGACGAGGAATTGGCCGCGATCGAATCGGAGATCGTCTCGTTGGAGCTTCTCGCTCTCCTTGGAGGGGAGTTCGACGGCTACCCCGCGATCCTGGAGGTCCACGCGGGCGAGGGGGGGACCGATTCCCAGGACTGGGCCGAGATGCTCCTGCGGATGTATCTGCGCTGGGCGGAACGCCGAGGCTTCAAGGCGGATCTCGTCGAGGTGACTCCGGGAGAAGAAGCAGGCATCAAGGGTGCCACCCTCACGATCGTGGGGCGCCACTCATACGGTCTTCTCGCGGCAGAGCGGGGAGTTCACCGTCTCGTGCGCATCTCGCCCTTCGACGCATCGCGCAGGCGACACACATCTTTCGCGTCGGTTGACGTGACTCCGGAAGTCGACGAGGCGGTGGAAGTGGACATCGACCCGGACGATCTGCGGATCGATACGTATCGCTCCTCAGGGGCCGGAGGACAACACGTGAACGTGACGGATTCGGCTGTGCGAATCACGCACCTGCCCACGGGCATCGTTGTCTCGTGTCAGAACGAGCGTTCTCAGATGCAGAACCGAGCGGTGGCGATGCGCATACTCAAATCGCGGCTTCTGGCGCGCGCTCGCGAGGAACGCGAGCAAGAACTTGCGGCTCTGCGAGGAGAGAAGCGCGATATCGGGTTTGGTTCCCAGATAAGGTCCTACGTCCTGCATCCGTACCAAATGGTGAAGGACCACCGCACCGGCACGGAGACGGGCAATATCCAAAGCGTTTTGGACGGAGACCTGGATCGCTTTATCGAGGCGGAGCTGCGCCGCAGCGCCGGAAGTGGGGACAAATCGGACGGCAGTTGACGTCCGATGGGAAAATGGACGCATGGCCCCATTCAGCCCGGAGCTAATTAAACGCGCGTCCAGGAGTCCGCGTGCCGCTCGGCTAACCTGAGGAAGACATGATTAAGGCACTCGATCTTGCAAAGGAATACAAGGGCGGTATCCACGCACTTCATGGAATATCGCTCGATATCGAGAAGGGCGAATTCGTTTTCATCGTGGGGCCATCCGGCTCGGGCAAATCGACTTTCCTCAAGCTCTTGACGAAGGAGGAGGAGCCGACCGGCGGTGAGATCTACGTCGCCGGCAAGAACCTCGGAAGCCTGCCTCGGTGGCGTGTGCCGTATCTGCGCCGCAACGTCGGATGCGTTTTCCAGGATTTCAAACTGCTTCCGAACAAGACCGTTTTCGAAAACGTGGCCTTCGGTCTCGAGGTGATCGGGAGACCGCGCTCTCTCGTACAGCGTCAGGTGCCACAGATCTTGGAGCTCGTCGGTCTGGGGGAGAAGCTGGATCGTTTTCCGGACGAGTTGTCCGGCGGCGAGCAGCAAAGGGTGTCCATTGCTCGAGCCTTCGTAAATCGGCCACTCATCCTGATCGCCGACGAGCCGACGGGGAACCTGGACCCGGCGACGTCGGTCGGCATCATGCGTTTGCTGGATCGGATCAATCGAACGGGAACGACCGTCGTGATGGCGACGCATGATCATGCGATCGTCGACTCGATGCGGCGTCGCGTCGTCGAATTGGAGAACGGGCACATCGTTCGGGACCAATCCCGCGGGATCTACGGGGTCGGTGGCTAGTGAGGGTCGGGTACTTCCTTTCCGAAACCGTCACGAATCTCAGGCGCAACTTCCTTATGACGATCGCGGCTATCTCGACCGTCACGATCTCGCTGTTGCTCCTCGGAGGCGTGCAGATACTCGGCATGGTCGTCGATCGGGTCACCGCAACGTGGGAGGCCAAAGTCGAGATCTCCGTGTATCTCCTCGACGATGCAACAGAGGGCGAGATCCAGACACTGACGCGAGACGTGTCTCAGATGCCCGAAGTGCAGGACGTGACTTACGTCTCCAAGGCCGACGCTTTCGAGGAGTTCAAAAGGCTCTATGAGGATCAGCCGGAGTTCTGGCAAACCCTGCCCCCAGACTCACTTCCGGCATCGCTTCGAATCAAACTCGAGGATGCCAACGACACGGAGATTGTCGCCTCGAGGATCGAGGGTGCCCCGGGAGTCGAGGAAGTCCGCTTTGGAGGAGAGATCATCAAACGACTCCTTCAGGTCAACTCCCTGCTGCGATCGGTGACTTTTGTGATGTCTCTGATCCTGATGGTGGCGGCCGCGGCGCTGATAGCTAACACCATCCGGCTCGCCATCTACTCTCGCCGCGAGGAGATCGGGATCATGAAGCTTGTGGGGGCCACGAACTGGTTCATACGGATCCCCTTCATGCTCGAAGGGCTGTTCGCCGCGCTCGTGGGGGCTGCGTTATCGGGGGTCATCGTTCTGGCGGCGAATTCGCTGTTGTTCGCGCGTGTGGGCGAGGCCGTGCGCTTCCTCGGGCCGATACTTAACTTCTCGTCGGCCGAGATCCTGGGCGTGCTCGCCCTGTTGGCCGGCGTAGGGGCGCTCGTCGGCCTGATCGGATCGACGCTCGCCCTCCGCCGCTTCCTCGAAGTCTGAGGGGTGCGACTCACATTGGTCAGCCACCCGCCCGCCCGAAAACCTTCATTGGGTGCTTGCCTGCTCCTTCGTACGCAGGCCGCAATGCCTTTTGGCTAAGGACGGCCTGCTACTCAGAGCCCTTGCTCGGGTCCTCGACGCCACCGCCGGCCAAACAGACGCCGACCGGGAGGGCGGCGGGGGGCGCGTTCAGCGTCGATCCGATCACGGCCTTCCTCGCTTAAGGGCTTTAGGTAACAGCGCCCCCGTATCCGGGGGTGATGTTTCCTAAAGGGTTAAGTCGGGTCGGTGGGGCGCCGAAAGTCTCCTGAGGGATTGTTGTTCCTGTTGCACCTGTTAACTAGGATGACTAAAGTGCCGAAACTCGTGGCTCGCCGACTGACATCGCTTCTCTTCGTGCTGGTCGCCCTCGTGGGCACGGTGGCGCTTCCCGCGACCGCCGATCCCTCGGCGCGCCTGGAGGAGATCGCCGAACGGCAGGCCGAGCTCGACCGGCGTCTCGCCGAGGTCAATGCCAAGGCCAGCCGCCTGCTGCAGACCATCGGGCAACTCGACGCCCGCGCCGCGGATGTCGAAGGGGACCTGGCATCTCTCGATGCACGCCTGACGAAGCTGACCGCCCGCATCGGCGTTGTCAGCGACCGGCTGACCGCCACCCAGAAGCGCATGACGCAACTGACCGAGGACCTCGCGGAGTTGACGCTTCAGTTCGAAGAGAGCGAAGACCTCTTCGTCGCCCGAGCGATCGAGGCTTATAAGGCCGGCCCCAGTGCCTCGTTCGAAGGACTTCTCGCGGCCGAGAGCATCACCGACCTGCTGACTCGATTCGAGTACTACGAGTCGACGCTCGACAGCGACGCGGAGCTCCTGGAGGAGATCGACCGGATGCGGACCCTGATCGAGGACCGCCGCGCCGAGGTCGACAAACGCCAGACACAGATAGCGGCCGACAAGCGTCGCTTGGAGTCGCATCGCGAAGCGATCCAAGCCGTTCGCACCGAGCGGGGCGCGGCGCTGAGCGCGCTGCAACAGATCCTGGGTCAAAAGAACGACCTGCTCGCTCAAGCAGAGCAGAAGCGCCGCGAGTATCTCGAAGCCAAGGCGCAATTCGAGCGCGAGTCCGACCACATCCGCTACCTGCTCTCCGGTGGTTCGACCGCCCCAGCCGGCAGCGGCCAACTCGGCTGGCCCGCGGCGGGAGAGGTGACGTCCGGATATGGCTGGCGCACCCACCCGATCTTCGGAGATCAACGCTTCCACGCCGGTATCGACATCGGCGCCCCGTACGGCGCGACCGTCTATGCGTCCGAAGCCGGAACGGTCGCCTTCGTAGGCGCCATGAGTGGCTATGGAAACGTCATCGTGGTCGACCACCACAACGGGCTTGCGACTACCTATAACCACCTTTCAGCGTTTTCGGTTGGGAGCGGGCAGACGGTGGGCCGTGGCGCCCCCATCGGCGCCGTCGGCTGCAGCGGATACTGCACCGGCCCGCACCTGCACTTCGAGGTACGGGTAAACGGCGACCCCGTCGACCCCATGCCATACCTGCAATAGCGCGCCTCCTCAGCGACCACAACAACTAGGCTTAAGGAATGTACGGATACCCCCGGACCGTCCTGATCGCTGCCAGCGCGCTCCTCTTTGTGATGGGCGTTTTCTCGGCCGGTTTCAGCATGGGGCGGGACGTCGACGCGAGTGATTTGCTCTTCGGCCGGAGGGCCGAGCGCCTCGATTTCGGCGCGGTGAAGGACGTCTATCAGCAGATCAGATCGTCATCCGTGGATCCGCCCTCCTCCGAGGCGCTGACGCGAGGGGCGATACGAGGCATGGTGCGCGCGCTGCGGGCGCACGACCCGTATGCGCTCTTCTACTCGCCCGAGGATTATCGCTACCTCAAGGAATTGCAGAGCGGCAAATACCAGGGCATCGGCATCATGCTCCGGCAGCAGGACGATTTGCTTCTCATTGGATCCGTGCTGCCCAACTCACCCGCGCGCGAGGAAGGTTTGCAGCGCGGCGATATCATCCGCTCGATCGATGGCACGTCGGTACGGAACTTCTCCTCGGACGAGGCCGTGAATCGGATAAAGGGCCGTGCCGGAACGGACGTGGTCCTGGGCGTGGAGAGGGACGACGAGCAGCTCATCGTCACGGTGTCGCGCAGAGAACTCGATCTCCCCACTCTCAAGGCCCATACGGTTCAGCAGGACCTCGGATATGTGCGGCTGTTTGGTTTCTCCAACGGAGCCAGCAATCAACTACGCGAGAAGGTGAAGGTGTTGCTGTCTCGCGGCGTAGAGGGGATAGTGCTCGACCTGCGCGGCAACCCGGGGGGCTTGTTCAACGAGGCCGTTGACGTGGCCGGTGTGTTCATCGAGAACGGCGAGATCGTCACCTATCAGGAAAGAGCGGAGCCCGGCAAGATCTATCAGGCCGAGGGCAATGCCTTCGAAGAGGTTCCCCTGGTGGTACTCGTTAACGAGGGAACGGCCAGCGCATCGGAGATCGTCGCAGGAGCCCTGCAAGATCGCGAGCGCGCAATCCTGGTGGGGGCCACGACGTTCGGGAAAGGCCTCGTGCAGAAATTCGTTGAGCTTCAGGACGACTCGGCTGTGAAGCTCACGACCGCCACATACATCACGCCGGCGGGGCGCGACATCAACGGTCTGGGCATCGAGCCGAATGTCGAGGTCGCCCGCAATCAGATGCGCCGTGCGCTCGCCATCTTGCGCGGAATCGTTCTGTCGAAGAGTGGGGGCCAGGGCTAACGCCACGCTCGGGTTCGGCAAAGCGTGACGAGCCGGGTACGAAGCTCATCGCGCAGAATCGCAAGGCGCGTCACAACTACACCATCGAGGAGACGCTCGAGGCCGGGATCGCTCTCACCGGTACAGAGGTGAAATCCTGTCGCGCGGGAAAGGTGAATCTCGCCGAGTCGTATGCCGCGCTGCGTGACGGAGAGGTGTGGTTGCTTCAGTGCCACATCAGCCCCTACTCACATGGCAATCGGGCTAACCACGATCCCCTGCGCCCCCGCAAGTTGCTCCTGCACCACGGGGAGATCGAACGTCTCGGGGTGAAGGTTGCCCAGGAGGGTCGCACGCTGGTCCCTCTGCGCCTTTACTTCAAACACGGTTTGGCTAAGGCCGAGATCGCGGTGGGGCGCGGCAAGAAGCTCTACGACAAAAGAGCGACGACCGCCCAGCGCGATGCCGAACGTCACATGCGGCGAGAGCTCGGTCGGCGCCGTTAGGTGCTATCCGTGGCCCAATGTCCTGCGTGCCGAACCCGGCTGACCAAGGGGTTCACCGAGAGAGGCGTCTTCTGGCATTGCTCGAACTGCGGGGGCAGAACTGTCGGCATCGGGCTTCTGCGCCGACTTGTCGTCGAGTCCTATATCGCCTCGGTGTGGCGCCAAGTGGCGGAGCATGGCATTGCCGGGGGTCCGCCGTGCCCCTTCTGTGAGCACTCCATGATCATGTCGGGCTCGTCCGGCGGAGTGAGCGATCAGCTCGATGTCTGCACGCGTTGCCAGATCGTGTGGTTCGACGCGCGGGAGTTTGAGCGCGCTCCAGCCCTTGCTGCGCCGCCCAGGCGTGCCTTGTCGCAGGAGGCCCTCGAGGCCCTGGGACGCTTCAAGGCCGCCGAGATCGCCGAGAGCATGCGCTTTGTCGGCACGGACTCCGCATCCAGCGAAGACACCATCCTCGCTGCGACCGCGGTGTTGGGACTCCCGGTCGAGGAGGAGGCCGGTTGGTTGAAGCGCAATCCCTGGGTGAGCTGGGGCTTGGTTCTGTTGGTAGCCGTGTGGGGGATCGCGGGCCTTCTGCGCCCCGGCCTGATCCGCCAATTTGGGTTGATCCCGGGCGAACCGTTCCGACTGGGCGCCGCAACTTTCATTACATCGCTGTTTTTCCATGCCGGGGAGCTTCAACTCCTCGCAAGCATCTACTTCCTTGCTCTGTTCGGCGATAACGTCGAGGACTATCTCGGACGCGGAAATTACGTGTTGCTCCTATTGATCGCGGGACTCGCCGGGGGTGTCTTACACATCTTGTTCACCGGCGATGAATTACGGCCCGCGGTGGGTGCCAGCCCCGCGGTTGCCGGCATCGTTGTTTTCTACGCGCTTCAGTTTCCACGCACGAAGATGCATTACTTGCACACCGTCAGGTGGCATTCGATGCCCGCGTCGGCGGCCCTGATGCTGTGGCTCGCGAGCCAGGTCATCACAACGCGCCCCGAGTTCCTCCGCACCGGAACGTCATCGGTCTGGATCTACGTAGGGGGCGCCGCCTCGGGCCTTTTGTTCTGGAGGCTGTTTCGGGAGACCGCCCGATTGGATTAGCCGGAGACGGTATCCGGCCCAGCTTGCGCTCTTGTCAGACATGCCCCCGGAAAGGGAGAATCGGATGCCTTCGAGAAGACGAAAGGAGAGCTAGTGCCCCTGTTTATGGACGTGCACAACTTGGAGGGCGGCGTAGCCGCCGGTGACGTGGCCAAGGCGCATGCCGCCGACGTCGAGACCCAGAGTCAGTACGGGGTCAACTACAAGAGCTATTGGGTAGACGAGAAGGCGGGGAAGATCTTCTGCCTGGTAGATGCCCCCGATGCCGACACGGCCGTCCGAGTCCATCGCGAGGCGCACGGTCTGGTCGCCGACGAGATCTATGAGGTTTCAGAAGGCTCTTAGCGGCGGGAACATCTGCTGATCTCTGAGGTTGAAGTAACTGAACATTGAAAAGAGTCCGAATCTTGGGGCTGAATTGGTATCGACCTTGATCGGACCGGATTAGGAGAAGCGAGCCGAGGACTCCGGAAGCCTCGTTAATCACGCCGGAAAACAACTAACTGCCGCTGCCTAACAGCACGGTCGCCATC
>JBHELF010000020.1:0-5432 GCA_046263155.1 Actinomycetota bacterium
CCAGGACCGGCTCGATTCCAAGGTCGCGCAGCTTCTGGCGATGAGGCTCCGAGTCATAAGCCCGGTCGGCGTACAGCTTTTTGGGCCTGCGTTTGGGCCGCCCCCGTTTGCCTCGGACCGGCGGGATGGCCTCGACCAGAGGAAGAAGTTGTTTGACATCCGGGGTATTGGCCCCCGTCAGGGTCTTCCCGAGGGGAATGCCTCCGGCATCGGTCAGCAGGTGGTGCTTGCTGCCTGGCTTGGCCCGGTCGGTGGGGTTGGGACCGGTCTTGCCGCCTGCGCCCACGGCTCGCACCGAGGCGCTGTCGACCACGGCACGGGACCAGTCGATCTGGCCGGCGCCCTGCAGTTTGGCCAGCAGCACTTCTTGGAGCCGATCCCAGACCCCGGCCTCTTGCCAGTCGCGCAGGCGTCTCCAACAGGTCATCCCCGAGCCACAGCCCATCTCCTGGGGAAGAGACTCCCAGGGGGTACCGGTCTTGAGGACAAAGATAATGCCAGTCAGCGCCTTGCGGTTATCCAGAGGCTTGCGCCCGGGGAAGCGGAACCGCCGGGGCTTGGGCGGAGGGAGAAGAGGTTCGATCACCTCCCACAGTTCGTTGTCGAGAAGAGGCTTGGCCATGGTCGTTCCTCCGGTTGGCGAGGTACATTTCCATGAGATCCTACACCTTTTCTCTCAAAAAGGCTTCATTCTGTTAGAAGCTCTAAAGCGATAGCCCCGGACCGCGAGTTCGACCTGTGGTACTTCGACCAAGCGGGGTTCACCCTCACGCCGTGCATCCCCTATGCGTGGCAGGCTGTTGGCTCTCACACTGATTAGCTGTTCACCGCCCAGGGTTAGCCGAACTGATTCACCGGTGAGCCGTTGGATCAGGTGAGGCAGTGAGAAAACCACAGGCGCACCGCTTCCCATTTCCATCACCGGCATGTACTCTCTCCGCGAGAGAGAATCCAGAAACATGAAGTGGCCCGCCACGGCTTGCACCCGTGCGGGCCAGTGGCCGGTGCAGCTTCGATTCAAGACGGCGCTCACCAGCGAGCAATATGTTAGCCGCCAAGCCTGGCGCGATGCAACTCTCGAGCGCTGTCCGCTGCATCCTCGGGGCGGTTGCTCGTTTGCCCGCCATGGCACCTATGAGCGGCTCAATCCCCGCGGGGCGCGTATCCCTCGCTGGTACTGCCCACAGGCTCATCGAACCTTCAGTCTCTTAGCCGATTGCTTTGCGGCGCGGCTCCCAGGCTCGCTCGTCGATCTCGAGGCGGTGGTCGCTGAAGTCGAGCAGGCCAAGAGTCTGGAGGCCGCCGCCGATCGCCTGCGCAGCGACGATATCGGGTTGCCAGCCGCGATCCGCTGGACCCGGCGCCGGGTGAAACAAGTGCATGCCCTCCTCACGACGCTCATTGGCCTGCTCCCCGAGCTTTTCGCCGGCTGCTTGCCTACTGTGAGCGCCTTCCGCCTACGACTCAACGCCCAGCACTGCCTACCCCGATTGCGGGAGATCGCTGCCCGGTACTTGAGTGCCTTGGCGCCACCGCTCGGTTTCGCACCCCCCTCCCGAGGCAACGGTGAACACCAAAAACGCAATCAACAGCCAACGGGGCCAGACCCTCCTAACGTAAATCGGTAGCTTCTCCCACGGCTAAACCACCGAACTCGAGGAGCTCACCCATGACCCACGATCCCGAACAACAGCACCGCCAGGCCCTCGCGCTGTTTCGCTACGGCTTGATTGCCAATCTCATCCAACTGCCGCCGGGCACCCAAGGCCTTTATGCCCGGATCGAAGAAAAGGCCGCCGCCCACTACATCATCCCCGGGTCCACCCGCACCCGCGTCGCCCCAGAGACCCTGCGCGACTGGCTCAAGCGCTACCGCCAAGGCGGCTTTGAGGCGCTTATGCCCAAACCACGCGCAGACCGTGGCCGCGCACGCGCCATCCCCCAAGCGGTAGCCGACCTTCTGGTCTCCATCAAAGAGGACCACCCCAAGCTCTCCGTGCAGCTCGTCATCCGAGAAGCCCGCGCGAGCGGGCAAGTCCCCGAGGAGCTCCCTCTGCCCCCTTCGACCGTACATCGGCTACTTACCCAAGCGGGCCTGATGCGTAAAGCGCCTAACGACCCCACCGACACCGACCGCCGGCGGTTCGCTTTCGAGAAGGCGGGCGAATTGTGGATGAGCGATGTCATGCACGGCCCCACCGTCTTCGTGGGCGATCGCACCAAGCGCAAGACCTACCTCATCGCCTTCCTCGATGACGCCACCCGGGTCGTGCCCTACGCCAGCTTCGCCCTGTCGGAAAATACCCAGGTCTTCTTGCCCGCGTTCAAACAAGCCCTCCTGCGACGGGGACTGCCACTACGCCTGTTTGTCGACAACGGCGCCAATTACCGCTCCCACCACCTCGCACTCATCTGCGCTAAGCTCGGCATCGCGCTCATCCCTGCGCGCCCCTTTCAACCCCAGGGAAAAGGTAAGCAGGAGCGCTGGTTTAGAACCGTGCGCGCTCAACTGCTCTCGCGTCTTTGCGCCGATGACACCCAAACCCTCGAAGCGCTCAACCGTCGCCTGTGGGCCTGGGTCGAGGGTGAGTACCATCACACCCCCCATCGCTCCCTCGAAGGACTGACCCCGCTCGAGCGCTGGGCCAAAAGCGCCGAGGCCGTCCGCTTTCCCGACCCCACCCTCGACCTCGATGAGATCTTCCTCTTCGAGACCAAACGCAAGGTCCAAAAAGACCGAACCGTCAGCCTCCATGGCGTCGTCTACGAAGTCGACGCCGCGCTCGTCGGCGAAACCATCACGCTTCTCTATGATCCCGCCGCCTCCCCAGGTCGGCCCATTCAGATCCGGCACAAAGGACAATACAGCGAGCCCGCTAAACCCCTCGATGCTTACGCCAACTGCTTCGTCAAACGCAACCGTCCCTCTCGGAATCTCGCTCCCAATACCCCCGCCCCTGAGCCAGCACGCTCACGTCTCGCCCTCCGAGACCTCAACCCCGCCGATCTGCAGCACCAGGAGCAGGACTAATGTACCGCAAACACTTCGCCTTCACCCGCTTGCCCTTCGAACACACACTCGTCCCCGATGAGCTCTTCCCCTCCAGCGCCATTGCCGAAGCCCAAGCGCGCCTTACACACCTCCTCGAGCTCCAAGGCATAGGCCTCATCACCGGGGAGGTCGGTAGCGGTAAAACCACGGTCTGTCGCAAAGTCGCGAACACCTTGCACCCAGGGCTTTACCGCCTCTTCTATGTGCCGCTCTCCACCGGCAACGTCATGGATATGTATAAGTGCATCGCCTGGGAGCTCGGGTTGCCCACCGAACGCAACCGCGCCGCCGCCTATCGCGTGATCCGCGCCGAAATCACCCGCCTGACGCTCGAGGCGAAACAGCGACCCGTGGTGATCGTCGATGAGGCGCAGCACTTGCGAAACGAGGTGCTCGAAGATCTGCGCCTGCTCACCAACTATGAGATGGACTCACAAAACCGCTTGTGCCTGCTCTTCGTCGGCCTCACCGAGCTCAGGCGACGTCTCGCTATGGCCGTCCATGAATCGCTCGCCCAGCGCATCGTGGTGCGCCATCATCTCTCGGGGCTGACCCGCGAGGAGCTCCCGCACTACCTTACTCATCGGTTGCGTCTCGCGGGCTGTGAGCTACCGCTGTTTGAACCGCCCGCCGTGGAGGCGATCTTCCAGGCTACTCATGGCATGCCCCGCAAGGTCAATCGGCTCGCCCATTACGCGCTCTCCGCCGCGGCGATCGCCAAAACCCAACAGGTTACCCTCGACCATCTCCAAACCGCCCTCGATGAGCTCAGCCCATGAACATCGCCCGTTGCGGTGTGTGGCCCACCCCGAAACACCTCATCGCCGTCCTCGTCGACGAAAACGGCAACGCACACCCACCGCTGTGCGTCGCGCGTAGCGATGCGGCGCGCACCACCCTAATCCATTGGCTCGCAGACCAACAATACCAGGGGCTGGTACTCCCCGACGACTTGATATGCGACCCCCTCGTGGAAGGGGCAATCGATGCCCGTCTCGCGGTGTGGATCGCACCCAGGGTATTGCTCGATGGGATCCGAACAATTGCCGGACTCACTCGACGCCCCGCTAAGTACACCGCCGCTTTGCTCGCCCGATGGCCCACCGCCCCCGCACTGCGGGCTTATCTGCGTCACCTCCAATCACCGCGCCGGGTTCCCAACCAGCTCCGTCTCCTCTAGATCACTCACACTCGTCCTTCCAACACTGGTCCGCCTCTCCAGTTTCTTCCACCGCAGTGACCAATGTGGGAATTCACTCTTAACACGTCACAACATAATCTGACAAACAGGCGGTGAAATAATCCAAGCGCTAACAACCGAGGCCAAAGCCGCTTTGACCACCGCCAGCACGGTGTAGGCGACCAATGCGACACAGAAGCCAAAGAGGGCTGCGGGCGGATATCCTAACGCATTGATTTCCGAAGGAAGATGTTCCGTCAGCTCTTGAAACGCCGTCTCGACCGTCCACCGTCCTCGGTATAACTCCGCGATCTTTTTCGCTGAAGCCACCTCTCTAGGCAAATGGGTCAGCACATCGATCTCCTTATCGCCATCCCGCGTCACCTGGTTCAATAAGACCCGAATACGCCGGAAGTGCCATTCCTTCCCCGACCCCTCGGTCACTCGGAGGGACTGCTCAAAGACCTGGCCGGTGGCGACTCGACCCACCGATCTCCTCATGGGCGTCAACGGTTCAAAAGGTAGATTCCTATGCTGGCGGATGATAAAGAAAGCCTCCCGCGCAGCTATGCCACACAGGAAATCCCGCGTGCAAAAGTTGCGATCGGCGACCCAGACCTCCTCGGCCCCGACGGTCGGCAACACTTGCCCCAACAACGAACGCTCCTGGGCGTGCCCGTCTTCGCAGGGAAAGACGTCAATCGGTATCCGCAGAGCAGGATCGAGCACCACCAGGGATTTGCCAGGCAAGGCGCCGGCCCCCAGCGACCGCAATTCCTCGATCCGGTGCTCGCTCGCCGTAATGCAGTTGCCATCCAGTAACTTGACGCGGAACCCGGCTAACTGCGGCGCCCGCGCCCCGCCGAGCTGCTCGATGAGCGGAGCCGCCTCCCCTGCCGCATACCGCACCAAGTCCGCCGGGGTGGTGGTTTCCAGCCCGTTCAGCTTGTTGTATACCGAGGTGATCGATACCCCAATCGCTTCTTCAGACGCTTGATAGGCGGCGTCAACGGACCGATGCGTGCCGCACACCACTTGGCTCATCAGGTCGAACACAGAAGAAAACAGCAGCTCACGCGTGTACTGGTGTTCTGCCACTTGGGCGAACCACTCCTCCAGCCGCTCGGGATTGAGCACCCGCTCCAGCACCCCCCGCATCATGACCGAGAGCGGGCTCTTCTCTATAAACCGTTGAAATAC
>JBHELF010000021.1:0-12336 GCA_046263155.1 Actinomycetota bacterium
ATGCACGCAGACGAGCCGGGGCTCGAGTACCGGGCGCCCTCGTGGCGTCACCTGACATCGCGCACGGTGACTCTGACGTGGCGCGACGGCGGCACGATCACGAACCTGGCCCCCGATCCTCACGGCGTCGAGAGCGATCCAGTTGTGAGGTCCCGAGACGCGCGTATCCCTAAGTGCTACACGACCGATCAGCGCAATGCCGGGCCGGGCGTTCTCAGCTACACATCGGCTCCGATGCCGCAAGCGACCGCCGTCATTGGGATACCTCGGGTCCGCCTCGAGTACACGACCGCCTCTTCCGACTATTGGATCGGGGCGCGTCTTTACGACCTGGCTCCGGAGGGGGATATGACTCTCATAACGCGTGGCATCTGCAGGGTCAACACGGCAACCGCGAAGGATCGCCTCTGCGACGTGTTCGACCTGTTCGGAGTGGCCTGGCTGCTCGAGGAGGAGCACGCCTTCGTGCTGGAGGTCACCCAGTCGGACTCGCCCTACTTGCGCAGGGACAACATCCCCTCGTCGGTCACGGTGACCTCGGCCGACCTGACGATCCCGGTGGCCCGCCCGGAATTCGAAAAGGACCCCCGGGCCTGAACTTTTTTTCGCGGAGGAAGTGATTTCTGTCACACCCCCCGGCTAACGTGAGCCCGAAGGCTCAGTTAGGGGGAAACCATCAAGAAAGTGCAGCTAGACGAGGCCCAGCGCCGGGTCGTCGACCACGGCGCAGGTCCGCTGCTCGTCCTTGGGGGGCCGGGAACCGGCAAGAGCTGGAGTCTCGAGGAGCGTTTTCTGGCGCTCGTCGCAGGATCCGCGGCGGCCGAGCCCGAGGGACTGAGCTCCGATCGCATCCTCTTTCTGGTGCCGAACCGGGCGCACAAGATCGCCCTGCAGGACAGGCTGACCAAGCGGCTCCTTTACGACCTCGATCTGAAGGCTCTGATCGAGGTCCCCGTCTACACCTGGCACGGGTTCGCCTATCACTTGGTCTCGCGCCACTACGACAAGCTCGGATATTCCGAGCCTCCGGTTCTACTGACCAGCCCCGAGCAATGGGGGTCGGTGCGCGACGCCTTGGCGCGCGAGCCCGAGGCCAACTGGCCCCACCACAAACACCTTCTTCGGAACCCCGGATTCGTGGACGAGGTCGTCGACTTCTTTATCCGCGTGGGCCAGCGGGCGATGGATCCCCCCGAGCTCGAACCACTCGCGCGTGTCCGTCCGGCGTGGGCCGAGTTGATCGCCTTCTACAAGCGTCACCACACTCAGCTTCGACAGCGAAGCCGTGTCGATTACCCGACGCTTCTCCGGGATGCCGCCGAACTCATTGCCAATTTCGATGACGTCCGAGCCTCGCTGCATGAACGCTTTCGACACATTCTCGTCGACGACGGGCAGGAGCTTGCGCTCGTCCAGCAACGACTTCTGCATTTCCTCACCGGCTTCACGACGGGCGGTCCATCGGAGCGCTCCCTTGTGCTGGCCGCCGATCCCGACTCCGCGATCGAGACTTTCCGCGGTGCGGATCCGGATTGGCTGGATACGTTTTCAAAAGAGTTCGGTGAGCACCCGACCATCACACTTCAGACGTCCTACCGACTCGGCGAGGGGTTGGGTTCGGCGGCGGCTCAACTCATCGAGCACAACGAGACGCGCTCTCATCGAGCTAATTCCTTCGTAGGGGATTCGACCCTCGAGGTAAGGCGCTTCGGAAGCCTCGCGGGCGAGGTCGATGCGATCGCGCGGGCGATACGGAGCGCGCACCTGGATGAGGGCCTGGCATACGAGGACATGGCCATCCTTATTACTTCTCCTCGCTCGATGCTTCCGCCGTTGGAGCGGGCGCTCGACGCTCTGCAGGTGCCTTTTTCGGTCGCGGCCCCCGACCGTCCTTTGGCGGGAGAGCCCATCGTGCGCGCGTTCACAGACCTTGCCGCCTACGCGTTCGCGGACGAACCCGACGACGCGGATCTCGCACAGCTTCTTCGCTGCCCCCTGATCGATCTCGACGACGGTTCGGTGAGGGAGCTGGAGCGTCTGGCGAGACTTGCGGGCCGCAGCCTTGCGGCCACGGTCGAGGATTCGCCCGATATCGGCGGGGACCCGACGGCGCCGCCAAAACTTGCGGAGCTCATCGAGCTGCGGGATCTGCTGCGCGAACGCAAAGATGCGCCCGCCGACGACGCTTTCTGGGCGGTCTGGGAGCGGTCGACTCTGTGCAAGCAGCTGCGCGAGCGCGCCGCCACGAGCGTCGACGACCCCGCCCACAGAGAGCTCGATGCTCTCGTTGCATTCAGCCGCGCCCTGGGGCGGTTCGTCGAACGACGGCGCGGAAGCGGAACCTTCTTGGAGTATGTGGACGCGATCGGGCGGGCGGACTTCGGATCCGACCCCTGGCTTCCCCCGGAGAGAGCGCGCGGCGGCGTGAGTGTGGGCTCCTTCCACGGTGCCAAGGGCAAGCAGTGGTCGTTGGTGGCGGTGGCTGGCGTGGTCGAGGGATCGATCCCGAAGGGTCGGCGCGCGACGGGGCTCTTCGATCCCTATTTCCTCGACGAGGTCGACCCCATCAAGCGCGTTCGTCGCAACGAGATGGAGGATCGACGCGTTCTGTACGTCGCGCTGACGCGTGCGTCGGGACGATGCATCGTGACTACGTCGCCGGGTCCCACGCGCCGCGGTGAGCCCAGCCGCTTCATCGCCGAGATGGTGGAGGACATCCCGGAAGTCGAATCAAGCGTTGAGGGTCCTCCGCTTACCTTCGCCGAAGCCGCCGCGCGCCATCGCCGCACGCTGGCCGATACACAGGCACCCGCGGCCGAGCGGATTGCGGCTCTCGGCGCCATTGCTCAGATCTGCAAGCTCGATCCCAGCTGTACTTCCGCGCAACCGCAGGAATGGTGGTGGCGGTGGGACTGGACGGAAGGCGCGCTTTCCATCCGGGAGCAGCAAAGTGACCCAGAGGACGATCTTCCTCTCGACAAGCTGCGCACCAGCTACTCTCGAATCTCGACTTACGACAACTGCGGGCTTCAGTACCTCTTCTCCGTGGCGCTCGGGTTCGACCCCGAGACGAGTCACAACATGGCGTTCGGTTCGGTCGTGCACAAGGTCTTCGAGGAGTTGGAAACCGGCGTTCTGCCCGTCGAGCCGGCCGCCGCGTTCGCGCGCTACGACGAGCTCTTCAAGGAGATCGAAAACCAGTTCCCGAACCGGGCGATGGCGCGTCAGTTCTACCGCGACGGCCAGGTGATGATCGAGCGATACGGAAAGTACTTGGACCCCGGCAGCGCGGAGCGGGCCGAGGTCAGCTTTAAAGTCGATCTCGACGGTCACCGCATCACAGGTCGAATCGACCGGGTGGACAAGCGCGCGACCAAGATAGTGATCAGCGACTACAAGACGTCCCGTCATCCGATGCAGGTCCCGGAGGCGCGGGAGTCTCTGCAGCTCGCGATCTACAACCTCGCGGCGCGTTCTGACCCCGAATTAAGCGCGCTCGGAGAGCCGGGACTGATGCAGCTCCTCTACCCGGGAGCCCCACTGTCGCGCGGCGACGTAGCCAAACGCACGCAGACGCCGGAGGAGGCCGAGGAGGCGCTGAAACGTCTTCCGAGTTTGATCGAGGGAGTGCTCGCCGAAGACTTCCGGCCCGATCCGGAAGCCGACTGCCACTTCTGCAAGTTCAAGCCTCTGTGTCCGCTGTGGGCCGAGGGCAAGGAGCTTCCGGCGTGACGGCTATAGACCCGCGGCAGTCGGCGGCGATACGCGCCGCGTTGAGGGGCTACGAGCCCACGGACGAGCAATGGCGCGCAATCTCCCACCCTCTCGAGCCGCTGTATCTCATCGCCGGTGCCGGGTCGGGCAAGACGGCCGTGATGGCGGCCCGCATCGCGTGGGCACTCGAAACGCAACCCTTCGCGCCTTCACAGATCCTCGGTCTCACGTTCACCAACAAGGCCGCGCAGGAGTTGTTGGAGCGCGTCCACCTGGCTCTCGAGCACATCCCAGACGAGAGCGGTGAGGAAGTGACGGTGGCGACCTACAACGCGTTCGCCGCGGGCATCGTGCGCGATCACGGTCTGCTCGTCGACGTGGAGCCCGAGGCCGGTCTTCTGTCGGAGGCGCAGCAGTGGCAGCTGCTGCTCTCGTGTCTGGACGACCTTCCTCCATTCGAAGCGCTGGAGATCCGTTCGGCATACGTCGTGGGATCGGCTCTGGGTCTGGCTTCCTCGGTGGCCGATCACATGGTCGCGCTCGATGCGATCGACGCGGCCGCAGAGCAAATGCTTTCTCTGCAGGGCGCCGACGAGAAGATGATCGAGACCGCGGCGCAGCGCAAAGAGCTGGTGCGCGCGGTCGGTGCATATATGGCGGCCAAGCGCCGGACCTCTCGCATCGACTTCGGCGATCAGATTTCCAAGGCGGTGGAGGTGCTCGAGGCCAATCCCGAGATCCGCGACGGCTACCGGCGACGGTTCCCGTTCGTGTTGCTCGACGAGTACCAGGACACCAACGTCGCTCAGCGCCGCATGCTCCAGGCTCTCGTGGGCGAGGGCGGGGCCATCACGGCTGTAGGTGACGCGCGTCAGGCGATCTTCGCGTGGCGCGGTGCCACCATGTACAACCTGATCGGATTCCCCGACGACTTTCCGCGGGCGGACGGCGGACATTACGAGCCGGTATCTCTATCCGAGAATTTCCGCTCGGGCTCACACATCCTGGATGTCGCCAACGCAGTCGTGTCGAGAATCGACCCAGAACGCCGTCCCGGGGAACCGTTGCGCGCGGTCGAGTCGAACGGCAAGGGTTCGGTCTCGCTGGGCCTTTTCGGCAGCGAGCACGCGGAGGCCGAGTGGATCGCAACACAGTGCGAGGTCTTGCACGGCGAGGCGACGGCCGAGGATCGTCCGCCGGTGCAGTGGAAGGACATCGCGATCCTCGTGCGGCGCAAGGCCGCGATGGACGCGATCTTGCAGTCTCTAGAGGCCAAGCAGATCCCCGTCGAAGTCATCGGCTTGGGCGGACTTCTGAAGACGCCGGAGGTGACCGAGATCGTCGCCTGGCTTCGCGCGCTCGAATCGAAGCCGGGCGCCAACCGTTGGCTCGGTCGGATCCTCCTCGGCCCCCGTTGGCGCATCCACTACCGCGACCTGTCCCTGTTGGCGCGCTGGGCCACGGCCCAAAACTGGGCCTTCAGAGTGCGCCTCGCGGGCGGCGACGAGGAACTGGCGCGCGACATGGAGCCGGGCGACGTCGCCTATTCGCTGGCCGAGGCTCTGGGCCACCTCGACGAGATCGAGGGCCTCGGGACCGAGGCAAAACGACGTCTGCGCGCCTTCGGCGAGCGCCTGGCCGCGTTGAGAAAGAAGTCCAACGCACCGCTTCTCGAGTTGGTGCAAGAGATCATTCGTCAGACCGGTATCGTCGACGCGCTCGCGTCGTCGACTTCGCGCGCGGCCCCCGCCGCCCGGCAGAACATCTCGAACTTCCTCGATCAGGTCGCCAGCTTCGCTCCGGTCGAGGGCCAGGCGACGCTTCGCTCCTTTATCGCGTATCTCGATGCGGCCGAGGTCGCGGAGGAGACTCTCGAGGCCACTCAGCCCGCGGATCAGGATTCCGTGAAGCTCATGACCGTCCACTCCGCCAAGGGACTGGAATTCGAGTGTGTTTTCGTTCCCTCGGTTGCCGCGGCGGACGGCAAATCCGGCGGCAAGGTGTACTCGATCTTCCCGAACACACGCGCCTCGAATCCGTTGACGAGCTATTCGGAGCTTCCCTATGAGGTGAGGGACGACGCGAGTCATCTGCCTCGCTTCGAGGGCAATCTGAACCAGTTCAGGGAGGCGGTGAAGGAGCGCGTCATCGAGGACGAGCGCAGGCTCTTCTATGTCGCTCTGACGCGTGCCAAGCAGCGCCTCGCGGTGACGGCCGCATGGTGGTACGGGCGCGACAAGACCGCCAAGGGCCCGTCGGAATTCTGGGAGGACCTCGAGGCGCTCCAGGAGAGGGGCCTGGTCGAGATGGTGCAGCGCGACGAGATGCCCGAAGAAAACCCGATGTTCGAGGCTATGGAGGACCGGCGCGTATGGCCGCCCGAACCACGTTCCGGCCGAGAAGACCCTGTGTTCCCCCAGGGTTGGGGGGTCGTCGCCGATGGCGTGGTGTCGGGCGAAGTCGCGATCGAATCACTGCTCGCGGATCATGAATCGGACGCGGCCTCTACTGCCTCGGAGTTGATGGCGCACCACGTCAAGGATCTCGAGGTGATCGCGGCCGCTCAAGCCCCCCACTCTCCGCGAACGCCGGAAGTGCCCGACATCGTTTCGGCCACGAATTTCGTCCGCTTGCTCGCGGGTGAGATCAGCGCCTGGCATCTGACCCGACCGTTGCCCGATCGACCGACGATTCAACGTCGGATCGGAACTGAGGTTCATCGCATCATCGAGGAAAAGACGCGCGCGATGGCCTCGTATCCGGCCGAGGAGGAGCTCGATGAGCCGGCCGAGGTTACGGATCCGAGCGTCATCGCGACGCTTCTGGAGAACTTCGGCACGAGTGGCTACACAGAGCGCTCTCCCGCGCAACTACCCAGCGGCGAGCTCATGGTGGAGCTTCCTTTCACGCTGCGCGTCCACGACAGGATCGTGAAAGGGCGTATCGATGCGGTGTACGAAACCGACGACGGCGGGGTCGAGATCGTCGACTTCAAGACGGGAGCCCGTTTCGAGGCGGGCGAACAGGATCAACTCGCGATCTACGCGGCCGCGCTCGATGCAAACGGCCTTCTTCCCGCGGGGAAGCGCGTGTTGCTCACCTATCTCTTCCTCGACGGCAAGCCCCCGCTGACGCGGGTATGGCGAGAGGCCGGACCGGCCCAGCCCTCGCTTTTCGCTCCCGACTAAACTGCCGGAAGGTGTGCCGGGAAGTCTGGTCGGCGACCAATTGGTCGCGACCGGGAGGCACGCTTGGAAAATCGAACCCCACGTCGTCGGGTCCGTGACGCGATTCGTGATTTCCTCGCCACCGAGTCATCCGGTGGCGCGCCTCTACTGGTCGCGGCGCTCGCGGCACTGCTGTGGGCCAACCTCTGGCCCGGAACCTACGAAGGGTTTTGGAGCGCCGAGGTTGATCTGAGTCTTGGTCCGTTCGCCTTGCCGCACGAGGTCCGCGCCTGGGTGACCGAAGGCCTGATGGCCATCTTCTTTTTCGTAGTAGGCCTGGAGATCAAGCGGGAGCTTCTAACCGGAGAGCTGCGCGGGTGGCGCAATGCCGCGCTCCCGGTTGCAGCCGCGGCCGGAGGCATGTTGCTGCCGGCAGCGATCTATCTCGCGATCAACTACTCTGGGGAGGCGGCGCGCGGCTGGGGGATTCCGATGGCCACCGACATCGCGTTCGCGGTCGGGATACTCACTCTGCTCGGAGACCGCATCTCACACCAGATGAAGGTCCTGTTGCTCGGCATAGCGATCGCCGACGACATCGGCGCGGTCATCGTCATCGCGATCTTCTACTCGACGACCGTGCACGTCGGCTATCTCGCGGCCGCGCTCGCCGTCGCGGCGTTCGCCGGGGCGGTCACTCGCATAGAACTCCGGTCTCTTCGCTGGGTGCTCTTCGGCGCGGGCTCGATAGCCAGCTGGCTTTTCATGTTGGACTCGGGTGTGCACGCGTCTATGGCGGGGGTGTTGGTCGCCGCAGCGCTTCCACTGGAGCGCGCCGAACGGACTACGGAAGTGCTTCAACGCCGGCTGCATCGATTCAGCAGCCTCGCGGTGCTCCCGTTATTCGCCCTGGCCGCTGCCGGAGTCGTCTTCAGCCGATCAGCTTTTGAAGCTCTCGGCTCCGGGATCGCTCTCGGTGTGATCGCCGGCTTGGTGATCGGGAAGCCTCTCGGGATCTCGTTGTTCGCAGCCCTGGCCCTGCGCCTGGGTCTGGCCCGGCCCCCATCCGGCATCACGGCGCGGCACTTCCTGGCGCTCGGCGCAGTCGCAGGCGTCGGCTTCACCGTCTCGCTGTTCGTGTCGGAGCTGGCCTTCGCCGATTCCCTTCTGGCCGACCGGGCCCGACTGGCCACCCTGGTGGCTTCGACGCTGGCGGCCGCCCTCGGGATCGTCGTGTGCGTCCTTGCCTGTCGCACCCGACCGCGATGATGGCGCGATGTCGCTGGATCAACAGGATCGGGAGATTTCTGTCGGGGGCCCTCGTTACAGTCACGCGGTGATCGAGTCCTTCCATCCGGCGGTCCGGACCTGGTTCGAGCGCCGCTTTCCCGAGGGGCCGACGGACCCCCAGGCGCAGGGATGGACCCAGATCGCCGCCGGCAACCACACACTGATCGCCGCCCCCACGGGATCGGGCAAGACGCTCGCGGCTTTCTTGGTGTGCATCGATCGTCTCTACCGCCTCTACGAGGCCGGCGGCGAGATCCCCGATGGGCCGCAGGTTGTGTACGTGTCGCCGCTGAAGGCTCTCGCCGTAGATATCCATCAAAACCTCGAGGCGCCGCTCCTCGAGATCGCCGGAGTGGCCGCCGAGCTGGGCCTCACGGCGCCCGAGATCAGGGTGGCGGTGAGGACCGGAGATACGGCCGCGTCGGAGCGCGCCGCCATGCTCAAGCGACCCCCGCACTTCCTGATTACGACTCCCGAGTCCCTGTATCTGATGGTCACGGCGGAACGCAGCCGAGCGATGCTCGAGCGCGTCGAGACGGTGATCGTCGACGAGATCCATGCGGTGGCGGGCAACAAGCGAGGGTCGCACCTTGCACTGACGCTGGAGCGGGTGGCACACGTGGCCGCCAAAGCTCCGCAGCGGATCGGATTGTCGGCTACTCAACGACCCATTGAGACCGTCGCTCGACTTCTTGTGGGGGCCGGGGCCGAGCGATCGAATCCCGACGGATCTCCGCGCTGCGCGATCGTCGATGTGGGGCACCAACGCAATCTCGATCTGGCGCTCGAGCTTCCCGACGACGAACTCGGTGCCGTCGCGTCGGCGGAGCAGATGGCGATGATCCTCGACATGATCGCCGAGCACGTGAAGCAGCACCGCACGACGCTCGTCTTCGTGAACACGCGACGGATGGCGGAACGGGTTGCGCATCAGCTCGGCGAGCTCTTAGGCGAGGACCAGGTCTCGGCCCACCACGGCAGCCTCTCGAAGGAACGGCGGCAGCGAGTCGAGGCACGTCTGCGCGCCGGGGACCTCAAGGCGCTCGTGGCGACCGCGTCCCTGGAACTCGGAATCGACATCGGGCCGGTCGAGCTCGTCTGTCAGATCGGTTCCCCGCGAAGCATCGCCACATTTCTTCAGCGGGTCGGCCGCTCGAATCACACTCGAAGCGGGACCCCGAGCGGAAGGTTGTTTCCGACCACGCGCGACGAGCTGGTCGAGTGTGCGGCGCTGCTGCGCGGCGTGCGATCCGGCAAGCTCGATGCGATCCTCCCGCCGCTCGCGCCGCTCGACATCCTCGCTCAACAGGTAGTGGCCGAGTCCGCGGCGGAGGACTGGGCCGACGACGACCTCTACAAACTCGTGATCACCGCGGCCCCCTTCGCCGATCTCGCACGCGACGATTTCGATACCGCAGTCGAGCTCGTGTCCGAGGGCATCCAGACCGGGCGCGGCCGCCGCGCCGCGTATGTCCATCGCGACCGGGTTAACGGCCGCCTGAGAGGTCGTCGCGGCGCGCGCCTCGCGGCGCTGACCTCTGGCGGCGCGATCCCCGAGCTCGGCGACTTCAGGGTCGTGGCCGAGCCGGACGACGTCTTCGTGGGAACGGTCAACGAGGACTGGGCGATCGAGAGCCAGGCCGGCGACATCTTTCTGCTGGGCACGACGTCGTGGCGGATCCGGCGCGTCGAGCCCGGAACCGTCCGGGTTGTCGACGCGCGCGGCGCGCCGCCCTCGGTTCCGTTCTGGCTTGGTGAGGCACCGGGACGCACCAACGAGCTGTCCGATGAGGTATCAGATCTCAGGTCCGAAGTAGAGAAGCGGCTCGTCGCCGGGGATCCGGACGCGGCCCGGAGCTGGCTGCAGGAGCAGGGTGGCATCGATCTCAATGCCGCCGACACGATCACTCGTTACCTGGCCGCCGGCCTCGCCGCGCTCGGCACGATTCCCACAAAGCACACCATCGTCCTCGAACGATTCTTCGATGAGAGCGGCGGCATGCAGCTCGTGGGCCACACACCGTTTGGTGCGCGCCTCAATCGCGCGCTCGGACTAGCGCTTCGGAAGAGGTTCTGCGTCACGTTCGACTTCGAACTCCAGGCCGCTGCCAGCGACGACGCGATCCTTCTCTCACTCGGCCCCCAGCACAGCTTCGAGCTCGAACGCGTGCCCAAGTTCCTCGCCTCTAGGACCGTGGAGAGCGTCGTGCGTCAGGCGGTTTTGACCTCACCGTTGTTCGCGGCACGTTGGCGGTGGACATTGAACCTGGCTCTGGCGGTGCTCCGCATGCGCGGCGGTCGCAAGAACCCGCCGGCGATCCAGCGGATGGAGGCCGATGATCTGATGGCCGCGGTGTTCCCGACGCTGGCCGCGTGTCAGGAGAACGTCGCGCCGGGCCCCCTCGAGATCCCGGACCATCCGCTCGTTCGTCAGGCGCTCGACGACTGCCTTCATGAGGCGATGGACATCGACGGCCTGCGGGCTTTGGTGGGAAGGATCGAGTCGGGCGACGTTCGGGTGGTGGTACGGGACACGATCGAACCCTCCGTCCTGGCCCACGAGATCCTCAACGGACGGCCTTTCACATACCTCGACGATGCGCCGCTCGAGGAACGCCGGAGCCGTGCCGTGCAGCTTCGCCGCGGGCTTCCCGTGGAGGCCCGCGATCTCGGGACGCTCGATTCCGAGGCGATCGAGCGAGTGCGAGACGAAGTTCGGCCCGACCCGCGCGATGCCGACGAACTCCACGATCTGTTGATGACGGTGATCGGCCTTCCTCCGACCGACGAGTGGCGACAGTGGTTCGACGAGCTCGTTGAGGACCACCGCGCCGCTACGGCCGCGCTCCCGAGCGGGTCCTTGTGGTGTCCGGTGGAACGCCGGGCCGAGGTCGAGCTGCTGTTCCCGGAGGTTGTCCTTACCCCCGACCACCGCTCGCCCATCGCTGCCTCCCCTCTGGACCGAGATGCTCCGGCCGCAGAGATGCTGCGCGGCCATCTCGAGTTCCGGGGGCCCTCGACGGTGTCCGATCTGGTGGACGCGACAGGGTTGTCGGAGTTCGACGTGAACACGGCCGTGACCCGTCTGGAAAATGAGGGCTTCGCCTTCCGGGGGCACTACACCAGGCCGGACGGTCCCGAAGAGTTCTGTGCTCGACGCCTCCTCGCTCGGATCCACAACTACACGCAACAGCGACTCCGGCGCGAGATCGAGCCGGTCACGGCGCAAGACTTCATGCGCTTCCTCCTGCGTTGGCAGCACGTCGCGCCGGGAACCAAGCGAGAGGGCCGGCTGGGGGTTCTCGCAGTTGTAGAGCAGCTTCAGGGCTTCGAACTCGCGGCGGGCGCATGGGAGGACGCCGTTCTGAAGGCGCGCGTCGAGAGCTATCGCAGCGAGTGGTTGGACGACCTCTGCATGTCCGGCGACGTCACCTGGGGTCGCCTCTCTCTACGCAACGGCGAGGCCGATGAGGCTCCCAGACGCAGCGGAATGACTCCGTCGCGCGCTACCCCGATCACCCTGACGATCCGGGACGATCTGTCCTGGCTGTTGCAGGGCGCGCGCGGGGATCGGAGGCCTGCCGCACCGGGACTGGGCCGGACGGCCGATGTGCTGGATGCGCTGCGCGAACACGGTGCCCTCTTCCAGTCCGACCTGCTCACGATCACGCGCCGGCTGCCAACCGAGATTGAGGAAGCGTTATGGGACGCGGTGGCGCGCGGGCTCGTTACGGCAGATGGTTTCGCCACGGTGCGCTCGCTGCTGTTTCGTCGGCATCAGGTACGTACGTCGCCCCGGCGAAGGTTGAGGGGCGGGCGTGTGGCGTCCGCGGGTCGATCCGCGGGTCGCTGGTCGCTACTTCCCGGCGCACTAGCGACGGACGATCCCGACGAGCTTGCCGAGGCGATGGCGGAGCAATTGCTCGCACGGTGGGGCGTCGTCTTCCGTGACCTACTGGTGCGGGAGTCCTACACAGTGCCCTGGCGCGAGATCCAGTGGGCGCTCCGCCGTATGGAGGCGCGAGGGACGATCCGCGGCGGCCGCTTCGTCGCCGGATTCTCCGGCGAGCAGTACGCGCATCCCGAAGCCGTCGATGTTCTTCGCTCATTGCGACGGGAGAAGCGGTCGGGCGCGCTGGTGGAGATCTCCGGCTCAGACCCCTTG